>CAXTFT010000069.1:0-18018 GCA_964243585.1 uncultured Terriglobus sp.
CTGGGGGTTCAAGGAACAGACCATCGCGGTCGTGCTCATCACGGTCACGCAGGGCCTGTTCAACCATTTCGGCATCAAGGTCACCACGGCGCTGACGGATTTCTCCGGCTATTTCATCCTCGTGATCGCCGTCCTTCTCACCGCGACCTTCCTGATCCAGCGGCCGGACCAGTTCGTCCACCAATGCGGCCACACTCTTGGCTTTCAGGATGCGCGCATGCGCCGAGGCGGCTTCTTCAAACAGCATGTCAGCTGACGCCCGGTCACGCTCGGATTCCAGTTCGGCCGTAAGAGACGCGCCGGCAGTCTTTAAGAATGCGAGTGTCCGTTCTGCCTCCGCGTGGTACTCCGTATCGGTGCAGCGGGCCTGGCAGGGTGCCATGCACTTGCGCATTTCGCCGTAGATGCAGCCCGGATCGTCCGGGGACGGCGACAATTCCATGAAGCAGCGGCGGATGACGAACAGTTCCTCCACCGCTTCGCGATAGCGCTCTGCCGAAAGGCGCGACGCGAACGGGCCAAATGTAGTGTGCAGCGATCGCCTGCGTAGGTGGTTGGTGACGTAGATACGCGGAAAGCGATTTTCCACGGCGTAGCGCACTGTGAAGGGTGGTGACAATCGCATGCGTTTACGAGCACCTTCCGCGCCAAAGACGACAGCATTCGCGCGGTGCAACAGCAGCAGCGACTGCAACTCAGAGTGCGTGGTGCGCCACGCAATACGCGCCACTCGGCTGCGAAGATTCAACCGCTTCGTCTGGCCTTCCACCGGCTCCAGCAGGCGTTGCAGGCGGCGGCGCAGGTTGGCGGACTGCATCAGGAAGGGCCGGTCTGCAGACGCGTAGCCGAACAGCGCGACCACGCCTGCCACAGGGGGGACGGCACGCAGCACCTCAGCCGCGGCATCTGCGCTGAAGGTGATCTCATGCTCGAAAATGGGCTCCTGCGACACGGCTTGATTTTACCGGCCCGGCAGACGAGGATGATGCCTGCGGAATCCCTGAGGAATACACCCATGAAGCTCGGCATCATCAACAGCGCCTTCGGCCAGGCGGGCGTCGACACGGTCACCGGCCTCGAACATATCGCTCGCATCGGGTTCGACTGCGTCGACCTCCACACGGAAGCGATGACACTTTCACGAGGGGACAAGCAATTGATTGCCGGGACGTGTGAACGCCTGCACTTGCCGGTTATATCTCTACCAGTTGTCGCTGTCGGACTCATCGATCCGAGCGAGCCAGTGCGTTCCTTCCACATCGAACGCACCAGGCGCTTCATTGATCTGGCTGCCGACCTCCATGCGCGGAACATCCTGCTGGTACTGGGCGAATACATCTGGCAGCGCGAGGTGATCCCACCTGCCGAGCAGTGGCGATGGGCGCTGGAGGGCTGCCGCGTGCTGGGCGACTACGCCGGGTCCAAGGGCCTCGACATTGCCTTGGAGCTCGAACCCTTTCGGCTAAGCCTGCTGAACAACACGGCGGAGATGGCGCGCTTTCTGCGCGAGTGCGGACATCCGCACGTCATGGCAAACATCGACATCAGCCACCTCGTGTTGTCAGACTGCGGACCAGAGAGTCTAGCGCAACTGAAGGGCAAAGCCATCCACGTTCACATCAGCGACTGCGACGGCAAGGTGCATGGCGACTTGCCACCAGGACGCGGCGTCGTCAAATTCCATCCCTACCTGCAGGCTGTGAAGGAAATGGGAATCGACGGTGTAGTCTCTATCGAACTGGAGTTCGCCCCGGACCCAAGCCGAATCCTTGAGTGGGTAGAAGAAGCCTATAACGAGACAGACCGGCTAATGCAACTGACCGGCCTGCGCGCCTGAACTCTACGCGACAGAGGTATGAACGCGGCTTTCGGAGAGGTCCAGCTCACGCTGCAAGGTTCGTAGTACCTCGTCGTCGATGCGCTGTTCGTCCCGCAGGCGCAGCAACGTTGCGCGTTCCACCTCTAAGACATCCAGAATGGTTTGGTGGCGCTGCTTCTTACTCGTATTCGCTCTGCGAGAAACGTTCCGATTGGCGGGCATAGCCTCGAGTCGTCCGCGATAGACCGTTCTCAATTCGGCAACAACATCACTTTCATATGCGTCGGCAGAGCGGCGGCGATCCAGGTAGGCCAGCGCTTCGTGCAACATGGTGCGCCTTGCCTCCTGCTCTTCGACGTGCAGGCTGGACTGGCCGGCCAGGCCCAGCTTCCGGATGAGCAATGGCAGAGTCAGTCCCTGCACCACCAACGTGGAAACAATCAGACAGAAGGCAAGGAAGATGATCAAGCTGCGCTGCCGGAATGGCCCGTTGGCCGTGGTCAGCGGCAGTGACACGGCCGCAGCCAGCGACAGCACCCCGCGCATGCCTCCCCAGCCGACAACGGCAAGTTGCCGCTTGCCTTTGACGGACTGCCCCGGTGACCGGGTAAACAAGCGGCCCACGAAATTGCTGATCAGTGCGTCCAGGAAGATCCACGCGACCCGCAAGGCAATCATGGCCAGGCTGAAACCCGCACCGTACAGCACCAGCGCGTGCATGGGGATGTCACGGATCTGCGAGAGCACAAAGGGCAGTTGCAGACCCAGCAGCAGAAACACAATGCCGTTCAGCGCAAACGTGAGTGCATCCCACACGGCAGTGGATTGCAGCCGCACCTGCGCGGACATGAACCTGTTGCTCTGCCGGCTCATGTACATGCCGCAGGCTATGACAGCCATCACGCCGGAGACGTGAGTTTTTTCACCCAGAACATATGCGGCGTACGGCACCAGAACGCTCAGCACAATTTCGATGGGACCGTCGTCAATGAGCTCTTCGATTTTTGCAACCGCAAAGCCCACCAGCAGCCCGATCAGCACACCGCCTCCGGTCAGGAAGACGAATCGCCCGACGCCTTCCACAAAGGTGGGTGTACGGCCTGTCAACAGGATGGTGACGCCAAACTGCAAAGCCAGCAGGCCGGTCGCGTCGTTTACCAGGCTCTCCGCCTCCAGCAGCGCAACCACCGAGTGTGGCAGCCCCATGCGGCTGGCCACTGCCGTGGCGGCTATGGCGTCTGTGGCCGCGACCACTGCACCCAGCAGCAAGCCTGCCTTCCAGTCGAAGCCTGGCAAAAAGTTTTTTGCCAGCAAGGTCAACAGCAGGATGGTCGCCAGCACAAGGCCAAACGCGAGCATGGCGATGTTCTTGAAGTTGCGTTGAAATTCTCGCCAGGAAAGGGTCCACGCCGCGGAGTACAGCAGTGGCGGCAGAAAGACCAGGAACACAACATCCGGTGGCAGAGCAAAACGAGGCATGTGGGGCAGCAGGCTCAGAGCAATGCCTGAAATAACGAGGAGGATAGGGTAGGGAACCTTAAGCACGCGTGCCAGGCTGCCGAAGATGGCAACCGCCAGCAACACCAGCAGGAACAAACCACCCGTATTGCCTGTGCTTACCTCAACCAAGTGAGCGCCTCCATTGCTGATAACCGTCCCGTAACCACTGTCTCATCCGTACTCACGTCTGCTGCTCTGCAGGCTTCAAATCAACGCTGCGAGAAGCTGTGGCGATGCTGCAGATTCAGCATGAAGGACATGCTGAAGCCAGTGCGATGCGTGCGGACAAGACGTTGAATGCTGTTCCTCTTTGACACTGCACACGCCTGTGTGGCCGAATAGCTGCGTCCACACAGTTGTTTTTCAGGAGCTTCACCATGCGCATGACAGCAAGCCTGCTTCGCAGCACCGTAGTCGGGGCGCTGGGCGGGCTGCTCTTCGGCTTTGACACCGTGGTCATTGCCGGCACTACCGGACAGTTGACTGAGGTCTTCCAGCTTTCACCGCGAAGTCTCGGCTTGACCGTGTCCATCGCGCTCTGGGGCACTGTCGTCGGCTGCATCATGGCGGGGCCACTGGGCCAGCGCATCGGTGGCCGCAACGCGCTGCGCATCATGGCCGTGCTCTACATCATCTCCGCGCTGGGTTGCGCGTTTGCGCCTACCTGGGCGTTGCTGATGATGTTCCGATTCATTGGCGGCCTTGGCATTGGCGGCTCGTCGGTGTTGGGCCCTGTCTACATCGCAGAGCTTGCACCGGCAGCATGGCGGGGTAGGCTGGTCGGCACCTTTCAGGCAAATGTCGTGCTCGGCATCCTCGTTGCGTACTGCTCCAACTACTACATTGCCACGCTGCACCTGGGTCTGCTGGAATGGCGCTGGCAACTCGGCATCGCCATTTTCCCAGCGCTGCTGTTCCTCGTGCTGCTGTATACCATTCCGCAGAGCTCGCGCTTCCTGGTGACGCGCAACAGCCTGCCGGATGCACTTGCGGTGCTGCGCCAGATGGGCGCGGACGAGCCGGAAGCGGACCTGGAAACGATCCGCCTCTCCCTTCATCGCGAGCGAGATCAAGCTTCCGCACCCTTGTTCACGAAGGCACTTCGGCTGCCCATTTTTCTGGCGATTACGATCGGGTTCTTCAACCAGGTGTCTGGCATCAACGCGATCCTGTACTACGCAAATGACATCTTCGCAGCAGCTGGTTTGTCGAGATTGTCGACGTTTTCGCAGTCGATTTACATCGGTCTCGCGAACATGGCGGGGACCATACTCGGCATGTTGCTCATCGACCGGATTGGCCGTAAGACGCTGCTGGTGATCGGTGCAATCGGCACCTGTGCTTGCCTTTTGGGAGTGGCAACACTCTTCCACACCGGTGCGCATCCCGAGTACATTGTGTGGCTGTTGGTCACTTTCATCGCATTCTTCGGCATGTCGCAGGGCGCGGTGATCTGGGTCTACATCTCGGAAATATTCCCCACGCAGGTGCGATCCAAAGGCCAGAGTCTAGGCGGCAGCGCGCACTGGATCATGGATGCGCTGGTGGCGCTGCTGTTTCCGCTGATGGTTGCGCAGTTTTCGCGCGCGGCACCGTTCTACTTTTTCGCCGGAATGACTGCGCTCCAGTTGCTCGTAGTCTTGCTCATTTACCCCGAGACGAAAGGCAGAACGCTGGAGCAGTTGCAGGCACAACTCAGCCGGTAGCGCTGTTACCGTCAGCTACAGTTGCTTGCTGGAGCAAACCATGTCTGCACGCAAAGGCCCGCCGATAAAGCCCCATGGGCGCTGTGAATGCCGTCGGGTTGTGCTACTCCGGCGTATTTGTCGCAGGTAGTGCAAGACACCAATGCTTTGTTACAGTGCAAAACCACTCGCGTGCGCGGGGGCGACTGCGGAGAGGAAGGTCACGATGAGTGTTACCGGAGCCATGCTGATCGGCAGCGCGGAGGTATGTGGAACACAGGGTAAAGCAGCGGCCATCAATCCTGCGACCGGTGAGGCACTCCAGCCTACCTTCGGGGGAGGTACTCTTGCCGATGTCGACCGTGCCTGCACGCTTGCGGCGCGGGATTTCGATAGCTTCCGTTCCGCAGACCATGAGACACGTGCGCGATTACTGGAGGCGATTGCGCAGGGCCTGTTGGACCTCGGCGAAGGGTTGGTAGACCGTGCCACGGCCGAGTCGGGCCTGCCGCGTCAGCGTATTGAAGGCGAACGTGGCCGCACCTGCGGGCAGCTGCGCTTGTTCGCATCGCTGGTCCGGGAGGGCCGCTGGCTGAATGTGACCGTGGATACCGCGCTACCTGACCGCAAGCCGATACCGCGGCCTGACCTGCGATCTCGCCGCATCCCGGTCGGCCCTGTCGCTGTGTTTGGCGCGAGTAATTTCCCGCTCGCCTTTTCCGTTGCCGGTGGCGACACCGCCGCGGCGCTTGCTGCGGGCTGCCCTGTGGTAGCCAAGGCTCATCCTTCGCACCTGGGCACGTCTGAGCTTGCGGGACGAATGATCCAGCAGGCTGTAGCATCGTGCGGCTTGCCGGAGGGCACGTTTTCCCTGCTGATCGGCGTCGGCAACGAGCTTGGCGGGGCATTGGTGAAGCATCCCGCCATCCAGGCCGTTGCCTTTACCGGATCGCGCAAAGGCGGTCAGGCGCTGGTGGCGCTTGCAGCAGGACGACAGAATCCCATCCCGGTTTTTGCGGAAATGAGCAGTATCAACCCGGTCTTCCTGCTTCCGGCGGCAATGGAGGCGCGAGGCGGTGCCATTGCAGCAGGCCTGGTTGCATCCGCGATCCTGGGTGTTGGGCAGTTCTGCACCAAGCCCGGACTGGTCTTTGCGCTGAAGGGGCCGACCTTCGCCGCGTTTGCTGCCGCCGCAGCCTCTGCGATCGAGAAGTCCGCAGCCAACACCATGCTGAACGCTGGCATTATGCAGGCGTATGTGCGGGGAATCGGTGCCCTGTGCGGCGCGCCCGGTGTGCAGCGGCTGGCAGCCGGGGCGGCAGGCAGCGAGACGAATGCATCGGCCCAGCCAACTCTCTTCCGCACGGATGCAAAGGCGCTGATGAGCAACCCCGCCCTTACGGAAGAGGTCTTCGGCCCGGCGGCGTTGCTGATCAACTGCGAAAACGAAGACGAGATGATCGCAGCCGCCGAGCACCTGGAAGGGCAGCTGACCGCGACCCTGCACCTGGATGCGGCTGATCACAAAGTTGCAAAGCGCCTGCTCACCGTGCTGGAGCGCAAGGCGGGACGCATCGTCGTGAACGGGTTTCCTACCGGTGTCGAAGTTTCCCACGCCATGGTGCACGGTGGACCATCGCCCTCCACGTCCAATAGCCGCGTGACATCTGTTGGAGCTATGGCGATCGATCGATTCCTGCGGCCAGTCTGCTACCAGGATCTGCCCACTGACCTGCTGCCGGAGGAACTGCAGGATGGGCATCTGGCAGGGCACTCGCACCTGCTGGATGGCAGGTTGCACACCGCTGGACGACCGCACGAAGTTCTCCACAAACACTGAGAGCTTTGCCCAAAGTAGTAGACAGCCATTTCCAGGGTCGTCTATGGTTAGCCGGTAGGACACAGGGAGTTTTCATGAAGGCGATTGTTTTCGCGGCTGCTGCTTTGCTCTCCATTAGCGCGGTGGCGCAGGCACCCAACACACTTAGCAGCACTGAGAAAACACAGGGCTGGAAGCTGCTATGGGACGGAACCACAGGTGCGGGCTGGCACAATGCGAAGGGCGAAAGCATCCCGAACCAAGGCTGGAAGATTGACAGCGGCGTACTCACGCTGTCGCATTCCGAGGGCCACGGCCATAGTTTAGGCGGCGACCTGCTGACTGATGAGGACTTCGGCGACTTCGAACTGAGTGTCGACTTCAGAACCACGCCGGGCGGCAATAGCGGCATCAAGTACTTTGTCAACACTGACAAAGCAACCGGCGGCGACCCTGCCATCGGTTTTGAATACCAGGTGCTGGATGACGATGTAAATCCCGACGCAAAGCTGGGACATGATGGCAATCGCACGGAAGCTTCGCTCTATGACATGATTCCAGCCGCGAAGAACAAGCCCTATCGAGCCGTGGGCGAGTGGAACACCGCCAGGATCATCGTCCGCGGAACACATGGCGAGCACTGGTTGAACGGTGTGAAGGTGCTGGAGTATGAGCGATTCACGCCAGAGTTCCGCAAGCTGGTTGCCGACAGCAAATATCAGAAGCTGCCGCACTTTGGGGAGCTTCGTCACGGCCACATCCAATTGCAGGACCACGGGGACGGGGTGTCGTTTTGCAACATCAAAATTCATGCGCTTGCGCCTCCATCCATGAAAATTGGAGACTGAACGCTTGGAACAAACACAGGGGCCGCTCTACGGAGCGGCCCCTGTGTTTTGTAGCAGTGGGCTACACCTTGGGTTCGAAACCCTTGGCATACTCCGCACGCTTCGTCATGGCCTGCGCTTCCTTGTCACCGATAATGTTGCCGCTGCCGTTGATGTTCAGTGAACGTTTTGTGAAGTAGGCCACGTTTGCCAGGTGCAGCGCCGTTACGGAGATGTTGCCCTGGGCCACGGGCTGGTGCAGGGCTTCGCCGTTGCGAATGGCTCCGATGAAGTTCCCGAAATGCTGATCCGTGTGAACGTCAATACCGGCGCGGTCTGACGAAGGTGCCGCGGCAGACTTCACTGCCTTGGCTGACGCTTCAACAATGTGATCTTTCTCGTCGTACACCTCCCAATCGCCAATGTCGATGACCATCGTGCCCTTGGTACCGTGGATAGCCACACCGCGGTCCCGGCCGTAAGTCTTCTTAGCGCTGATGCACGATCCCTTCCACGTGATCATGGCGTCGGGGTACTCGAAGGCGACGTCGAGATTGTCGTAAAACTGCCAATCGTCTTTGGCCTGGTAGCGGCCGCCCACCGCGGTGACGCGATGCGGCAGGCCGACCTGCATGGCCCAGACTGCAACATCCACCTCATGGGTGCCGTTGTTGAGCGTTTCGCCGGTACCCCACTGGCGGAACCAGTGCCAATTGTATGGATGCACGTTGTCGGTGTAAGCGCGGCGTGGCGCCGGCCCCTGAAACAGGTCCCAGTCGAGCGTTTCCGGCACCGGGATGGGCTTGCCGACGCCGATCGGCTTACGCGCCGTTGCGTACCAGGTCTCAGCCCAGTAAGGCGTGCCGATGACGCCGGAACGCAGCTTTTCGATCGCCTCGATCACAGGCTTGGACGAGCGGCGCTGCGAGCCCATCTGGCAAAGCTTGCCGGTCTTTTTTTGCGTTTCGACCAGCCACATGCCTTCCTGCGGGTTGTAGGCGCAGGGCTTTTCGACGTACACGTGTTTGCCGGCCTGCATGCCCAGGATGCCCATGGGCGCATGCCAATGGTCCGGCGTGGCAATGGTGATTGCGTCCACATCCTTGTTGGCCAGCACCTTGCGGAAATCCTTCTCGCCCTTCGGCTCCATGCCCATCTTTGCGGTTGTGTCAGAGCAGAACTTTTCTAGGTAGCGGCTGTCTACGTCGGCCACCGCGACGATCTGCGCGTTGTCCTTGTTGGCGTGCAGGGCCGCAAGATGCGCGTAGCCTCGGCTATGTACACCGATCACAGCAAAATTTACGCGACCGTTCGCACCCATAATGCGGGCATAACTTTTAGCAGAGGTCGAAGCGACTGCCGCAGCCGTAACGGCAGCACCCTCGAGGAAGTTGCGACGAGTTACCATGATGTGGCTCCTTGAGCTCGGCTCTGCGCGATACGCAGCAGCCGGAAAAAAAGGCAGCCGGGGACTCATTGGAATCACCGGCTGCTGGTGTCGCGCTGCGAAGGTTGTGATCGCAGGCAGTCAGTTTTAGAACTGCAGTTTCACAGAGGCCTGCAGACTGCGTCCGCCGCCCACGCCATTCACGCTGCCTTGGCCGGAGCCAAGAGTGCCTGTGATGTAGCCGAAGTTCGCTGCACCGAAGGTAGTATTCGGCAGACCGAACTGCGGCGTGTTGCTAAGTTGAAATGCTTCGAAACGAGTCTCCAGATTGGCTTCCCGGAAGACAGGAAACTGCTTGGCAACGGTAAGGTTGTTCTGAATGTAACCAGGCCCGGTGAACTGGTTGCGCTGCGTGTTTCCCGTAATGCCAAAGCCGGTTGTGCCGGTAAAGCCCTGCGGTTGTGCGAAGGCTGCGCTGTCAAAGAACGCGATACCCAGCGCGCTGTGGCCTGGAATTTTGTTGTATGGAGAGACCAGGTTTGCAGTTTGTGTTACGCCTGGCGTGCGAAGCGATGTTCCACTTGCTGTTGTGGTAAACGGCAGGCCAGACACAACGGACAGAATGCCCGATACCTTCCATCCACCGAGGGCGTACTGGCTTATGCCTGAGGCAAAGTATTTATGCCCACGGCCAGCCGGCAGTTCATAGGTAAAGCTGCTTTCGAAATTGAAGTTTCGATCGAAATCAGCACGTGCGTAATTGCGTCGAGGTTGTGCGTAGAACAGCAGTCCCCCATCATCCCCTGACTGGTAGTTCAGCGCACGATCCCACGTAAATGCAGTGGTGAAGCTCAGGCTGTGTGAAAAGCGCTTACTCAGTTGAGCCTGCAGTGAGTGGTAGTTCGAAGAGAAGCCAAGGAACTGCGCGGTCGTACCAGCAGTCCTGCCGAAGGCTATGTTCAATGGCTCGCTGGCAGTATCGCCGCCCAGAAACGTAGGCAGATTGATGTTCTGGGCAACGGGCATGTGTACACCATGATTTGCAACATACGCCAGCTGCATGGTCATGTCGTATGGCAAGGCCTGCTGCACCGCAAAGTTCCAGCTCATCACGTAAGGGTTGTAGAAGTTTTTAGGAATAATCGTGTAGGACTGCGATGTAAGCTGTCTGCCTGTCGGTGTCTGGTTCTCAATCTGGATGATGCCGTTTGCAGGGATTGCCACCGGCACAGGTGCGGGGAAACCCTTCTGGAAGGTCGCAACACTGCCGTCTGACAGCAAGGCTGCGCCACCAGTGGTGTTTGCAGGCTGGTAGCTGTTGTTTGCGCGTATTGGGTAATTGTAGGCATAGGTGTTGTCTGGGTAAGGCAGATAGCTCATACCAAATCCGGTGCGTATGACCGTGCTGTCGGTTGCACGAAAGGCCAGGCCGGTACGGGGTGCGAAGTATCCATAACGCGTGGTCAAGCCCAGGTTGGAAGGATTACTACCGATACCAGCGAGGACTAGCTGGTTAGTCGTAGGATCGTAATTTGAGAAGCCTCCGGCTACCCGAGGGGTGGCTGGAGGGTAGAATTCCCAGCGTACACCTAAGTCCATTGTTAGCCGCTGGTTGACCTGCCATTTATCCGATACGAAGCCGAAGACCCAGGTCTGCCGGTAGGCGGGGAAGAAGGTTCCAAGATCACGTCCTGCAACGCTTGGCACATCCAGCAGGAAGCTGGCAACGTTATTGGCTACATTGCCAGTTGCTCCCGGGACGGATGTCTGAGCTGTATCGAAAGTGTAGGCACCGCGTGGGCTGTACGTCTGGAACTGCAACAGATCATCACGAACGCGGCGGACGTCCGCTCCAAACTTAACGCTATGATTCTTGAGCGTTTTCGTCCAGTTGTTAACAAAGTCGATGTTGGCTTCACCACGAATCCATGGAACTGAGGCAGAGTAACCAAACTGCGGGTTTGAAAACCCACCATTGATTGTGATGCCGACTTGGCCTGAGGTAGTCTGGTCACCCAGGTTCACGCCGGGAATACCTGCAGTTGTGGCATCGTTGCTGCCATAGTCGCTGGGCTGCGCGTTGTTCCGGAGGTGAGCTACACCCGCTCTGACTTCTGTAAAGAGAGTATTACTAAAGCTGTGCTCCAGGTTGATACCCGTGCTATAGGCGGTCTGAACGCCCACACCCTGGAAGCCGCCGCCAGCAGGACCGCCGAGAAACGAACCGAACGCCGGTGCCTGGAAGGTGTTGACACGCTGCCACGAGAAACGTCCGCTCAGGTGATCTTTCTGCGTCAGCGTGTAATCTGCCTTAACGTCATAACTGTTCGTGTTTTTGCTGAATGGAAGGTTCACTACATAATTGTTAGTCGGGGCAGTCAGGTTATTCACATTTGCGTTGGGTTTCGGTAACGCACGCAGAAGTGCCAATGACACCGGATTCACGCGGCTGATCGGTATGAGATTGTTCGCAAATGCTGTGCGGCCGGCGCCTGAAGCGGAGCCGGTAGTTGGATCGTACACCTGACCCTGGACAGCTCCGTTCACGGTTCTGAGAGGACCGCTTAGATCAATAAATCCGTTGCCGTTGTCGGTATACCACTGCTGAGGCACGACGGTGAAAGTATTGTTGATCGCCTCGCGATCCGTCGTACGCAGGTAATCGCCGAAAACAAACAGCTTGTCCTTGATAATTGGTCCGCCAAGGCTGCCGCCGAAGTAGTTATAGGCAAGGTGACCGAGTGGTCCACCGAAGTAAGAACGCGCATTGACCGCGTTGTTCTGAATGAATTCGAACGCCGAACCATGAATGGCATTGGTACCGGAACGAAGCGTAACGTTGGTCACAGCGCCAATGGCACGACCCAGTTCCGCATCAAAATTGTTGGTCGACACATCCACTGATTGAATCGCTTCCGCAGGCGGGATGATGATTTGCAGCAGACCGGTGCGTTCGTCGTCGTCAATGCCTTCAATCTGGTACAGATTGCCCATGCGCGGAATTCCATTTGCTCGCGTCTGAATGGCACCCTGCGCGTTAAAAAATTGTGAGTGCTCAAACGTCGCGGGCTGTGTGCCCGGAACTAGGTTTAGCAGTGATTGGAAATTGCGATTGGTACCAAGCGGAAGATCGGCTACTGCCTGCCGTTCGATCTTGGTGCTGATGTCGGCACGATCCGTTTGGAGCACAGGCGGTGCAGTGGAGATGGTAACTTCCTCTGATACAGAGCCGGTGGCGAGCGACGCATCGATGCGCGTTGAGCTGTTGCTGGTGAGATCGATGTTGGCGTGTGTTTCACGTTTGAATCCGGTCGCCTCGACGGTGACCGTGTAACGGCCCGGCTGCAGGCCCGGGACGAGGTAATTTCCGCTCTCGTTCGTCTTAAATTTCTGCACCTGCCCGGTGTCGGTCGCGGTGATGGTAATCTGCGCGTTCGGAACTGCTGCGCCGCTGGTATCGGTAACTGTGCCCAGCAGGGTTCCACTCACTGCTTGTGCCAGTCCGACCGCGGGTAGTGCAACGCATGCAGCTGCCAGGCAGGTCGCCGGGAGCATTCCAAATTTCATGTTGCCTCCGAAGGGTGTTGAACAAGCAGGTAGCTTGCAAGCCGGACAATAGACATCCCTTGCAACCTCTGTCAACGCTCAGTAAGCGAACAGGCTTTGTAAGATTGACGTAGCTTGCCGGGCAGGTCAACACATACAGCAGATGCAGGACGGGCTAACCGTAAATTGCCCTTCCAACCAGGTTCTCCCATTGTTCCTGTCTGCCGGAGCGTGGCCTGGGATTGATCGCATCGCTCTCCGCTTTAGCTGCGATAGCGTCGAGAGTCATGCTGCCGTCCAGCATTGCTTTGGCTTGCGGCGAACCCCACCCTGCGTAGCGCTCCGCAAGCAGGGCATCGTATTTGCCGTCCTCGATTATCTTGGCGGCAGTCAGGAAGGCGCGCGCGCACAAGTCAACACCGCCCACGTGAGCATGAACCATATCTTCAGGGGTAAAACTCTGGCGGCGCACCTTTGCGTCGAAGTTACAGCCACCTTTGCCCAGTCCGCCTGCCTTGATCACGTGGTACATCGACAGAGTCATCGTCCATAGATCATTCGGGAACTGGTCCGTGTCCCACCCGAGCAGAGCATCGCCGCGATTGATATCCAACGAGCCAAGAATGCCCATGGCTCCCGCTGTTGCAATCTCGTGTTCAAAGGTGTGGCCCGCAAGCGTGGCATGGTTCGCCTCCAAGTTCACGCGAACTTCATTCTCCAGTCCGAAGCGCTTCAGGAAGCCATACACCGTGGCCGTGTCGAAGTCGTACTGGTGAACCGTTGGCTCCTTCGGCTTGGGCTCAATCAGTATCTGACCATCAAAGCCAATCTTGTGTTTGTAATCGACGACCATCGACAGGAAGCGGCCCATCTGCTCCAGTTCCTGCTTCATGTCTGTGTTCAGCAGGGTTTCATAACCTTCGCGACCACCCCACAGCACATAGTTCGATCCGCCCAACTGCTTGGTGACATCCATGCAGTGCTTCACCGTGGCAGCGCACCAGGCAAATACCTCCGGGTCCGGATTGGTGGAGGCACCCGCCATGAACCGCGGATGCGAGAAGAGATTTGCCGTTCCCCACAGCAGCTTTGCCTTTGAACTATTTATCTTTTCGAGCAGGTAGTCCGCCATCGTGTGAAAGTTGTTCAGCGTCTCTCTCAGCGTCTCTCCGCCCGGCGCGATGTCCGCGTCATGAAAGCAGAAGAAGGGCAAATCAAGGACGCGGAACAGCTCAAAGGCTGCATCTGCCTTTGCCCTGGCTTGTAGCATGGGATCGCCATCCATCATCCAGGGACGGTTCATGGTCGGTCCGCCAAACGGATCGCTGCCGGTCATGGCAAGTGAATGCCAGTACGCCACGGCAAATCGCAGGTGTTCGCCCAGCGGCTTACCCATCAATACTCGATCCGCTTCGTAAAACCTGTAAGCAAGGGAACTGTCGCTGGAAGGTCCCTCATATTGAACGACGGGCATGTGGTCGAAAGGGGTCTCAGCCATAAATCTTCTCCAATTGCGTTGTTATTTCGCATGCCTATCAGCAGACAAAAACTTCCTTAGCCGATCAGCCGGTCGACATGCAACAGGCGGGTACCCGGATAAGAAGTAAGACAGGTTGAGATGAGTTATTTTCCAGGAAAATCTATATTCCTGCTGTTCGGCTTGTCAAGCCTCAGGGTACCCGAACACTGAGTGGGAACATCTACATACAACACACCTTGCGGGGCGCAGAGCTGCTTGGCCCTACCCGGCAGGAGCCTTAGTTTTGCTTCACGTGATCAGGCAGCGCGTACGCATATAGCACACTGCCACTGCTCATAAGCACCACCTGCCGCCCATCCAGTTCGTAGGTGATGGGTGAGGAGGCAATCTGCGCCCCTGTGCCGGAGTGCCACAGGGTCTTTCCCGTGGCAGTGTCCAAAGCGAGAAAGTTACCTGATGCATCGCCACTGAAGGTGAGTCCAGCGTCCGTGGTCAAGACTCCGGACCCGGCGCGCCGGCCAAGCTCGTGTTCCCACCGAATCTTGCCTGTTTGAATGTCAATCGCCTTCAACACACCTTTGCTCCAAAGGCTGTAATCCGCTCCCGCCCAACCATAGGTGCCGTCTGCAGGCTTGGCGAAGTACAGGCTGTAGCTTGGCGAGGAACTGACGATGAACAGCCCTGTTTTCGGGTCGAAGCTTGGCGAACGGTAGTTCGTCATGCCGCTTTCGTCGGGCGCAATCAAGCGGCCGTCAGGTGCAGGCTCCTTGTCCGGATTAGGTATCGGCCGCCCTTCCTTGTCGACGCCACTGGTCCAGTTCACAGGGCCGAAGGCTGTCGTCACCAGGCTTTTACCGGTGGTCCGGTCCAGCACAAAAAAGTAGCCGTTACGCGAAGCCTGCATCAGCACTTTGCGCGGCGTTCCCTGGAAGTTGACATCCGCAATCACCGGAATCTCGACCGCGTCCCAATCATGCGTGTCATGCGGCGACGGCTGGAAAGCCCAAGCCATCTTGCCAGTGTCAGGATTCAGAGCAACGATGCTGCACGTGTACAGGTTGTCACCGGGGCGTATCTTGCCGTTCAGGACAGGCGTTGGATTACCCGTACCCCAGAACATCAGGTTCATCCCAGGGTCGTAAGTACCAGTCATCCAGACGTTGCCGCCTGTCGTCATCTTCGGCGTGCCCACGGGCGATGTTGCCGTCCATGTCCACTGTGTAGCGCCCGTTTCAGGATCAAGCGCGCGGATAAAACCCTGCAGGTTATCAAAGTCACCCGATGCACCCACCACCACATGGTTGCCGACGATCAGCGGCGACATCGTTGACCACTGACCTTTAGCCGAATCAGCTACTATGACGTCCCAGCAAACCTTGCCGGTCTTCGCGTCCAGCGCCAGTGCGTGCGCGTCTGAAGACATGTAGTAAATCTTGTCCTTCAGGATGGAAACGCCGCGCTGGCCGATGTGGAATGCCTTGTTCGGCGGCGCAGTGTAGTGCCAGAGTGTGTGGCCGGTGCGCGCATCAATGGCCCAGATGTTATCCGGTACAGTGAAATACAGCACACCATCCACCAGGATGGGAGTCGCCTTAATGCCCTGTGTCTGCTGCGTCTGAAAGGTCCATGCCAGGGACAAGTCTGCTACGTTTGCGGGGTTCACTTCGGTGAGTGCGCTATGTCGCTGGCCGCTGTAGTCCCCGTGAAAACCTGGCCAGCTATCACGCGCTGGATGCTTCAGCATAGCTGCGTCAACAGACTGTGCAGCTGTGACCATGCCGGATAAGCCAAAGGCTGACAATGCGGTCAAAGGAAGACATTTCATCCACTGCATAGCGATCCCTTGTTCTGCGCGTATCCGCGTTACTTCAATGTTTGCATGTAAGCAAACACATTGTGGATGTCTGTATCGGTGTATTTCGCCAAGGCTGTCACATGCGCATCGGCAGGCGTTTCGACCTTGTAGGTGATCGCAGCGGCCAGCCATGAATGGTAGACGCCGAAAGAGTCCCGCATACCGATTGTGAACTCATCCTGGTACTCCAGCTCGCCGGCAAAAGTCTGGCCGGTGGAAGTCTTGACCACCACCTTGCTCTTCACATCCGCCGGGTACAGCATCTGCTGTTCCAACTTCAAACCGGAGTACCGGGAAGCAACGCCTGCCAGATCGCCTGTTGCAGAATGGCATGTGGTGCAGCCTCCTGCCCCCTCGAAATACTGCTTACCAGCCGCTGCATTACCTGTCTGCAGATCCGATTCTTCGACACCCTTGCGCGTGCCGGTCTGCGACATGGCTGCGTCCTGTTGTGAGTGCACGAAGGCAACCAGGCTCATGATCTCCGGATCGGGCAGCCCAAAGCGAGGCATACCCTTTTCCTGTCGGCCATTGCGAAGAACCGCACCGATGGATTCGCCGTTCTTGTCGCCAGTTACAAGTTTTGAGCGTGTAAGGTCAGGGCCACTTTCGCCGCCACCGGCATCCTTGCCGTGGCAAAAGGCGCAGTTTTGCAGAAACAGGCTGCCACCATTTTCAACCTGATCTTTTGTGAAAGCCGCATGGGTCGGTAGCGGTCCCTGGCTACCAACTGTCGCGGACGGTTTTTCCGTTGCGGGCCGCACGTTCTGCGCAGCGAGACTTGCAAGGGAAGATGCTACAGCAAGGACGACGCAGCACGTTCCACCAAGCCCGGCCTTTTCAATGAATCTCATCACAACGGGTCCTGACCGAAATGCTTCGGTAACATGGGCAGCACAAAAGCTGTCTTATACAGCAAAGCCAGCTTCTTAGCAGACTTACTCTATGTGGCGGCTGGAAAAGATGTCAAGAATCGGAGACACATAAGGAGGAGTTACGCAGGCAACAGGAGGCAGGTTGTTGCTTCAACAGGGATGATGATCCTCGATCCTGCAAGCTGCGACAGCAACAAAGTGGTCTTGCTAGCTCGGCAAGGTGTGTCGCGCAGTGACCTCTTGTAAAAGGGGCAAAGCAGCATAAGTGCCGCAGGGAGAAGTTCTGACGCAAAGCCTCATCAACCAAAGCGTTCGCGGAGAACCCTTGCAGGTAGACCGCGAACAGTCCTGTCGTGTTCCTATTTTTCGTTTAGAAAATGAATTTGCCCACAATTTGCAACTGGCGTGACGAACCCACATCGCCCACGGCAAAGCGGGTTGCGGTGATCGTGCCGAAGTTAGGGTTAGCCGCGAGGGTAGGATTCGGGTTGGCTGCCGTTGGTGCGGTGGTGGTCACGGCAAGGTTCGTGATGGGATTGCCGAAGCTGGCATGGTTCAGGATATCGAAAGCATCCACGCGAAGCTGAAACTTGAGACCTTCCACAATGGTCGTGTTCTTCTCGATGGAAAAGTCGGTATTGGCAAAGCCGGGACCAACCAGTGCGTTGCGCGCCAGATTGCCGAAACCGTTGGCAGGCGAAAGCGCCTGGAAGGTGCAGTTGGTCGTGTTGGTGATGTTGTCCGTGCACACATCGCCTGCAAACCAGCGAACGCGCGTAGCGCTGACTGCAGACTTCTGGTAAGCAACAGGCCGCAGCAGATTCGGGTGCAGCACGTTGGCAGTGCCCGTGAAGGTCGACGATGTGGTGACGTTCAGCGGATTACCGGTCTGCCACTGGGTAACACCAGAGATCTGCCAGCCGGCCACAAGGCGGTTGCCTTTAAAGGGCAGTTGGTACACGGCGTTGAATGCGATGCGGTTCCGCGTGTCGAAGTCCGACGGGCCGTAGTTAAGGTACGGCCGGGTTGCATCCTGCAGCACAGTACCAGCAAGCGAACCAAGGTCGAGCGACTTGCTCAGGTTGTAGTTGAAGCTGAAGTTCAATCCGCTGCGGAAGATCTTCTGCGCCGTAACCCACATGGCGTTGTAGTTCGACTGGCCAACATAGTTACCCTGGTTGATGTTGACGCCAACAGCGCGGCCCGGCAGGATGGGGCTCGTGAT
>CAXTFT010000070.1:0-17580 GCA_964243585.1 uncultured Terriglobus sp.
ATCCGGTGGGCGCGGTCGATCCGGACGGTCTGGAGGATCGTCTAATCTACGTGGAGATCACCGGGCCAGACGCTGCTCTGCTGACCGCGCGTGACGGGGAACTACTGCGCGGGATGGAACACATCTGCGCTAAAATTTTGCGGTTGGAGCCAGAGGAGCATGACCGCATCTCCTTTGATGCAGATGGTTTTAAGGCAGCGCGCAACCGCGAATTGCTGCAGGCCGCGAAGAGCGGCATTGACAAAGTTCGCGAGAGTGGCAAACCCTACTCGTTCTATCCTATGAGTTCGCGCGAACGGCGCATGCTGCACCTTGCATTGAAAAGCGCGGTAGGTCTGCGCACAGAATCAAGCGGGGAAGGGCCGTCACGTTTTGTGGTGCTCTACCCGGAAAACTGGCGCAGCCGAGAGCGCGATTCCCGGGCCGAAGACATCCACAGGCGCTTTCGTCATCGGTAGCTTCACGAACCCCAAGCGCAATCGGTTTGAAACGCAGAACACTGGACAATCGCTGCGCACACATGAATCAACCCAGTGATTATCTCGAGAGCACCACGATCGTAGCAGTTGCCACACCGCCGGGGCGGGGCGGGGTGGGTGTCGTTCGTCTCTCAGGGCCGCAATCGCTCCCCGTCGCAAAGGTGCTGTTTCCTGATCAGCAGTCCTTTCAGGCTCGTGTGGCTCACTACTGCATCCTGCATGACGCAGCAGGCGGACGCATTGATGATGCGCTGATCACCTATTTTCCTTCTCCTTATAGTTACACCGGAGAAGACGTCGTCGAGATCGCTACGCATGGTTCTCCCGTGGTGCTGGACTGGCTGGCGCGCGCATGCATGGAACACGGTGCAGTGCCCGCACGGGCCGGAGAGTTCACCGAACGCGCCTTCCTGAGTGGGCGCCTTGACCTGACCGGGGCCGAGGCAGTCCGTGACCTGATCGAAGCGCAAACGCTTGCACAGGCAAGGCAAGCCGCGGAACAGATGGGCGGTTCCATCGCGGTCGTCGTCCGACCCATGAAGCAGGCACTTCTGCAGTTGATCGCAAGCCTGGAAGCGGGAATCGACTTTGCAGAAGACGATATCAGCACGGTGCCACCTAACGAGCTCTCCAATCGTATCCGCCTGCTGCTGCCACCAACTGCCGCCTTGCTGGCCAGCTTTGCGCATGGCCGGATCCTCCGCGAAGGCCTGCGGCTTGCCATCGTGGGCGAACCAAACGTCGGCAAAAGTTCGCTCTTCAATCAGCTTGTGGAACAGGAGCGGGCCATTGTCACGGCGATACCAGGAACGACCCGTGACATCATCACAGAGCGCATTGCGCTGAACGGCATTCCCGTGGAACTGCTGGACACGGCAGGCCTGCGTGAGACAACTGATGAAGTCGAACGCATCGGTGTTGCCAGGTCCAGGGAGGCAATTGCGGAGGCCGATGCCGTACTGATTGTCATCGACGCCACAGATTCTGTTCAGCGTACAAACCTCGAAGCCTACGCATCACTCGCTGGCCGTCCGGTACTGGTCGCGCGGAATAAGACCGATTTACTTACCCATATTTTGAATGAGGCTGCCGAAGATACTTCGGCTACCGCAACTTCCTCACTCGACCAAGATGAGGCAGTCCCCACTGGGTCGACTATTGTCTGGCCGGTAGTAGCTACGTCAGCAACATCAGGCAGTGGAATACCCGAGCTCAGGCAGGCGATCGTGGCGATCGCAACGGGAAGTGCGGAACCTGCAGGCGCTGCGATGCTGACAAATTTTCGCCAACGGGATGCCGTCCATCGTGCACACGCGGCGCTGTCGCGCGCCGAAGCTGCAGCAGCAGCCCAGGTTCCGCACGAAATGATCCTGCTCGACCTGTACGAAGCACTGCAGGCACAAAATGAACTCACAGGCGAGACTGCTGCGGACGACGTCCTTCACCTGATCTTTTCTACCTTCTGTATTGGAAAATAAATCAGACTCTAAGAACTCCTGGAGAGTTCCGATGTTAGGTCGGCTGCATTCACACCCTTACAGAAAATCATCGTCATGGCAACGATACAAACATCCACTGAGTGTTGTCACAGCATAGCCCAACATCCGCAAAGCTACCGATGGCCAACCGGTCTCCCTAACCTTCGCCCCGGCGCAGGGCGAAATAACCATCGTGTGTGACCGGCAGGGAGTTCACGGAGACGTTCTACAAAAAAGGCCGGGGAAGCTTGAGCTGAATCTATTGAACCGTTGCTCTCCCTACTGGACGCCTTTGAGCGAACTGAAGAAGTCAGTCGAGGCCTAGATGGACCATCGCGGCTTCCACGCACCAGCCGAATGACGACAAGTGGGGTGAGTTCTCTGCAAATACGCCGCAGAAGATCTTCGCGCACCCTCTAAGTACAAATCTCCCCCCGAGTAGCCCATGACGAGACGCGGGTTTCTCTGCATTAGTCTCCAAGGCCTTAGCCCTTCTGTCCCGCGTCCTGAAACACTGTCTAGGACGGTAACAAATGTATGAATGCGTGCTTGATCCAGCGCCGTCTTGCTAAGCCGAGACCTACACCTAAGATTAATGATATGAGCCAGGTAAGAATGAATGAAAGAAAGTGCTCCTCCACAAACTTACGCGTTGACCTTGCTATCGTTCCTACCTTGACGTAAGTTACACGCATGCCATTGATAGAGTTTGGGAGCGCTCTTGCCTGACCCACCGCTGGTTGCCTCAACGGCTTTGCCGCAGATGGTTTGGCGCAGCAGTGTTGCGTTGCACCGTCTGCTGGAAGCTCTTCTGTTCCGCGGGCGTGAACTGCTGCGGAGAAAGCTGACGAACCTGCTTCTGGATATCTACCTTCAGGTTCTCATGGCCGCAGGTATTGGCGTTGCATGCAAGACCGTTAGCCGCAACATTCTGGGCGTACTCGCGGACCATCTGTGTTCGTTCTGCCTGATTGAAGCGGTAGGTTCCCTGCCGATCAATCTCAAGTAGCCGACCAAGTAAAGCCTGTCGCGCGGCGGGATTGGCATGCTCCATGAACTGCTTAATGCCCATGTTGTACTCATCTTTCACATAAACGTCGTACATCTTCTGCCAGACTTCTGGCGCGACTGTTTCAGGCGCAGTAGCCTTCCATCCATAGAGGTTCTCGATGGCCTTTGTCATTTCACGCGCGCCGGCGTATCCCTCTTTCTGCATCTCGCCGATCCATTGTGGGTTCCAGTTGCGAGCATTCAGTTCCGTTGCAATGAAATCGCGCGCACCTTCCACCTTTCGTGCCCGGCACGGCGGAGATTGTTGATGATGAGATCCGGCTTTGCGCCAGCGGCCTCCGACGCAAGACGCAGACCACCCATTGCCTGGTAGACATCGTCGTTATCAACCGCACCATAGAGGCTGGACGATCGACTGTGCATTACAACCTGGTTACCACGCAACTGGCGGATGAGCAGCTTGGGAACGACGTCACCCCATGACTTCTCGGTGTAGACATAGTTCGTTTTGGCTAGATACAGGTCCGCCATGGTGGTGTGCTCGTCCACGTCGCGGGACTGTTCGGTCATGTTAGAGAGGCCGGTGCCGTAGCTGCCCGGTGCTTGAGAAAAGACACGCGCGCCAGCATACTCTCCCGCCTGCTGCTCGCTCATGCCGGCCGCCACAAGTGCCTTCGCGGTCTCGCGATTTTGCCTGCTCAGTGCGTTGTCGCCTGCCGCGGCGGCCATGCGCGCCGCGCGGTCGAGCATGATGATCTTTTCAGCTAGACCGTCGCGATAGAGACCGCTGGCAGTAAAGACGACATTTACACGCGGCCGCTTGAGCAGCGCATCGGAAATCAGGGAAAGACGATCCACCACGTTGCGGTTGTTCCACTCAGGCTGGACACCCATCAGGTACATGGCTTCGGCTTCCATAGCGCCCTGGTTGCGACCGGTCTCGCCCTGCCACAGCACCATGGAGATATGATCGGGATAACTCCCGTGCTGCGCTTTGTAATGCTCCATCAGTTCGTCGCCCATGCGCTGCCCCAGCGCCCATGCGGCACGTGTGGGCAACTGGTTGGGATCGCCCTGGTGCAGGTCACGTCCCGTGGGCAGTGCGTCCGGCACATTTAGCGGATCACCCACCGGACCGCTGGGCAGGTACTCCGCGTGAAGGACCTTCGGCAACTCATCCAATTCGCGCACCGGCGACAGCCTCAGATTTGCGATCCAGGCACGACCCTCCGCTACGCTCTTCTCAGCTTTAGTGCGGACTTTGCCACTTACGTCAGGCGGCACTGTTACAGAGCGGCCGGTGAAGACTGCGTCGGTCCAATCATTAAGATAAGGCTCGACAACCTTACTCTCGTCCGGCATGAAGCCGTTGCCCAGGAACGCGCGCAGACCTGCACGCAAGCGGTCTTCAGAGGGTAGTTGTCCAAGCGTAGGTAGACCGAGAGGCAAGGGTGATTCTTCGATCGTGTCCAGAAAGGCGATTGCCTTCTCCATGGTTTCGTCGGGCTTTGTCAGATCCAGGCTCAACTGCTTGTCGAGGCCCAAGCGAACGATCTCCGCAGACGCCGTCTTCTCGTACTCCGCGGCGAGAGCGGGTGCAGTTTCATGCGATTCCGTCCATCGGCTCAGGGCTTCGTTCAAAACGCCGAAACGTTCTTCGAAGCCGGTACGCGCCAGCATGGGTGTCAGGTGTGAGATGAGTATGGCCGCACCGCGACGCCGCGCCTGCACCGCTTCGCCGTCGCCGTCCATGATGTAGTAGTTGATGTTAGGCAAATCGCCCAACAACACCTCACTTGTGTCCCAGCCCGCCTGGCCTGCGTTCTTGCCGGGCAGCCACTCCAGGGTGCCATGACGGCCCATCTGGATCATGGCATCAACGCCGAGGTTCTGACGGTAGTACAGGAAGGATGCGATGTATCCATGATGCGGCGGCAATGTGGCACTGTGCTGCACGTTGGTGTACTCCGCAAAGGACGAGCGCAACAGTTGAGGCCCAAGGAACACGTTGCCCAGCTGCACGCCCGGAATGACAAAGAATTTTTTACCCGCAGGGCAGGTCCAGGCCATCAGCTTCGCGTCGCGCGGCTGCCCCCATCGTGCAGTGACTGCGGAGCGGAAGCGCTCAGGCAGTTGCGCAAACTCCTTCTCCTACTCAGCAACTGGCACAAGGGTTGCGCCGCCCTGGCGAACCATGCGGTCAAGTTCACCTGGCTCCCAGTTCTCAACGTTGTGGCCCACATTCGCAAGCTGCGCCAAGATTTCGTCCGTCGTGGGAAGAGTCTTGCCGGTGTTGTAACCGGACGCGTTGAGCGTTTGCAATACAGCACGGATTGATGGCGCCAGGTTCAAGTAGCTCGCGCCGATGTTCCCCTTGCCCGGAGGATTGTTGTAGTAGATAAGGGCGAGCTTCTTATCGGCGTTTGGCTTCTCAGCCAGCGTAACCCAGCGATGTGCACGCGCCGCGGCGGCATGTACACGCTCGGGAATTGGCTCCAAATGAGATGGCACGCCCTGGCTGCCGCCCTCTGTGCTAGCGACGATCATCGGCTCGGTTGCTCCATACATCTCAGGGTTCGACAGCATGGAGTTGATGCGGTCGGGCGTGACGCCCTTGTCCATCGCCTCCCACTCAGTCCGCGTGTTGCGCGTGGTCATCAGTCCGATGATGTGGATGTTCTGCTTCTCCAGAAGCACGCGGTCCTCAGGCTTGGCGAGCGCGAGGGTGAACATCATCATGGCGCGGATGGGATCAGTTTGCGGCTGGTTAAACATCGCCGCCAGGGAAGAGTGCGGCGAACCCACAACTCCCGCAGCGGCCATGCCCTGCTTTTCCAACTCGCGAATCAGGCCATCTACCGCAGCTGTGTCACGGTCTTTCAGGTAGGTGTAAAAGAAGTTGACCGTGACCAGCGAACCCTGGTGCGGTTTGGCCTTACGATACCACTGCAGATACTCCGCCATATCCGGGAACAGCTTCGGCGCGTCCGGATGGTATATACCCCGTGTTGCCATCTGAATTGGCGCGGCGAGTGGCTCTCGAAGCTTGCCGCCGGCACCCTGAAACAGGACAAGCAACATGCCGTACATGTTGTCGTCGCCGCCATTGTTGAAGTACGGCATGGTGCGGGCTGTTAGCTGTGCGGAAGGCTGCGCATCCCATCCGCGCAGCAGGAACTCAGGTGTGTCGGTTGCCACCTGCAGGCCGTGCGAAAGAGCCGTTTTTGCGGCATCCTTCAAGCGGGCAAGCATCTCCGCGGAAGGATGCTGCATGAAGAGTGCCTTTGTCTTCAGCAGCCGTTCCGGTGTCATGTCCTCTTCGCGCAGCAAGGAGCAATCACACGCACCGGGGCCGTACTGTTTTTCGAAGCGAGCCATTGCTGCCGGCATGGTTTGCGAACTGTGGAGTACAAGCACAACATTGGGAGGTGTCGGCGCCTGCGCCTCCGCCGGAAGAAGTGAACACAGGAAGGCGCAGGCAAGAAGGGACAGGGTTACAAGCTTCATGGATTCCTCAACTGCCTAGAAGTGGTAACGGAGACCGGCAAACAACGTGCGCCCTTGGCTCCGGTAATAGAAGAAGTACTTCCGGTCGAGCATGTTATCGGCATTGCCTATGAGCGTGATGTTCTTTGTCGCGCGGTAGCTCACCGTTCCGTCCATCTCGTAGAAGAGGCTGTAGCTGCCTGGCACGCCGCGCACAATGTCCGTGTTGGTGTCTGTGGAGTACACCGGGCTGACATAACGGCCGTTCAGGTTGAAGATGAACTTGCTGGGCGTGGCCGTCGCTCCCCACGTGAGAATGTGGGCGGGAACATAGGGCAGATTTCGCCCGACTGTGGTTGGCAGACCCGGGTTTTCTAAGATGATGGAGTTGGTATACGTATAGCCCTGACGCAGATTTAACCACGCTAACACTCGTTCGCGAGTCGAAAATTCCGTTCCCCACGTGCGGCTTTTGCCTGCATTTGTCAACGACTTCGTCAGGCCCGAAGGGTCGGCTGCAAAGTCGGTCGTGCGGTAAATGAGATCGGTTACACGATTGGTATAGCCCGTGGCTTCAATCGAGTATTTCGAGCCAAAGCTTTTGATAACACCGGCCTCGTAGGCAAGCAGGTGTTCCGGATTGACGTTTGCATTGGAAACATACTTGGTGCCGCTGAGAACGTAGCTGTAGTACAGCTCATAAACGGATGGCCCACGAAACGCGTTGCCGATGGAGGCGCGCAGGTGCCACTCACGTGGCAGTGCGTAGTTGGCAGCAAGTTTCCCCGTGAGCGCTTGCTGTGAGCGATCCGCATAGCGCAGCAGAGGTGACGTTGCTGCAGTCTGGTTGGCTCCGTCATACGTGCGCCAATAGTCATAGCGACCGCCTGCCACCACGTTCAGCCGTTCCGTGGGCGAGAGCGTGTATTGCGTGTAGGCGGATTGATCAATTGTCTTGCCCGCGGCCTGCAGAGTCAGGTTTGTTAATGTGTCCCGAGTCGTCCAGTTTGTGAGATTTCGCGTGGCAGTAGCGCCACGATCGCCACGCGTCTCTGTTCCAAACAGCAGCGTCCGTCCATGATCTGAATGCGAGATCAGGATGTTGCCGTAGATCGATTGACTGAACTGCCGCACCGAAGTTCCTGGCCCGCCTGCATAGGTGGAACCTGCGCCCGGTGTGACATACCAGTAGCTTGGATTCACGTTGAGTCCGGTTGTGACCCGTGCCGTCCATGCCGGAGTAAGCTCCGCCGTAACCTGTCCATGAAAGAAGTTGGGCGTAGCTCCGCTGGGACCAGAGGAATTAAAGCTCGCGGGCGTAATGGAGAACTTGCGAGCCACCCCTGCATTGTCGGCAAACCCCACAACACCTGTGTCGATCGGGAGACCCGCCGTGTTCCGCAGATCGGTCCGGTAAGGGCCATAGCCGTCGCCGCGATGCATGTGCAGCACCTGCAGGTAAGCGAATGTCTTTGGTGTGAAGGTGTACTCTGCCCGCGCACGCATGGCCTGGCTCTTGAACCACTGTGCGCCACGCGATCCAAGCTGGTACTGTGTCGTCCCGGTGCTGGTGGCAAACTGCGTAATGCCGCTGACGGGCGTAGCGATGCCTGTCGTGGTTGGCGAAACAAAGATACCCTGCGGTGAGTAACCACCCGTCTTGAAGCTGCTGTAACCGACCGTCAGGCCAAGCTTGTCAAAGAAACGGTCGCTCAGGTGAACATTGTAATTGTCAGAAGCACGGCTACCGTATTGGTAAAACAGTTCACCATGCCGGCTCTCCGGGCGGCGGCTCAGGAGATTGACGACGCCGCCCATTGCGTTGCCACCATATAACGAGGAGAAGGGCCCGCGCGCAATCTCGACACGCTCGATGTCGCTCGGCGAAAAGACCGCCCAGTTAATTGATCCGATAAAGCCATTGTTGATCGGCTGATCGTCCAGCATAATCAAGGTCCGCTGCTGGCCGCCCCGCCCCGCAAAGCCGCGTAGACCCAGGCCAAAGTCACTGTCCGAAGGACCTTTGGATCGCAGCGCAATTACTCCCGGCGTGTCTTGGATCGCTTTATCAATCAAGCGAACGTCACGGTTCTCGATCTCGTTCCGGGTAACCACCGCCTGGGAGACCGGCGACTTTTCAATCTCAACGGCAGTACGGGTTCCAGTAACCGTTACTTCTTCGCGAACAGTATCGATTTTCTGAATTGGCTCTGGCGAGGGAGGCGTGGCCTGCTGCTGAGCCGCCTGCGCAAAGCTCTGAGGAACTGGGCCAATCGAAAGAAATAGTATTCCCGCCGCATAGCGGGTCTTGAAGATTGAAAAAGAAGACATGACAAGATTCGTTTCTCGGTGACTATGTCACGCGCTTGTTGCTGTCGAGTATGCAATAGCGTATAACTTGAACAGGTCACTGCAAGATCTTTTCTACAGGAGGACGATCCGGATGGATTTGGATGAACAAGGTTTGCAGAAGGGTTCTAACTTCGTGCGCAACCTGCGTGCACTTGTCGCTTCGTCCACGAACCGCTCATTGCTTGTGAAGATTTCAAGTTCTGCAAACCTGCTGGTTGCTGCTGTGCGGTATGGCAAATGTTTCCTTTGCACAGGCGACATTGCACCTAGCAACCATGAAGCCTGTGGCAGAAGGTTAGTCATCAATACGTCTCGTACAACATTCAAGCTGTTGAGGTGGCAGGCGGCCGCTTCTGGAAGCCCGTTTGGCAGCGCTCAGGAATAAATCAGGCACAACGGATCTAAATCTGTATGAGTACCGGCCACCTATCGATCTGTTGAATGGCAAGCTGCAACGGCACTTGGTCTGGCGTACCTGCGGTCAGCGGCACCTAGGGTTAATCTCACATAATTTTTCAGGATGACGACCGACCAGAGCCGAACACGCCGCTCGCCGTATAGAACGTGTAATACACGTGCGGAGCGAAAAGGTGCCATCGATTTCGCCAGAGCCGTGAACACAAACTTGGTGACGTCTGTGGCAATCAGTGCGGGACACGCGATAGTGACGGCAAGTGGCGCCAGAAGAGGCAAAGTTCTCCACGCGACGGAGCGCCTGTTGGCCACGTCGCCACAACTGAGCTCATGAATGAACCCACAAATGCAGCTGTTCCAGCGAGTACATCAAGACCTGCAATCTTCTAGTTGCAACTAGAACTGTTCGGTCTGTCGAAGCACTTCTTCGCTCTTCGTTCCCAAGAGCAGGCGCTGAAGCTTCGCTTAATATCGAAGCGACACTACAAGAATTCAACGGCCAACGGACTGATCGACCTCTGCGTCTCTAACAGACTCAACTACTCAGTCGAAATACATGGTTAAGTTTATGGAACAGACAAACCCCGTTAGTGCTCTGGCCTCCCGCTTACATGATGAAGCAATTCCGGAGTTGACTTTTGCCGGTAGTTTCCAAGGGCAACGGGCAGCTACCTTACGTAGCTGCCCGTTGTAATGCGAACTAGCAATTAGGGTTAGGGGCGAATTTGTGAGCTGTTCAAGTCGATCATTTTGCTCGATACGTTTACAGGTTCAAAGTCACTCAACTTGATTGATGTCAGGCAGGACAGGTCTTTATCGTCCCACCGCGAATCAGCAGTGGCAACCACACCGCCCGTTATGCCATTATCAGCAACGATCAGACCATAGTTTCTCATTGCAGTAAGCAAGACTTGCGCTTGGGGATGTCCTACGCAGGCGGCAGGACTCGCAGCACTGCTCTTCAAGCGATAGATCTCGCCCATCGGACTTGATCCTGAGCAGAACGTCGGAGGATTAGACTGTGAAAGCAGTTGGTTGTAATCTTGGTACCCCCCTGTGCAGTAACCAAGTCCACTCTGTGCAGTTGCCGGCCAAACGTGACGTTGAAGTGTTTGATTTAATGTTAGACGTGCCGGGTGTTTCACAACGCCGCATTCCGCACCTGCCGCACAACCACCTGCGACTTCGTCATAGTTCCAGAGCAGCGGTGTGATTGGTAGTCCAGCCGCATCTGTGGATCCGGTATCCTGCGGCAGCATGTCATAGCTTTCCAAATCCCAATAAGCATTGCTGGCGTCCGTCCAACCCGTGCTTGTCGGCGCGCCATGCCACATCTCCCAAAGCTTGCAGTGGTTACCCCCGCCTCCTGTCTGGATGATGGAGACGTGTCGATCGGCGCCCTCGCCGCTGTTCTCAGTCGCTTCTACAGGAGCGTAGGCAGGAAATGGCCCCGAGGTGAAGTAACTCTGGTAAACAGTCGTACTTACGGGTACATTCCGCTGACTGTATGGAACGCGTAAGAAAGGGATGCCACCGTCTTCAAGATCCTGACCAAACACCAGGTGCAGAGAAGCATTTATATAATTAGACGAGATAGGTGCAGCGGGAGAAGCATCGACCGGAAGCTTCGATACGTTCAGGTGCCAGATACTGTCTGCCGGAAACAGTGAACATCCCCCGGTGGTGTTGTCGCCGCGCATCGGCATTGTAACTATCTTTGTCACAGTGCTGTTGGTGGCATCAGTTACCGTGAACGGGACTGAATACACGCCTTGTCCGTACACCGTCCCTGAGATCATGCCCGTAAGTGGGTCTAACGTCAGTCCTTCTACCAGGCCGTTGTTAGAAACCGTGGACCATCCGAAGACATACGGGGGTAGACCACCTGAAGCGGAGATTCTACAACCCGAGTAGGTTTTGTACTGGGTGCCCTCCGGGCATGCAGTAGTCGTGATCTGCGCTGCGCTCCACGTTCCATGCCAGACTGAGATGGCGGAAGAAAGAAATCCCGCAAGCGCTGTCTGCGCACGGATGTACCCAGTGGCCGCGAAATCGATTGCGCTCGTGTACGGAATTGTAGGAATGCAGGTATTTGAGACGTCAAGGCAGTACAGTATTTCCGCACCCGTGACGCTATTCAGAATCGCAACAGTAGTCGCTGATCCCGCATATGGAGAACTTTTTGAAAAGGCGGGCGCCGGAAGTGTGGGAGGATTAATTGAATAAGCGGCAATGGACGCCGTGCTAGGCAATTGGCCGTTGACCAAAGCAAGAGCCTTGACAGTGAGTGAAGAAGCAACCTTTATGGGACCCGAATAGATGGGCGAGACCATGGTAGGTGTGGATCCATCCGTTGTGTAGTGAACAACGGCAGAAGGGATGGTAGACAACACAATATTTTGTGCAGTTGAGTAATTTCCGGCTGCCGGAATAAACAGAGGCGATGGTGTGACCAGAACTTCACGGTAATCGCGCCATGTTCCCGCGTCCGAATTTGCCGCAACACCATCACCAATCAGGGCGAACCCGGAATGGGGCTGCTGTAGGGTGCTAACTGTGTCTACAACCGGCCGCATCGCAATACCGTCAAGGTAGACCTGCAGGGTCACCTGAGCAGTTCCCTTGGCCGTGATCACAAGCGTGTGCGATGCAGTTGAAGTTGGAAATCCGCAATTTGCACTGCCTATATACTGGCCCCGTTTTTCGATGTAACAGTTGTTGTACACTCCTCCAGCAGCCCCGCCGAAACCTACACAGTATCCCCCGACATCCTGAGTAACCCTCACGCAGGCCTCTCGGGCGTATGCCGTAGAGCTTGTGGACGGGTTTACAGTAATCTGGGAAGTGTCTGAATTGGAAGCCGTGTAGTAGTAATAGACGTAGTTAAGACCGGGAACACGCACCGACTTAGCACCAGTGACGTAAGCTGATGCCGTTCCTTTGGCCTTCTTCCACAGATTGTTGTACTGCGTGAGGTCTGCGCCTGCTGCACCGGCAAAGGTGTCATAGCAGCTACCACTGCCGGAAGAGCATGCAAAGGCTGGAGCAGGTCTTTCCGCGACCGCCGCCGGACTTGCCGAGACACCCTGGAAATCTTGCCAGCCCGATGCCAGGCTGTCAGCAGGCTTACCATTACCTACTAGCGCGAAGCCGGAGCTACGGTTAGTAAGCGTCTGGTTCTTGTCGACCACGGAACCAGTGCGCGTTCCGTCTAGGTAGATATCTAACGTAGTGTTCGCCTCCCCCGAAGCAATGATGCTCAAGGTATGCCTCACCGCTGCAGTGACAAGGCCGCAATTCGCGTTGCCAAGCGACTGTCCGCTCTTTTCGATATAGCAGTTAGAATAACTTCCGTTTGACACTCCACCGAAGCCGACGCAGTACCCACCTACACCTGATGTCAGCCGAACGCAGGCTTCACGGGTATAAGCTCCGGTCGTATTTGACGGCTCTACTGTGAGTTGCGAGGTGTCCGACGACGAGGCCGCGTAGGAGTAATAAGCATAGTTGTTGCCTGCAATTGCAACCGCACCGCTGCCAGTTGTGTAAATGTCTGAAGTGCCTTTTACCTTGGTCCAAGCAGAACTGTACATGGTGAGTTCGGTTCCGCTTGCGCCATCGAAATCATCAGAGCACGTGCCGGATCCCGACCGGCATGTGCCTGCAGCGAGTAAACGGCCGGGAAACACCAGGAGCAGAAGCGCAAGTAGAAACCAGTGGCTATTTCCTCCCGTACTAGATGAGGGAGCAGATGATTCGTTTCGCACAGTTTCAATCCTCAGGATGCAATTGCGCGTCGCGTGACACTTCACATCGACACTAGCAAGTTATCGGCTACCAAGGGAGAAACTTCTCTCTCGAAGAGAGACGCAAATACTTCAATGTCGCAGGTAACTGGCAAGCAATCACACGCCTGTATAGATGTGGGGTGCGTTTCAGAGGAGTTCAAACTTTTAAAAAACAGTGATATCGCCATGATGTCCTATGTAAAAGAAGCAAGGCGATAACGTCACCTAAGAGCTAGCTGAGCCAGGAACTTATCGAAGAGTTACGTTCTTTGTAAACGATTTTCAAGCAAGTTGCAAGGCTCTGATATGACAGAAGGGATCACTGCGCCTGACTAGGGTCAAACACCCGCCAGTGGGGTACCGCTGCGTAACGGAAGAACAAGTCAGCAAAATATTTCGGATGCGAGCCACCGAGACTCACGGCTTTATACTGCATCTAGCTCGGTTAGACGGTGGTGCTCTGCGCATTCTGAACAGAACCTCTCAGAACGTTACGTGATGTTTGATAGCAAGTCCTGACAAGACTAGAGGTTGAAGAAAGCCAAAAGCGATCGTTCAGCAAAGGAGATTGGATCATCAAAGAATCCGAGCTGACGACGACGTTGACACTGACCGTCAATGGGCAAAGTTTCGTAGTCGTAAAATCCCAGAGATCAGGATGATCAGCACAAGTGTAACTACGAGAGACCAACGTAAGGTTGGCCCGAATCCTTCTTTCGCTGGAACAATGCCTGCTTCCGCTCCCATCTGGTGTACGGCGTACAACATGCCGCAGTACATAAAAAGCCACATGGAGATGGCCCGCGACAAAAACCAACCGGCGGTAAGAAAGCCTGTTAGCGATGCGGTCAGGACTCTTATAACATTACGCACCTCCATTGCATTCGGTTTCAGTTCAGGAAATGCCCTTAATCCGCCGTTCGTGCTCTGCCCTTTTGGCAAGATAAATATGCCCTTGGAACCTTTGTCGCCGATATATCTGATGAACGTTCTGATCTGTGATTGCGTCGCTGAGCTAGGGCGAGATTGATGGCGCAGATACTGCTTAGTGGTGACGGTGTCGCGCTGCATAAGGAAGCTATTGTTCCCGCGCTCTCCACGAGATAGCAGTACAGGTTGCGACAGGGTGACATCGTCATCATCCTTGTTAGCAGGAGGAACTCTCTCATTTGTCAGGTCGTAACGTAAGCTGTCACGGAACGAAATGACCAGTAACATAGTCCAAAAGAAAAGTCCTACTACTCCAGTCTCTGCGGCGCAAATAACAACTGAATTATGTGCAGTGATGCCGTTTGCATCTGCAAAGCCGCCTATACCAACTCCAAAAAAGGGATGCGCCTTAATCATATCCAATCCCGCAGCCCACAAATCAAGTCGATCAGCGCCTGCGTCCATAGAGACGTCTCTGCCGCCTGACCAACCTACTGCCAGACCACCAGCGAAAAGGAGACCTGCAAGTAGTGCAGCAGGAATGGTGCCGATCTTGCGTCGAGCCGATATCAGCACGACTGCTGCTAGAGCGACTATGGCTCCGCGCGAATGTGTGAGGTAGAGACCCACAAGCAGCACAGCAAGGGGCAAACCCATCAAGAACATGTTTGCTAGCAAGCCAGGTCGTTTCCAGAGGAAGATGGCTGGGATGAGACTTACCATTGCTTGCGCAAAGTCGTTGGGGTCGTTAACAAAACCCAAGCCACGTATGCGTCTCAATGAGCCCTCTCCGAAGAGGAAGGGGCTGGGAATCACTTGGGCAGCCAAATCTCGCATGCCCAGCAGGATGAAGAACGTACTGCTTAGGATTAAAGCCATGACGATGATCTGAAGATGCACCCTTCGTTTGCAGTTGATGGCTACAAGAAAAAAGGCAAGTTCGGTCTGCAGAAACCCGTAAAACGCCGAGATCGCCCCGCCAAACCAACCGGTGAGTGCGACAGAGAGAAAGATCGCCGAGGAGAAAGCTAAAACGGCGAACGCTTGCCGTGACGTTAATACATTCGAACTGAAGAGATTTGGTAACGAACAAAGGACAGCTAAACTGACGATGATTAGCTCAACATGGAAGTCGGCTAGCGAACCAAACAGTTCAAGCGGGGTAACGTAAGCGATTATGAGGTAGAGAAGTGTGAAAAAGAATCCCATGGTGTAAATGCAGCGAGGCCATAAAGGTGTCTAGGGTCTCAAAATGCCGCGAGCTTTCTTTGTACGGTCAGAGTTAATGAATTAACGAACCAATCACACCTGCCGTGCGGGTGTGATTGGAAAACGTTCACGTAGAACCTACGTTACATTCTGATCTTCACAATGCACCGCTCCACTCGTAAGGCCGAATCTGAGAAGTAACTCAGTGGTTCGACAGGATCGCGGAGAAGCTAGAGTGAGGTTAAGTAGGGCAAAAGCGACCGGAGTTTAGTGCTGTAGGTATCGGCATGATTCTGAATACCGCTAGCGTCAGAAGCGTGCTTCTAGGTTACTGTTCTCATTTCACGCTTGCTCCGGAGCTGTCAATAATCGGGCCACTGTTCACAGGTATAAAGTCTTTCAGCGTCATAGACATACTAAGGCGCCGGAGCATTTCTACATCCCAACGAGAATCGTCATCTGCCGTGATGTATCCGCTGGCACCGTTGTCCGCTATAACTAGACCGTAGCTCTTGAGGCAGTTCACGATTGTCAACGCCATCGGGGGGAGTCCAGTAGTGGCGAAGTCTTTGCGCAGATAAAAACGTTGCCCTTCATAAACTGTGCTTCCCCAATTGTTGCCGGCCGCATGAGACGCAGGGAACGTAAAAGCGCCACCGTTTCCATTCGCTCTCGTCAGGTTCATCGTCCCACGCAAAGCGTGGTGGATGCTTCCTGTATTTGCTTCTGACCAGCGAAGCAGAAGGGGCAGGATGGGCAAACCAGCCGCATCGGCGGAAGTTTGGCCATAAGGTAGGTGCATCGGCTTCGTTGTGTCCCAAGGCACGTAGGCGGCGGCATCATAGCTACCATTTGCATTTAGATGAACGTTGTATAGTTCATGATCTATACCGGTTGCGAAATCGTAAATAAGGCAATGACGATCTGAACCGGCCTCGGATCGGTCACCGCCTTCGATGTTGCAGCCGACAACTGGGATATGTGAGGACTTGAACATCTTCGAGGTGTACTCAGTAGTCATCTTGACCGCTGCGAAAATACCTGGTGTTTTTCGAGTGTCAACTAAGGTGATCCGCATGGAAGTATCGAAGTGTATATGGTTCGTGCCAAAGGTAGAAACAAAGGTTTCTCTAATCGGAGTAGGAGCTCCTCGATACAGCAGGACTCGTGTCTCATCCGGATACTGCGTTGCCGGCTGATTTAGTGGCCAAGCCGACGTCATCATCACAGTTTGCAGGTGTTGGCCATCGCTGGGAGTCATTGCGGGCTTACCGAGTTGCAGAATGTTGTTGAGTTCAACTGTCTCGACCGGTGTCTGAGCGGTGAGTATTCCTGTGTGGAGGGTGTCATTACTGATCACTCTAGCGGTATCCTGGGCTAGACAGGACATAGAAATCAGTGCAACTGGCAAAAGCAAAAGTCGTGTCATGGCGGTATTCCTTGATGTGTATCGTGTTGTCGCTTTCGTCAAAGCATAGAAGCAAAACAGATCATCAAGCTACACTTTGCGGTATACGACGAATCGTTTTCGCAGTCACATCCAACACTGTTCTTCTGAATGCAGCGTACAGGCACCCACAAGATTGAGACATCGGGCAACCTTCGTGTAGCTTTAGATACTTCCGCTAGGCTACTGCCAGCCGAGGTTCCGATAAGGGACTGGCTGGCGTTGCCGGCCGACATGCTCGGATCGGGCTGTGGATAATGCGGCTTGAGGCAAAAGCTTGCTTTGTCATGAACTCAGGATACCTGCTTGGCTTCGGTCTCTACGATGAGTTATCAACCGCGTGGAACATGTCAAAAGTCCTACCCAACTCAGCTAAGACTGCGCTCCTGCGCAGAGAATGCACTGGCTTCAAACACACCCGGTAGACTTTCTTTTGTGATGTCGTTCCCCAGCAGGGCTGCTGCATTATCCTCGCGAGCAGGATGCCCGTACAGCCTGAGAAAGCTATTTGTCCCATGCGTAATGCCAGGTTTGGCCATCGCTTAGTCCGGTAGTCCCTGGGTGGATCGTACACGGCCAGCTCCTCCTTCGACGCGAGGCTCTAGGCATCCCTGATAACGCAGTCCTAGCGGATTGGTGATCATCAACAGATCGTCCTGCCTACCTCCGCCAAGTGTCGCTTCAACACCCTGAAAATCCACGTGGCCGTGCTGGGTCATCGGTCGTCCGATAGATCTTGTTTACGATCCGCGACTGGGTTAGCAAAGGCGAGACTCTGCCGCCCACTGGCTTATAGCGACTAGTTAGGGCAACCCAAAGACGCTTTGCAGGCTTGCGCTGCATGTGCGCCCTGTAACGGTCCTGAAGCTAGCTCGGCAGCCACAAAATCAAACATCTAGGAAGCATACGAAAAGCACACCAATACAAAGCAGGAGGAGAGTAAGCGTGTGAGGTTCCCCTCTTGCGTGTGTTGGGTGGTTGAGCTA
>CAXTFT010000071.1:0-17275 GCA_964243585.1 uncultured Terriglobus sp.
AAGAACGCAAAGAAGATATTCTGCTGCACCACCCTTTTGATTCATTTCAACCGGTGGTTGAATTCTTCCGGCGTGCCGCTAAAGATCCGGAAGTGATGGCGATGAAGATCACGCTCTATCGGACGGGTAAGAATTCGCCCATTGTCGCCGCTCTGCTGGATGCCGCGCCCACCACGGACGTGACCGTTGTCGTTGAACTGATGGCCCGTTTCGATGAGGACAGCAACATCCGCTGGGCACGCACGCTGGAAGATGCAGGTGTGCAGGTCTTCCACGGCATCGTGGGCCTGAAGACACATGCCAAGCTGGCGCTGCTGGTACGCAAAGACCCGGACGGCGTCACCCGCCGCTACGCGCACCTTGGCACCGGTAATTACAACTCTGTCACGGCACGTTTTTACACAGACATCAGCCTGTTGACATCCGACGAAGCGATCACCGGCGCTGTGCAACGCGTCTTCAACTACCTGACCGCGGACGCGCAGGATGAAAATTTTCGCCCGCTTATGGTGGCACCCATCACGCTGGCAAACGACATCATCCACCTGATCGAACGCGAAGCGGAACATGCACGCGCGGGCCGGCCCGCATGCATCATCGCGAAGATGAATGCCTTGCTCGACGGCAAGACGATCCGGGCGCTTTATGCGGCCTCGCAGGCCGGTGTGGAGATCGACCTGATCATTCGCGGCATGTGCGCATTGCGACCGGGGGTGCGGGGCTTGAGCGAAGGCATCCGCGTGCGGTCCATTGTGGGCAGGCTGTTGGAGCACAGCCGCATCTTCTGGTTCAGCAATGGCAGCACTGATGCAGACGATACGAGCGAGGTCTTCTGCGGCTCCGCCGACTGGATGCCGCGCAACCTGTACGAGCGATGCGAGACCATGTTCCCGGTGAAGCAGCCCGCACTGCGCGCCCGCCTGCGCGACGAGATCCTAGGGACTTACCTCTCCGACACAGCGAAGACACGCTGGCTACAGGAAAACGGTGACTACACACGGCGCGCCCGCACGGCACATCCTGTGGAAGCCCAGGTGCGCCTCATGGAACTGGCAGAAGCAGGCAGCCTTCCTGAACCTGCGAATAAGATGGGAAACGTGCATCCAGCAAAGGTGCCGGCAACGCCTGGAAAAACTCACCGTAAAGCCTCTGCAAAAGGGACGGCTCGCCAAGCCTCGACCACTCTGCCTTGAAAATCAGGCTGAACCACGGCGCAGGCTTCGTCGTAGCATCAGAGGCATGAATCACTTCGGCATTGTCATTATGGCTGCGGGCAAAGGGACGCGTTTGCGAAGCGCCCTGCCCAAGGTGTTGCACCAGGTAGGCGGCAAGGCGTTACTACTGCACGTCATTGCCGCCGCGGAAACAGCAACTGCGGCAGAAAACATCGTTGTCGTGGTCGGCCATCAGGCGGAGCAGGTAAAGGCGGCGACCGCGTATACCGGTGTGCAATACGTTTTACAGCCGCAGCAACTGGGCACCGGACACGCCCTGCAATGTGTGCGCGACTGGTACGTGGCCAGTGGCACAAAACAGCCAGAGCACTTGCTCGTTCTCTCCGGCGACGTGCCGCTGATCCGGCCTGAGACCATCACCAAGCTGCGCGACAAGCACCTGAACGACGGCGCGGCCATGACCATCCTGACCGCTCTGCCGATGGATCCAACCGGTTATGGCCGCGTACTGCGCAAGCAGGATGGATCCGGCGATGTTGCCGGGATCGTGGAACAGAAATCAATTACCGAGCGGCTGCTGGCGGCACCGGAGAGACTGCGCGAAATCAACAGCGGTATCTACGCCTTCCGGACGGCTGACCTGTTCGACCGTCTAGGTAGCTTGCAGAACACGAATAGCGCCGGCGAGTTCTACCTGACAGACCTTGCCGCCATGCTGGTTGCAGACCGAGAACGCGTCGTCGCGGTTGCGGCGGATTCGGTGGACGAGGTGCTCGGCGCAAACACGATTGCAGAGATGATGCACCTGGATGCGAGCCTGCGTGAGATCACCGCAAAGCGGCTGATGGCGACCGGTGTCACCATCTTTCGCCCCGAGACTGTCACCATCGACGCCTCAGTACAGGTTGGCGCGGACACTGTCATCGAACCGTTTACCCAGTTACTCGGCAAGACGAAGATCGGCTCCAACTGCCGCATTCGCTCGTACTCCGTTATCGAAGACTGCACGCTGGGTGACGGTGTGCTGGTGCGGAACGGCTGCATACTTGCGTCCTCAACGGTGGCGGACAGCGCGCAACTGGGACCCTACGCGCACCTGCGTCCGGGCAGCCAGATCGGCGAGCGAGCCCACGTGGGGAACTTTGTCGAGACCAAAAACACCGTGCTGGGAGATGGGTCCAAGGCGAACCATCTCACCTATCTGGGGGACGCGGTCATTGGGTCCGGCACCAACATCGGCGCGGGAGTTATTACCTGCAACTACGACGGCGTTCACAAGCACCAAACAAAGATCGGAGATAGCGTTTTCGTGGGCTCAGATTCGGCTTTAGTCGCACCAGTGACGCTGGAAAGCGGCTCTTTTATCGCCGCAGGCAGCTGTATTACGGAAGATGTACCCGCCGGATCGCTTGCGCTGGGGCGCTCCAGACAGGTCAACAAGGCCGATTGGGCAAGCAGAAAGCAGTCCACAAAGGCCAAAACTGATCAGCTGCCGCAATAAATCTACAGAATTTGATAGAAATATGTATTTTTATGTACTGTTTAGCAACTTCCACGCTCGATTTGCGTCATAATTGATGCAGGCGATAAGCCCATAGGTTCGCGGATCGGTCGAGCAACATCCCGCCGCCACAAGTTGCGTCACTGGCCTCCCCCGTATGAGTTAATAGCTCATACGGGCTTTTTTTTGCGCGTACCTGCTCCTGAAATTCCGTGTCGCGAGCGCGTAGACTTGATGTATGAAGCGTGTTTTGCTGCTGTTTGCCGTTTCGCTGATCACCCTTGCCGCCTGCGCCCAGTGGTCAAATCCCGGCGTTGAGATTCCCGATTACAATCCCGCTGCACCGACACGTCCCCTGCCCCCGATCATGCACGGAACGCAGCTTGCAGGGCCTGACTTCCAGCAGCCCTACCAGGCGACCGTCTACCGGATGGCAGCCAAGGTTTCACCCGTCCTGCACCAGATGCCTTGCTACTGCCGCTGTGACCGGTCCATGGGTCACAACAGCCTGCATTCCTGTTTCGAAGGCACGCATGGCGCGGAGTGCTCAACCTGCATGAAGGAAGCAGTCTTTGCCTACAACGAGACCAAAAAGGGCCGCACTCCCGCGCAGATCCGCGCCGCAATCGAAAAGGGTGATTGGCTGCAGGCCGACCTGGCGCATGCCGCCCTGTAGTGCCTAGCTAAGTTCGGCAGAAGGCCACAGCCAAGCCGCGCCGCGAACGCCACTGGCATCGCCGTGAATCGCCTTGCGAATGGGTGTTTCGCAGCCCTTACCGAAGGTGTAGCCCGCGATCAGGGACGGCAGGTTTGTGTAAAGACGATCCAGCCGCGACAGGCCGCCGCCGATCACGATGCAGTCCGGATCGAGCAGATTCAGCACGTTTGAAAGGCCGCGCGCCAGCCGGTCTTCCAACCGTTGTAGTGCAGCCTCTGCTTCCACATCGCCCCCTTCGCTCAAGTGCACGATCTCGGGCCCCCGCAGCGCATTGCCGGTGACCCGCTCATAGTCAAGCTCGAGGCCGGTCCCGGAAACCCACTTCTCCATGCAACCGCGCTGTCCGCAATAGCAGGGCGGCCCTGGGAACTCGTCCGGCAACTCCATTGGCAGGGTGTTATGGCCCCACTCGCCGCCAATGCCGTTTGGGCCTCCATGAACACGAGCGTTGATGGCAATGCCACCGCCGCAACCTGTGCCAAGGATTACGCCAAAGACCACGGTGAAGCCTGCTCCTGCTCCGTCCGTCGCCTCTGATACGGCAAGGCAATTGGCATCGTTTGCGCAGCGTATCACCCGTCCCATGTGACGCGTCAGATCGCTCTCAAGCGGGCGTCCATTGAGCCAGGTGGAGTTTGAGTTTTTGACCAGTCCGGTCGATTTCACGATGGAACCCGGGATGCCGACGCCCACGGTACCCTGGCTGCCGAGGCGCGTCTCCAGCGACGTCGCCACATCGGCAATGGCGGCGATTGTGCCCTCGTAATCCTCGCGTGGCGTGCCGACGCGCAGCCGGTCTACCTCATGGCCGCTTGCGTCGAAGGCGCGGCCCTCAATCTTGGTACCGCCCAGGTCAATGCCGATGCGTAAGCCATTCATCACGAGAGGGGTTGCCTTCCTGCAGCGGCTGCGGCGTGCAGCTGCTGCTCTACGACTTCGCAAATGGTGTGCAGCAGCAGTTTATGCGCTTCCTGAATGCGTGCTGTTGCGGTATGCGGCACAATGAACTCCACATCTGCGAGACCGCTGGTCCGTCCACCATCGCGACCCAGAAATGCCACGGTCGTTATGTCTTCGCGCTTCGCCGTGTGCAAGGCCCGCAAAACATTTTCGCTGTTCCCACTGGTAGTGAACGCGAACAGGATGTCGCCACGCTGACCATAGGCACGCACCTGCCGCGAGAAGATTTCATCGAAGCTGTAGTCGTTGCCGCACGCTGTCAGGTCGCCGCCATTGGCCGTGAACGAGATCGCTGGATAAGGCCGCCGGTCTGCCTGAAATCGCACCACGAACTCCGTCGTCAGGTGCGACGCGTCCGCCGCAGAGCCGCCGTTGCCACAGGCTAAGAGCTTCTTACCGCGCAGCAGCGTTTCCGCCAGAAGGTCCGCGGCCCGCAGCACCGCAGGCTCCATGGGCAGCAGCGTTGTCAGTACTGCCTGTGCATCTGCGATGTTGTTCTGAAAGATAGAAGTTTGCATAGCTATCCCTGGTCTTTCTGGAGATAGTTTCTAACGTAGTCGCGCACGCCGTCTTCCAGCGTGGTGAACGGCTCCGTATAACCCGCCGCACGCAACTTGTCTATCTTCGCCTCCGTAAAGTACTGGTACTTGCCCCTCAGCTGCGCAGGCATGTCGACGTATTCGATCTGCGCGTTGTGACCCATGGCGCTGTACACCGCCGTTACCAGGTCACGCCAGGTACGCGCGGTGCCCGTCCCGCAGTTGAAAAGGCCGCCCACATTCGGGTTGTGCAGCAAGAACAGTGTTACGTCCACGGCGTCTTTCACGTAGATGAAGTCACGCATCTGTTCGCCGTCTTCATAGCCTGAGCGGTGACTTTTGAACAACTGAACTTTACCTTGGCCGTCGACTCCCGCCTGCCCGAAACTCTTGTTCACAACGGATCGCATGTCGCCCTTGTGTTCCTCGTAGGGGCCGTAGACATTGAAGAACTTCACTCCGGCGATTGGATTTTCAGCCTTGGCGAACAGCCCCTGGCGCAGCGCCCACAGGTCAAACATGTGCTTCGAGTAGCCGTACATATTCAGCGGTCGCAGCGATGGCGTGACCGAGTCCGCATCGTCATAGCCCCTGCTGCCGTCGCCGTACGTCGCCGCAGAAGATGCATAGACGAAGCGCACCCCCTGCTCCTGCGCATACTTGCAGAGCACGCGGGTGTAGGCATAGTTGTTGCTGAGCAGGTAGTCGGCATCGAGCTCCGTTGTGGCCGAGCAGGCACCCATGTGGATGATGCCGTCAAGCTCAGGCAGGGTTGCGTTGCCGATGCCGTGCACGCGATCAAGAAACTCGTCCGGCGACAGGACGTCGTCGTACTGCAGGCCCAGCAGGTTCTTCCACTTCTCGTCGGCACCCAGCTGATCGACCAGCAGCAAGTCCGTGTGCCCGCGCCGATTCAGTTCCGCGACCAGGTTACGGCCGATAAAACCTGCCGCACCGGTCACTACCGTCATCTTGCTCATGCGGTTCATTGTAGCGGCGTTGCGCGAAGCAAATCGAGGGCTACTGGTAAACTCGGGGCAAGTTCCTTTCCGGTAAAGAACCCTTCACAATGCCTGAAAAGTTTTACCTGACTACACCGATTTACTACGTCAACGCGCGTCCGCACATTGGACACGCGTATACGACGATTGCCGCCGACACACTTGCACGACAAAAGCGTCTGCAGGGTACCGACACGTACTTCCTGACCGGCACGGACGAGCATGGGCAGAAGATCGGCCGGTCTGCCGCGGCAGCGGGCATCGCTCCGCAGCAGTTTGCGGACGAGGTCTCTGAGAGTTTCCGTTCGCTGTGGCAGCGCATGGGCATCAGCTACGACCAGTACATCCGCACCACCGACGCAAAGCACAAGCGTGGCGTGCAGAAGCTGTTCGCGGATTTATACGCTAAGGGTGAGATCTATCTCAGCAGCTACACCGGCCAGTATTGCGTCAGTGAGGAGATGTTTGTCGAAGGCCCTCCCGGCACGATTGGACCCGACGGGAAAGCAACCGAGACCGTCACCGAGGAGAACTTCTTCTTCCGCCTTTCGGCCTACCAGAAGCCGCTCATCGACCTGATCGAATCGAACCAGCTTACGATCCAGCCGGAAGCCCGCAAGAATGAGGTGCTGGGATTTCTGCGCGGTAACGTGCAGGACGGCGCAGAGAACATGCTTTCGGATACCGGCGTGGCGTATGTGCCGGGTGCACTGAAAGACCTGTCGGTCTCGCGCACCAGCTTCGACTGGGGCATTTCCGTGCCGGAACCGGCTGCTTCCGCGACCACGCAACAGCATGTGATCTACGTGTGGCTGGACGCTCTGGCGAACTACATGACTGCGGTCGGTTACGGCGGCGACACGGCGGAAGATGCAGAGATGTTTGCGCGGCTGTGGCCTGCGGACCTGCACTTCGTGGGCAAGGAGATCGTCCGTTTCCACTGCGTCTACTGGCCCGCCTTTTTGCTGGCTGCGGGCCTGCCGCTGCCAAAACAGATCGTGGCGCATGGCTGGCTGCTGTTTGAAGACAGCAAAATGTCGAAGTCGCGCGGCAACATCGTCCGCACCGAGACAATCCTGGACGCATTCGGAAGTCTGAAACCGGAAGCTTCCAGGCACGAGCAGGACCTGTTCGGCGCAGACGTGCTGCGCTATTTCCTGTTGCGCGAAATCCCGTTCGGGCAAGATGGATCGTTCTCCTTCGACGCCCTGCTCGCCCGCTACAACAGCGACCTGGCGAACGGCTACGGCAACCTGGTGAGCCGCACGCTGAACATGATTGTGCAGAACTTCGACGGCGTGATCCCCGAGAGCGGCCTGACGACCGAACTGACCGGGGCGATCACCGACGCTATCGGGGCCGTGCGCGCAGGCATGGGAACACAGGATTTCACCAACGCCGTGCAGGCTGCTTCCGGCCTGGTGGCCGCGACCGACGGCTACCTGACTGCAAATGCCCCCTGGAAGCTGGCGAAAGACACAACGCAGCGCGAGCGCCTGGCCGCCGTTCTGCGCACCGCCGCAAAGAGCATCCGGATCGTGACCGCCCTGCTCCATCCCGTGCTGCCCTTTGCAACTGCCCGCGTGTGGGAGCAGTTGGGCCTTGGCAGCATCGAGCGCGCTGCTGAGCTTGGCGAATTGTGTAACCTGACGCATGGCGGCTTTGCCATGAACACGAAACTTGGGACCATCGCACCGATATTCCCGCGCGCCGACAAGGAGTTGATTTCCCGTATGAAAGAAGCCGAACAGAAGCCCGCACCTATGCCGGATGACGCACCCGAGCAGAAGCTTGCACCCATCAGCGACAGCACCGACGCTGCCCCGGAAAGCTCACCCGCCAGCGAAGCCGCCGCCGCGCCGATCGTTGAAGCGTCTGCATCCGCAGCACCTGCGAAGCCTGACACACCCGAAATTACGATCGATGACTTTATCAAGGTGGACCTACGCGTAGCGCAGGTGCTGGTTGCCGAACGCATTCCCAAGGCAGACAAGCTGCTGCGCCTGGAAGTCGATCTGGGCTACGAGAAGCGGCAGATTCTGGCAGGAATTGCACAGTTCTACGAACCGGAAAAGCTCGTGGGCCGCAAGGTGGTCATCGTGGCAAACCTCGCCCCACGCAAGCTGCGCGGGTACGAGTCGCAGGGCATGATCGTCGCCGCTTCCGTAGGCGACGGTAAGCCTGCGCTGGCGAGCTTCCTGGAAGACATCGAGATCGGTGCACGGCTGCGCTAAGCCCATGCACATCGTCGACAGCCACGCCCATCTCGACTTCCCCAGCTACGCCGACGACCTCGACGCGGTGCTGACCCGCGCGCTCGAAGCGGACGTGCGAACGATCCTCGCCGTCGGCATTGGTGACGGCCCGGCGACCATGCATCGCGCGCGCGATCTTGCGGCAAAGTACACGGGGGCAAGTCCGCGCATTGTGGCCAGTGCCGGGATCCATCCACAGGAAGCCATGCAGGCTGACGACGCGGCACTTGACAAGCTGCGGGAGCTTGCGGCTGACCCGCTGGTGGTCGCCATCGGCGAGATCGGGCTGGATTATTACCACTCCGACAACCCGGACATTGACGTGCAGCAGGCCGCGTTTCTTGCGCAGATGGAGATTGCGCTTGCGGTGAAGAAGCCCGTTCTGATCCACTGCCGCACCAGCGATCTGGCCACGCCGCAGGCGAAGGAGCGCTTTGGACCCGCAGACGCGCAGGGCGACCTGCTGCGGCTGATTGGCGAGCACTTCACGCCGCGCGGCGGTGTTGGCGTGATGCACTGCTTTTCGGGTTCTGCAGATGAGGCGCGCCGCGCGCTCGACCTTGGCTTCTTTCTTTCTTTCGCGGGCAATGTGACATACAACCGTTTTCCGTCCATTCGCGAGGCTGCGCAGCTTGCGCCGGACGATCGCATCCTCGTGGAGACGGACGCGCCATTCCTTGCCCCGCAGCCGTTTCGTGGCGAGCGCAACGAGCCAGTCCGCACGCGCACCACGGCAGAGTTCGTCGCAAAGCTGCGCGGCGTCTCCCTCGAACAACTCGCGGAGCAGACCACCGCGAACTTTTACCGGCTCTTCGGCATCCATCCGTAAGACAGCAGCACTGTGGCAGTGGCACGCAAGGGAGCAACATGGCAAACGACAACAGTTTCGACGTGGTGAGCAAGGTAGAACTGCAGGAAGTAAAAAACGCCATTGACCAGGCGACCAAGGAAGTGAATGCCCGCTTCGACCTGAAAAACTCGAAGTCGACCATTGCCCTGGAGGGCGATACAGAGATCGCACTGGCCTCGCAGGATGAATACACTATCAAGGCGGTCATCGAAATCCTGCAGCAGAAGCTGGTAAAGCGCGGTGTCTCGCTGAAGAATCTTGAATACGAGAAGATCGAGGCCGCGGCGAACAGTTCCGTCCGTCAAAAGATCAAGCTGAAGCAGGGCATTGAATCCGACGTGGCCAAGAAGATCGTTGCGGTCATCAAGGACTCGAAGAAAAAGGCACAGGCCTCCATTCAGGGCGACACCGTTCGCGTCTCTGCAAAGGACCGTGACATCCTGCAGGATGTCATCGCGTTGCTCAAAGGCAAAGATATGGGCGTGGACTTGCAGTTTACGAACTATCGGTCCAACTAATCGATAACCGACATAGCCCGCCGGCCCTCCTGATAGAGTCAAAAGAAGCGTGAGTGTCCTTCCCATCGCGACAGCAAAGGAGGTCTTCGAGTTACTTCGAGACGATCTTGCTGCTGTTGAGCGTGAGTTTGGCCGACAGTCTCAGTCAGAAGTCGAGGTTATTCAGGACATTGCGCGCTACCTGATCTCAGGTGGCGGCAAGCGCATTCGGCCTCTGCTGCTGCTGCTCTCTGCCAAGGCTCTTGGTTTTGGCGGTTCCAGCCGCATCCGGCTAGGGGCGGTAGTGGAAATGCTGCACACTGCGACGCTGGTCCACGACGATATCATCGACGAGGCAGATACGCGTCGCGGCAAGCCATCAGCCAACGCCAACTGGGGTGCTGCAAAGTGCGTGCTTGCAGGCGACTGGCTGTATATGCAGTCATTCCAGACAGCGCTCGAGGAACGTAACTTCCACATTCTTGACCTGCTGATCGGACTTACCCAGCAGATGGTTGAAGGTGAGTTGCTGCAGATGCAGAAGCTCGGCCACCTGATTAATGAGGAAGAGTACTTTGACCTAATCTTCCGCAAAACCGCGATGCTCTTCAAGGTCAGCATGCAACTTGGAGCGACCCTCGCCAACTCGAGTGAGATCGTAGAGCAGCAACTCGGCGAGTACGGGCGCAACCTGGGACTTGCATTCCAGATCGTGGATGACGTGCTGGACCTGACCGGGGAGGCAGCGACCCTGGGCAAACCCGCTGCAAGCGATCTGCGAGAAGGCAAGGCAACGCTGGCAGTCATTCATGCGCTGGAACGCGGCACCGGAGCCGAACGTGAAGCGATTAGAACCGTTCTAGCTGACCGGAACTTCACCCGGGTCAAGCACGCCGCCATTCTTGAAATACTCAACCGGCATGGTTCGCTGGAGTACGCCATGGATGCAGCGCGCGCCTACGCGGAAGCCGCGCGTCAGTCGATCGCTGATCTCCCAGAGATGAACGACCAGTCAGCACAGGCGTTGAGAGCACTGCAGTGGGTCCCCGGGTACGTAATCAGCCGCGACCACTAAACTCCGTCTCATTGCTAAATGCTTCCCCAGCACACCTTGGGCCGATCTGTTGCGTCCTACGTGCTATCGCAGACACTGCGCAGGAGAAAACGCATGGCAATTACATTGGAGATGGCACGAACCATCATCCTAGCGGCAGAAGCAAAGGCTGAGGAAATAGGCCAGCCCATGAACGTGGCAGTGGTCGATGAGGGCGGTAACTTGATCGCGTTCGAGCGCATGGCAAACGCCTGGTTAGGATCCATTGACATTGCTCAAAAGAAAGCCTGGACCTCACGCGCTTTCAATATCGAGACCGGTGACCTTGGAAAGGCGTCGCAGAGCGGTGATCAGTTCTTCGGCATCCATGCTTCAAATGGTGGTAAAGTTATGATCTTTGCGGGCGGCGTGCCTATTAAGAAAGACGGCAAAGTTGTTGGGGCAATCGGCGTCAGCGGTGGCATGGGCAAGCAGGATCAGGCAGTGGCTGAGGCCGGTGCAGAGGCTTTTGAAAAGTTGTAGCTCATCTCTAAACGATTAGCCCGGCCCAAGGCCGGGCTATCTTTGTAACCCAGAATCTACTTTGTAAAGATGTCACCGTCGTTATGCGCCTGCCGGTTCATACCGCGCTTCGCTGAATCCTCCGCGACACGATCAATGTGCGACTGATTGCCACCCTCCGGCGTTTCCAGCGAGTTGACGCCGGGACGCGCCGGTGTGTCTGCGGTGTTCACTTTGTCTTTTGCGACGCCGTCGCCTTCACCAGGTGTTCCGTTGCCCGTCATGCTGCTGCTCATAGCCATTTCACCTCGTGAAAGTAGACGCCTGCTTGCATAACCGGGGTTGCCGTACCGCTGCCGGACTGTCGAGCGGTGCGGCCCGGCTACCATAGTTTCATGAGAGATTTCCTTGCCGAAGCGCTGGAACTGCACGCTAGCAGTACCGTGCTGGACGGACATGCTGATACACCGCAGCGCTTCGTCGATGAAGGCTGGGATTGGTTGGGCAACGGGCTTGGCCCGGGACAGCTTTCCGCCGAGGAAGCGCGCAAAGGTGGTCTGGATGGCGGCTTTCTCATCGCCTGGCCAGAGCCGGAGGCATGGGCCGGGCGCTTCGCAGAACGAACGCAAGCTCTGATCCAAGGCATTCACCGGCAGGCCGCTCGGTATCCGGAGGCGCTCCGGGTCTGTCTCAATGCCTCGGACATAGACGCCGCCCGGCAGGCAGGCCAGTTTGGCGCGCTGATCGGTATCGAGGGTGGTCATGCAATTGAAAACAGCCTTGACTGTTTGCGGTTATTTCACGGTATGGGTGCTCGCTACATGACCTTGACGTGGGCCAATGCAAACGACTGGTGCGGATCGAGCGGCGCCGGTGCAAACAGCATGGAACTCACCGCGTTTGGCAGGGACGTTGTCCACGAGATGAACCGGCTCGGCATGCTGGTCGACGTCTCACACGTGTCCGACGCTGCTTTTTGGGACGTGCTGGAAACGTCTGCTGCGCCGGTCATCGCATCGCACTCGTCGGCTCGCGCCTTGTGCGGGGCAGCGCGCAACTTAACGGATGACATGGTGCGCGCCCTCGCTTCGAGAGGCGGAGTGGTGATGGTCAATTTCTTTGCCGCATTTGTGAGCGACACGTGGCGCGAGGCCTGGAACGCGATCAAGCCGGACGTGGAGGAAGCTTTGGTCCCGGTGCGAGAGCGTTACCTGCAAAGGCGTGAACCTCTGCCCTTTTTTGCTGAACTTGAAGTAGAACGTACTTTTGCACGGCAGTTGCCGCCCGTTCCATTCTCCTTGCTGGTCGATCATTTCGATCATCTGCTCCGGGTCGCCGGAAAAGATCACGTGGGCATCGGCTCGGATTTCGACGGCATTGCACTCTCTGTGGAGGGTTTGGAATCTGCCGCCGACCTGCCGAAGATCACGGCGGGCCTGCTGGAGCGGGGATGGCAAGCAAACGACCTGCGTGGCATGCTTGGCGAGAATCTGTTGAGGGTGCTTGAGCGGGCGCAGGATTGCGCAACTACCTGACACGTCTTCGCTGGACACGTGACCGCACCTGCCAGACGGCGTATTCTTGGAGATGCATGATGTTGCGAATTGCGCCTTTAACATTCCTTGCCACGATCCTTGCAGTGGCACCTCTTCCTGCCCAAACGGCGCCAAAACTTCGCCCGGAAACTCAGGCACCACCTCAGCAGCAGACTGCTCCACCCGCCAAACCGGCGGATGATCTTCCTGATTCTCCCGGTGCATCGGAGGGTCTGGTTGTGCCGCCCGCGCCGAATGGCCCTTCCGTTGTCTTCGACACCACCATGGGCCGCATGACCTGCCAGTTTTTCGCACAGGAGTCACCCCTTACCGTTGAGAACTTCGTCGGATTGGCGACGGGCACCAAAGAGTTTACGGACCCGATCACCGGCGCGAAGATGAAGGGTGTCCGGTTTTACGACGGCACAACTTTTCACAGGGTCATTGCCAATTTCATGATCCAGGGTGGCGACCGCGCGGGCAACGGCACCGGTGACGGCGGTTATTACATCAAGGATGAGTTTGCGCCGGGCCTGCGCTTTGATCGTGAAGGGCGGCTCGCAATGGCAAACGCCGGACCCGGCACTGGTGGCACGCAATTTTTTATTACCGAAGCACCCCAGCCTGAACTGAATGGGAAACACACGATCTTTGGCCAGTGTGATCCGCAAGCCATCTTGGTCGTGCAGTCCATCGCGCGGGTGGAAAAAGATTCGCAGGACAAGCCCAGAACGCCGGTGCTGGTCAACAAGGTCACCATCGTCCCAGAGGGACAGCCTTTGCCGCCCGAGCCACCTGCGCCCCCGGCAGCAGCCGCGCCTCCTACACCGTAGCCGCAACACTCCCTAAACGCGCGGCGCATCAGATAGTTTGCAGAGAGAAAGGGAACAAACCATGGCAGAACGCACACCCGGTACCTACGCGGTCTTCAATACCAGCGAGGGCGCCGTCGTTACAAAGCTTTTCGAGAAGGACGCTCCTGAAACAGTCGCCAATTTCATCGGCCTGGCCGAAGGCACCAAGAAGTGGGAGAGCCGCAGCAAGAAGGGCGACAGGCTCTATGACGGCACCGTCTTTCATCGCGTAATTCCTGATTTCATGATTCAGGGTGGTGATCCCGAGGGCACAGGTATGGGCGGTCCCGGCTACAAGTTTGCCGATGAGACAAAGGGTTCGCCGCATGGCTTCCAGGAAACCGGTAAGTTGGCGATGGCAAATGCAGGACCCAACACCAACGGTTCGCAATTCTTCATTACGACAGCACCCACCACATGGCTGACGGGCCGCCACACCATCTTTGGTGAGGTTGTCGAAGGCTACGACATTGTGGAGAAGATCAGCAAGGCACCGCGCGACGGTCAGGACCGGCCGAAAAAGACAATTACGCTGGACTCTGTTGTTATAGAACGCACGTAATCTCCATGCGAGAGCTACGGACTTCGTCGAATCAAGGTGAAGTCAATCGCAGGCAAAGAGGGTCGAAGAGCATCACCTGGGACGAAATCCTGTTTGTGGTGGTCTGCTTTGCGACCCTTTTCGCGCGTTTCAGAAGCCCTGCCCTGCTGCTCGGCTCCTATCAGGATGACTTTTTCTACTACCTGAAAGTTGCTCAAAACCTGGCAACTACAGGCGTCAGCACATTCAATGGTGTGACCCTTACCAACGGGTACCATCCGCTATGGATGCTGACGCTTGTCTGCCTCTTCAAGGTGTTCCCAGGCAAGACATTCTTCGTGGCACTTCAATTTGTGAGTGTGCTCTCGGCTGCTCTGACTTACCGGCTGATGCTACGGATACTTCGCTGCTATGTGCCGGATCTGCTTGCACGGTGCGGTGCCTTCATGCTTGGCATGGAAGCGCTTATGCTGATCCGCTACGGCATGGAGGTTACGTTGACACTCCCTCTGGCCGTTCTGCTGATCTTCCTCCTGCTGCGAAATGGGCTGCCGCAGACATTTACGGCGGCGGCAAAGCTTGGCCTTGTGGCTTCCCTGCTCATCCTTAGCCGACTGGACGCAGGTCTGCTGGTGTTCTTGCTGTGCCTTGCCGTTCTGCTACCACCACTGCGAATGTGGCGGTCAGTTGAGGTGTTGCTTGGCTTTACTTGCGGTGTTCTGCCTCTGTTGTGTCTCTACTTCGGTCTGAACCTGCACTTCTTCCAGGTGCTGACACCCGTTTCGGGTCTTGCGAAGCAGATGAAGAGCGTTTACAGCTTCTCTGCGGCGACATGGGACTCGCTACAACCAATTGACCGCATGCGTAGGGTTATTCTGCTGCCGCAAGTGCTGCTGATCGTGGCTGGCTTGCTGGGCCCGCTATGTGGCCGAAGGCTTGGGAATTTGAGCGGAGATGCGCTGCACACTCGGGTCCTCTGGTCTCTCCTACTTTTCCCAGTGGTGCACCTGTCGCTACTTAGTCTGCTAAGCGACTGGAACGTCTGGCCTTGGTATTTTTACTCCGTTACGCTGGCCGCGCTGGCCGCCTTTGCCCTGGTAGCTGAGTCAGTACCAACACCAGCCACGGTTTTTTGCGGGTGCGCTTACGCTGCTGCACTAGTGCTGTACGCAGGAGTTTACGCGTGGAAGGGGCCGAGCTCGGTCACCGTGTTCAAGTCTTCGCAGCAGGTGGCGCGTTACATGGATGCCCATCCAGGCATATACATGATGGGCGACCAAGCGGGCACGACGGCCTACCTCTCGCACCAGCCAATCATCCAAATCGAGGGGTTGGTGATGGACAAGCATTTTCTGCAGCAGATGCGCGCCGGCACTCCTCTTCAAAAGATTGCGCGGGAGTATGGCGCGCGCTATTACAGCAAAATTGGCGGAGGCTACGATGGCCCATGCATGTACTTTGCAGAGCCCGCGAATGCGGGACCAGGTTCTCCGGTAATGCGAGGGACCGTCTGCCATGCTCCACTGGCTGTGTTCTACAGGGAGGCTGATCACATGCCGATCCGCATCTTTGAGACAGAGTGGATCCGGTAAGTTCAGCCTAGTGCAGCTATGCGGCGGACTCGGTTTTCAGCCCAAGCAGAGCGGCCGTGCGTTGCTTTAGCGTGGCAAGCATCTCCGGGTCCTGAGCGAGTTCACGCCCGAAGCTGGGCACAAAGGTGCGCAATGCCTCAAAGGAACTTTGCGCCTCACTTAGCACGGGCGTTCCTTTCCTCAGAAGTTCCAGCATGATGGAAACCGCTGTCGATGCGCCCGGCGACGCACCCAGCAGCGCAGCCAGTGAGCCGTCGGCGGAGCGCACAATTTCCGTGCCGAACTCCAACTTTCCGCCGGTCTTTTTGTCGGGCTTGATGATCTGCACGCGCTGCCCTGCAATCTCAAGCACCCAGTCTTCGGCGCGCGCTGTCGGTACAAATTCTCTTAAGGCGTTGATTCGATCATCCTGCGACTGCATGACCTGACCGATCAGATACTTTGTCAGGCTTACGTTGGTTGCGCCCGCACCCAGCATGGCGATCAAATTGCTGGTGCCAATCGATTTCGGCAAGTCACCAAACGATCCAAACTTCAGGAACTTGGTGGAGAAGCCTGCAAACGGCCCGAACAGCAGCTCGCGCTTGCCGTCGATCATACGTGAGTCGAGGTGCGGCACCGACATAGGCGGCGCGCCGAGCGCCGGTTTGCCGTACACCTTGGCTGAGTGCTGTTGGATGACCGCACGATTCGTACAGCGCAGCCACTGGCCACTGACTGGAAAGCCACCGTAGCCGCGGCCCTCTGGAATGCCGGATGCCTGCAGCAGCGGCAGTGCGCCACCGCCCGCACCCAGAAAGATAAAGCGTGTGGTGATCTTTGAACGCTTCTTCGTCTGGAGGTTTTCGACCTCGACGTACCAACGCGTGTCCGGCAGGTGTGTCAAGCCGATTAAGCGATGCCGCATGTATAAGCTTGTGCTGTGCTGCTGCAAGGAACCGAGCATCATGCGGGTTAGCGCGCCGAAGTTCAGATCCGTGCCGGTCACGGCGCGGGTGGCGGCGACAGGCTCATTGCTGTCCCGCTGTTGCATCATTAGTGGAATCCACTCTCGCAGCACAGCCGGATCGTCCGAAAAGACCATGTCTGTAAAAAGAGGGTTGGCGTGCATTGCGGTGTAGCGCTTGCGCAGGAAGTCCACTGATTCAGCGCCCGCGACGAAGCTCATGTGCGGAATGCCATTGATAAATTGCTTCGGGTCTGTCAGTACGCCACGCTCAACCAGCGATGCCCAGAACTGGCGTGAGTGCTGAAACTGCTCATTGATCTTGATCGCACGATCAATGGCAACGGAGCCGTCCGGCCGCTCGGGCGTGTAGTTCAATTCGCATAGAGCGGCGTGCCCTGTTCCCGCGTTATTCCATGCGTCAGAACTCTCAACCGCAGGCCGTTCCTGAGAGTCCACCACCGTAATGCGCAAGCTGGGCGCAAGCGACTGCAGCAGCGTACCAAGCGTAGCCGACATGATGCCTGCGCCTACCAATAAAACGTCGGTTTCAGCGGGTAAGATCGCAGCTTCAGCCATGGTCAAAGGTTAGCAGGATGAGCTTTGCAGCCGCAACGGACAGCACGCGCCGTGTGCGGTGTTCGATGCTGACATGCAGCCCTAAGCGTACTCTGCCGACGCGCGGTGCGCCCGCTGCATGGTGCTGAGCACGTCCGTGTACTTGTTGCCGCTGCCCGTGTTGAAGATGACCACGCG
>CAXTFT010000072.1:0-14577 GCA_964243585.1 uncultured Terriglobus sp.
ATCTTCTCGTCACCCTCAAGCGTCTTGACCAGCGCGTCCACGTCTGCGATGCAGCGGATGAGCGCCACGCCGCCGCCGGGGACAATGCCTTCTTCCACGGCTGCACGGGTTGCGTGCATCGCGTCTTCTACGCGTGCCTTCTTTTCCTTCATCTCGGTTTCGGTAGCTGCACCGACCTTGATGACGGCCACGCCGCCGACCAGCTTGGCGAGGCGCTCCTGGAGCTTCTCGCGGTCGTAGTCGCTGGAGGTCTTCTCGACCTGCGAACGAATCTCGCGCACGCGGCCGTCAATGTCGGCATCCTTACCTGCGCCGTCGATGATGGTGGTGTTGTCCTTGTCGATGGTCACGCGCTTGGCGGTGCCCAGGTCTTCGATCTTCACCGACTCCAGCTTGATGCCGAGGTCTTCTGTGATGGCCTTGCCACCGGTCAGGATGGCGATGTCGCCCAGCATGGCCTTGCGACGGTCGCCAAAGCCAGGAGCCTTGACGGCAGCCACGTTCAGCGTGCCACGCAGCTTATTGACCACCAGGGTTGCGAGTGCCTCGCCATCGACATCTTCCGCGATGATGATGAGCGCCTTGCCGGTGCGCGCAATCTGCTCCAGCAGGGGAAGGATGTCCTTCATGGACGAAACCTTCTTCTCATAGATGAGGATGTAGGGATCCTCAAAGGCCGCTTCCATGCGCTCTGCATCGGTCACGAAGTAGGGCGACAGGTAGCCACGGTCGAACTGCATGCCCTCGACCACGTCGAGCTGGGTTTCCATGCTCTTCGCTTCTTCGACGGTGATGACGCCGTCCTTGCCGACCTTCTCCATCGCCATGGCGATGATGCTGCCGATCTGCGCGTCAGAGTTGGCAGAGATGGTGCCGACCTGCGCAATCATGTCGCCGGAGACGGGCTTGGACAGCTTGGAGAGGGCGCCGCCCTGAACCACGCCGTCGTTGTCGCGCGTGCCGATGATGGCCGTAACAGCCTTGTCAATGCCGCGCTTCAGCGCCATGGGGTTCGCACCGGCGGCAACGGTCTTGACGCCCTCGCGGAAGATGGCCTGTGCCAGAACGGTCGCGGTCGTCGTTCCGTCGCCTGCCACGTCGCTGGTCTTCGATGCGACTTCACGCACCATCTGCGCGCCCATGTTCTCGAGCGGATCCTTCAGCTCAATTTCCTTGGCGACGGTGACGCCGTCCTTGGTGATGGTGGGCGAACCGAACTTCTTTTCGATGACGACGTTGCGGCCCTTGGGACCGAGCGTCACCTTGACGGCGTCAGCCAGGACGTTGACGCCCCGGAGGATCGCCTGACGGGAATCTTCACCGTGCAGAATGAGCTTTGCCATTGTGTTTTCCTTGTGTCGCGCTGTGCGCGGGTTGGTGCTTGAAAGCTTTGAATGTATCGCTAATACCAGCTTCGTCTGGATCCGTCGCTTCGCTCAGGATGACGGCTTACCGGCGCGAAGCGCATCTGCTGCATGCAATGCCTACGACTTGAGGATGCCGAGGACTTCCTCTTCACGCATGATCAAGAGGTCTTCGCCGTCCAGCTTGATCTCGGTGCCGGAGTACTTGCCGAACAAAACTGTGTCGCCAGCTGCAACATCCAGCGGGAAAACCTTGCCTTCGTCGTTGCTCTTACCCTTGCCAACGCTGATGACCGTGCCCTGCTGCGGCTTCTCTTTTGCGGAATCCGGGATGATGATGCCGCCGCGAAGTGTCTCGCCTTCTTCGGTACGGCGGACCAGAATACGGTCGTGCAGCGGTGTAAATGTCGATGCCATGGGTCTATCGTTCTCCTTGGTGATCGGGCGAAACTGGGTTAGCAGTCAACGCCTCCGATTGCTAAGGTAGTGATAGCAATCGTGCATGTCAAGTGCCAAACGTTAAATATGAGTGAATGGTGCTCAGGTTCTGCTGCTCTTGCGAGAAGCTTTGCTGCAGGACACAGAACAGGCTGGAGCGGTAAGATGAGGGCATGTTGCCGCCTCGTTTTGTCGCCCCATTTGCCGCGTTGTTATTAGCCGTCGTTCCTTACGCGTCGGGACAGTCAGAGCGGCATGGGCGTAAGTACAAGGCGCCGCCTGAGACCAGTCATCTTGAAATACTTGTGGTAAAAGACACCAATGGCAAAATTCTTGAGAACGCCGCGGTGATCTTCCATCCAAGTATGGATGGCATCGACGAGGGCAACCTTGAGGTAAAGTCGGGAACGGATGGCAAGGCCTTTATCGACGTCATCCCGACAGGTTCTGATGTGGCCATCCAAGTCATAAGCAGCGGTTATGCGACATACGCGGGCAACATCAAGCTGAGCAAGCCCTCGCAGCAGATCACCATACGCATGGTTAAGCCGCAGGCCCAGGTGTCGGCATATGAGGAAAGTACGGGTAAGCCTTCAACGCGTGGCGTTGGCGTGCAGGAGCCTGTGGTGCGCACCGCACCCACTGCAGCGCCGAAGCCGCTACCGGTAAGCGAACCGATTCTGAAGCTGCCCACACTGCCCAAGAATACCGCTGCAAAGGGAGATACAACCGTACCTGTTGATCACAACGTGACGCCGCCGCCACTGCCTCCGGCAAAGCAGCCGAACAAGAGCAGCGCGCCGCTTGGATCCACGGTCAACGGTACTGCCGCGTCATCGCCCTCCAACTAGGTGGATCCAATCAACGGCAGGTTGCAAGGTAAGCGCGTCCTGATTATTGGTGGCATTCGCCGACTTGGCCGTGCCTTCGCTTTGGCTATGGCTGACGCTGATGCTTGTATTGTCATTACTACGCGGACGCCCAATCAAGAATCGGAAGCGCTGCTGAATCACTTATTGCAGAAAACATCGCAAGCATTCGTTGTGAAGTGTGATGTAACCGATCCCGAGCAGGTAACGCATGCCGTAGCCCGGGCGGTAGAACTGCTGGGGGGGATGGACATCCTGATTAATAATGCAGGCGCCTTTGAGACGGCTGAACTCGCAAACCTGACCCCGCAACAATGGGACTTGATGTACGCCACGAACACGCGCGGACCGTTCCTGGTAGCACAGGCTGCACTGCGGCACCTGCGCGCTGCGAAGGGACGCGTCATCAACATCGGATCGCTCGGCGGGCTGAAGCCATGGACGACGCATGGCCACTACTGCGCCAGTAAGGCTGCGCTGCACATGCTGTCACAGACAATGGCCAAGGCATGGGCACCAGAGGTCAGCGTGAACTGCGTCGCACCTGGCATGATTGTCTTTCCGGGTGAGAAATCGCGGCTGGCGGCGAAGACACCCATGCAGCGCGATGGTTTGCCGGAAGATGTGGTGAGTGCCGTAATGTATTTCGCAACAGCTCCGACGTTCCTTACAGGGCAATTACTTACGGTTGATGGCGGATTGTCGCTGGCCTAAGTCAAGATAATCAACCGCATTAAGACGCGCGCCAAGAAGTAAGCCTCTGGCAACTACGCATTCGCGCTTGTACAGATGGTTTATGCATTCCAGATGCAACGATCAGTCGCTCAGGAGCGGTGCATTGCCCAATGAAAGAGCTGGTACGAAGAACCAGCGGGATTTGCGTAGTTCCAAAGCATTGATTATTTGCAAAGAAAATGTTTGAGGAAAAGAGGAATCAATAGTAGGCTATGCGCGCACCCCTGAAACCTGAACATAAATTTATCTACCGGTCTCTATGCGCCTCTCGATGTTTGCCACTGCTGCCTTGCTGTTCGGCAGTGTCGCCTCTCATGCCAGTGTGGTCGGCTTGCCAAGCCCAGACGGAAATACATTTGCTCAGGCGCGCGGATACTACTTTACCGCTCCGACTGCGATTACGATTACCGGGCTGCAGGTCCTCGGGTCTACGGGAACGCAATATGTGGAGCTGGTGCGGTTTAGCTCTTCGCCAGCGCTCTTTCCCGCGTCACCGGGCACCAACTATACGGTACTTAATTACCTGTCGGCAGCTGGCGGAACGATGATTACTGTGAATGACGCGATAAACGCAGGTGACATCATAGGCGTTCTAGGATGGGATACCGGCTGCGGCTGTACGCGTTACGGTAATCCGAATCCTTTCACTTCGTCGATTAGCGGCATTCCGATAACTTTGTCCAGGCTCTATACGCAGCAGACTCTGCAGACGATGGCAGCTACTATCGGCACCAGTGGTCCTAGTGATTCGACTGAGATCGGGCTTACCCAGATCACCTACAACACAACGACTTCTGTGACGCCCGAGCCTTCCAGCCTGGCCCTGCTTGGTACGGGCTTGCTCGGAATTGTAGGTGTGGTGAGGCGTCGCGTCGCTTAGTACGTGAGTAACTCACAAGACCCCGGGCCATTCGGGGTCTTTCCATGGGCACAGATCAACAACGCTCTTTACTGTACGTTCCTGGAACAAGGTATTCGCTGCTGCGTAGCAGCATGGCGGCAGTGTCATCTTGCAACGATGGAAGCTGCGGACGTCTTTACATGACTACCGGCTAGGGTCCAGTCTGAGAGAAACGTCCAGACTGGTGCAAGATGGTTCCTGTGCAGCTTGCCTTTTCAGTTCGGGGCCATCTTTTCTGATGGCCTTGGTCCCAACCAGCCAGGCGGTCCGCCTGCCCGCAGCAAATGAGCGGGTGAGCACAAGGCCCACGCTCCAGGAGACGGCCGTTGCACTTGCCCACAACAGCAGGCGTGCCACAGGCTTCGAAGCAAACGTCTTCAGACCTGGTAGGTCCACGATCCAGCGAAGCAGGGTCAAACAGGTGCTCACAACGAGAGCGTGGGAAAGATAGATGCCAAAAATATCCCGCGACACATCCACAAAGCTGGGCCACGCCGGTTTGTGCAATTTGCAGAGGCAAAGCACGACTAAAACCGAGTAAATCTGGTTAGACAGGCGAAGTGTATTCATGGGATCTTCGGAGTGCAGCCGCAGCAGCAGTTGCGCTTCGAAGAATGCTCCGGCACCGGCGGCCATCGTTACCATCAGCAGAATCCAACCGGGAACATGGCTCAGCAGGCGCTGAAATTTGTCTAGTTTTAGGCTTATCTGGTGACCGAGCCACAGGTAAAACACAAAGGCAAAGAGAGCATGGGTGTGGGTTGCCGAAACCCAGTTGCCATAAACATTTGCAGAGTAAAAAAGGTTTGCTATCAGAAGCGTAGCCCCAACCAGGAACGTTTGCATGTAGCGGCCTAAGAGTAGCAGAACAGCAAGCGAAAACAGAAGATTAGGTACAAACCACGTGGATGTGTTTGTCAGCGCATAATTCATTTCTGTCAGCAGGCCAGCTAAGTTGAAGCCATCCGAAAAAGGCGCGTGGTGAATCATCAGGTTGCATAGGCTACGCACGCAGACAAAGGCGACGAACCAAAGACTCCAGGGCAGAAATACCTTTCGGATTCTGGTCCCGAGCAACTGCAAAGCAGGCCTGCTTTGCAAACCTTTGCCTAGCAAAAAGCCGGAGATGAGAAAGAAGCCTACAGTCGCAAACTTGAATACGGTGGCTATAGCGTACTGAGTCTCACTGGCGGCTTGACCTGGCACCCTGATCATGGCCGAGCAGTGCATTGCCACAACCGAAAACATGCACCAGAAGCGGATATTGTCGGGAAAGATGAACCTGCCGTCTACTGCTTTGATCATTGCCACTCACTGTCGCTCCACTGTCTCAGATCGGCACAGTTATGTGCGTCATGAGCGGGCGTGATTTCTAAGTGCGGACCGCGAGTAGTTTCAGTATGGGACAGATAGCAATAGTGATCAATGGCGGCGTGAAGCGCTCAGTACTGCGTGACAACTCATGCTAGCTGTATGGCGGCAAACCCACGAGGCAAAGCTTAAGCAAGTGGCTGATGGCAGGCCGCCTAGCCCGTGACGATCTCTTCTTCCAGTTGCTGCTTCTCAAACAATTCGGCGTAATAGCCGCCGGTTTGCAGGAGTTCATCGTGGGTGCCGATCTCGCGTATCTCGCCGTTAACCAGTACCGCGATGCGGTCTGCGCTGCGTGCGGTGGACACGCGGTGCGCGATCAGGATAGTGGTGCGGTCTTGCATGACTTCGCGAAGGCCGCGCAGGATCTGTTCCTCGGTGTAAGTGTCGACACTAGCTAGGGCATCGTCAAGGATGAGGATGCGCGGATCGCGCAGCAGGGCACGGGCAATAGAGGTGCGCTGCTTCTGCCCTCCTGAGAGGGTAATGCCGCGCTCGCCCACCAGGGTGTCGAAGCCGTTTGGGAACTCAAGGATTTCCGTTGCAATGTGGGCGAGGGAAGCGGCACGTTCGACCTCTTCGTCCGTTGCGCTGGCGACCCCGAAAGCGATGTTGTCTCGGATGGAGCTGGAGAACAGGAACGTCTCCTGCGGCACAAAGCCCACGGCACGGCGCAGCGAAGCGAGCGGCCATTCACGGATCGGCAAGCCATCAATCAACACCTGACCAACAGGCGCATCGAGCAGGCGTGGGATCAGGTTCACCAGCGTTGATTTGCCTGCGCCGGTAGGTCCGACAATGGCGAGACTGGACCCGGCAGGAATGTTGAGGTTTACGTTTCTCAGGATCTTTGGACCGCTACCGTAGCCAAAGGTCAGGTTGCGGAATTCAATGTCGCCACGTGGTGTGGCGTCGATGGCGATGCGGTCACCGGCTTCATCCTGAATGGACGGTACCCAGCGCAACAGTTCGTCGATGCGGACGACCGACGCGGTGCCGCGTTGAAACAGGTTGATGACGTATCCCAGCGCGAGCATGGGGAAGGTTAGCTGGACCATGAAGATCAGGTAAGACGAGAACTGACCAGCGGTAATGCGGCCTGCCACGACTTCGCGGCCACCGACCAGAAGCGTCAGCACGAGTGAGACGCCGAGCACGAATTCCAACGTAGGCCATAGCATGGCCATGATGCGGACAAGGAACAGCGAGCGGCGGATGTACTCTTGATTCGCCTCTTCGAACGACTTTATTTCCGCATCTTCCTGCGCAAAGGCGCGCACCAGCCGCGCTCCGGAGAAGTTCTCCTGTGCCTTGGCGGAAATCTCCGAGAACATCGCTTGAATACGCTCGAAGCGCGTGTGAATCTTGCGACCCATTAGCTGCACGACGACCGATGCAACCGGTAGCGGCAGAAAAGCAAACAGGGTCAGGTGCGGTGAGATGCGCAGCATAAAAGGTAGTGCTGCGGCAGTAAAAACAACAGTATTGGCCGAATACATAATAGCCGGGCCAAGTAATTGGCGGACGGCGTTCAGGTCGTTCGTGGTTCGCGCCATGATGTCGCCGGTGCGGTGCTCGTGAAAGAACGAGATGGACTGCCGCTCCAGGTTGGCGAACAGGTCGTTCCGCAGATCGAACTCGATTTCACGCGAGGCACCGATGATGATCCATCGCGTGGCGTAGAGGCATCCTGCTGATACGACCGCGATGAGCAGTAGCAGCAGCGTGTTGCGAAGAATGACGTGTTCCGTTCCATGGTGCGTCACATCGTCCACGGCGCGGCCAATCAGCAGTGGCACTGCAATCTTTGAGCCGTTGTACAGCAGCACCGCACCCGCGCCCTGTATCAGCTGTTTGCGGTAGCGCTTCAGGTATGGCTCCAACGGCTTCAGTTTTTCGAGCATGCGTTACTCCTGATGCTCTTCGGGTCGCTGAGCAGGCTTTGTGGGCGCGGTCGGTTCAGCGGACTGCAACTTCGCGGGCGCAACTCCGGTTACAGGCTGCGGTGTATCACCTTGACCAAGCAACTCCACATCAAAGATCAGGTCAGCTTTCTCAGGGATGACGGGTGGGCTACCGGCTGCGCCGTAGGCAAGCTGATAGGGAACGATCAGGCGGCGCTTGCCGCCCACGCGCATGCCTTCAAAACCGGTATCCCATGCGGTAATGACACGCTTTGCGCCTGCGGGGAACACGAACGGCTGATCGCGATCGACAGAGGAATCAAACTTGGTGCCGTCGGTTAGCCAGCCGGTGTAGTGGACTGTGTAAAAGACGATAGCGCCCGGGACGGAGGAGCGTGCAAGATCGCCGCCGCCAACCTTCAGGTCAATGTAGCGCAGGGCGTACAACGGGGCAGAAACACCTGAGGCGGCAGGCATGGTGCCGACAGCCGTGAGACCTTCATCAACTTTTGGATCAACGGGCACGGTCATCCTCGGAACGCGGGCAGTGGGGCGATGGGTGGCGGTGGGACCCTTCCCGGAACTTTGTCCCGACGCAATGCCGGTGGTCGCAATCAGGAATGTTGCTGTCATAAATCGCATCAGGTTCTCTCTATGGGTGGGATGTTGCGCAGCCGCTTTCGTCTCGTAACTGACAGTTCACTACCATTCTACGTTTGCGTGCGTAGCATCAGGTAACCGCCAGCCATGCCGAACAGCAGGTCTGGCGACCAGGCGGCCAGCATGGGGGGTAGTGCGTTGACGTTGCCCATGGCTTCGAAGATGCTGGCCAAAACGGTGTATGCCACCGCCATGCCAATGGCCACGGCAAAGCCTGTCAGTGATCCGCGTTTGCCTACGCTTAATGCAAAAGGCACAGCAAAGATTGCCATAACCAGCGTGATAAGCGGGTAGGCCAGCTTGCGATTCAACTGCACCCGCAGCCGCATGGTGTCAAAGCCGCTCTGCTGCAGATCCTGGATGTAATCGCGCAATTCACCGAAGCTCATCTCCTGCGATTGCCGGCTCTCCTTCTTAAAGTAAGTCGGCTGCTCGCGGATCTCAGGAAATGAGTTGATCGTGAACGGGGCATACTCCGACACGGCGTCAGCTTGAAAGGTGCGCTGCCAGCCATTTTCCAGAACCCATCGCTGTACATGCGCGTCCCAGTGAGCGGAACCGGCAAAGATACGGCGACTAAGGTGGAAGCTTCCGGGCTGAAATTCAAAGACAGTCAGGTTGGCAAAGACGTTTTTGTCCGGATCGAAAAACTGGTAGTAGAAGATGCGGGCGGGTTCGCCGACCGTATCCTGCAGTCCGCTGATCCACTTGCGATCAGGCCGCAGAAAGGTTTGCGCAGGTTTGCCTTTGATAACTGAGCGCAGCGCTTCCTGCTGCCGGTTTGCAGAGGGTAGGTAAAACTCATCAAAGACAAACAGGCCTGCGGCAAGGATGGCAGTCAGTGCCAGCAGAGGTGCAACCAGGCGGTAAAGACTCACTCCGCTGGCTTTCATCGCGGTCAGTTCGCTGGTGCGTGAAAGTGAACCAAGCGTCACCAGCACCGCCAGCAGGGCGCAGAGCGGTGTCAGGTTGTAGAGCATGTAAGGAATGAGGTTCAGCAGGTAGTCGCCCACCGTAATTAGCGGAGTGCGATTGCGGAAGATATCGCCAATCAGCTCAAAGAAGCTGAAGATCAGCGATAAAGCAATAAAGGACAGCAGGACGAGTCCAAAGGTAGTCAGAAACTCGCGCATGACGTAATCGTCGAAGATGAGCGGAAAGCGGCTATTGCGGAGCAGGCGACCCGGTGCCTCTCTGCCCGGCACGACGGCACCTGAAGGTTGAAACGTCGTGGAGCGGAAACGCTCGGGTAGCCGCCGTTCAATGAGTGCGCCGACGCTGCTGATAGCCCGCACCAGTGCAGTGCCCCGGGGGGCAACGTCGCCGCGTGTTGCCTGCCGTAGCAGAAGCATACCAACAGCCGCAAAGATCACATTAGCCGTCCAGACGCCCACACCCGCGGAGATCTTGCCCTGCTTCGCCAAGGCAACGCCAACGGACGAGAAGAAGTAATAGACAAAGACCAGCGCAACCGTCAGCACAAAGCCCAAGCGGCACGCCTACCAGCATCAGCACAAGGCACGCAGCGGGGTACGATAACCGCTTGTGGAGCTCGATCAGGTACGAACGGCCTTGTGCCTCGTTGCGACGGCTCCAGAGTTCCCCTGCAGGCATGGCGATCAGCGGCGTGTCCGCGTGGCCCAGTTTCAGGTTTTCCTGCGCGCCGGTCTGGATGGGCGTGTCCGTCTCAAGAAAGGTGGAGACGTCGTACTGGTTGGGATCTTTCGGAGAGGTCTCGTGCTTGGAGCCATCATGAAAATGCAGCCGCAGCGAAGACTGCGATGCCGGCAGGACAATAGCCTGTTCTGCCGTGGTAATGCGCGGCGTTGCGGGTTCGGTCAGGTCAGCCAAAAAGACGTGCCGCCAAAGCGTGGCACCCTGCGCGGGACGCGTGTCCTGCACGTACAGCACGTAGTTTTTGAAATCTTCGTAGAAGACGCGTGGTTGCACTTCAAAGCTGGCCTGCTGCGTGCGCAGGGATGATTCAAGCCGCAGCAGCGCCGCCGCTGAGTGCGGTGCGACATACAGCGAGTTGAACATGCCGAGCAGAAAGGCTGCTCCTGCGGCGATGGAGACCACACGCACGAACTGCATGACACCAAAGCCCGCGGCGCGCATGGCAGTGACTTCGCTATCGGCAGAGAGGCGGCTAAGCCCGAGCAGAATGCCCACCAGCACCGTCATGGGAATCGTTAGCAGCAGAGTGTTCGGCAGGGTGTACAGGAAGACCATGGCGACGGCCTGTATGGACGCCGATCCACGCACCAGCAATTCCAGAATGCGTCCCAGGTCGCGCATGAACAGCACAAAGGTGAAGAGGACTCCACTTAGAACAGCATGCGACAGCACTTCGCGCAGAATGTAACGCGTTAAAATCCGCACAGTGTCAGCGCCGCCCTCAAGATCAGTGTAGCGATTGGACGTATCGGAGGCGCGCTACGGTGCAGCTTCTTCTCCCGTGAGGAAGCGATAGCCCACACCGCGCACGGTCAGCAGGTGCTTTGGCCGGACCGGATCATCCTCCAGGTACCGGCGCAGGCGCACAATAAAGTTGTCGATGGCACGTGTGTCTGTATCCTCACGAACTCGCCAGACTTCTTCCAGGATCTCCTTGCGCGAAACCACCCTGCCTTCGCGTCCGAGCAGGTAGCGCAGCAGGTCCGCCTCCATCAGTGTCAGGCGGGTAAGCTTGCCGTTCGCATGGATCTCCAGGGTGTCGAAGCGGATGGTTTTACCGTCGAATTCGTAGACTTCACGCACCTCCTCAGGCTCTGGCATGGGTGCTTCGCGGATTGCCTCATTTGCAGTCTCCCGCTGCCACTGCATGCGGCGTAACAGACCGTTCAGGCGGGCCAGCAGAATGGAAAGATCGAAGGGCTTGTTAAGGTAGTCGTCCGCGCCCGACTCGAAGCCCTCCAGAACATCTTCCGGCCGGTCGCGTGCCGTCAGCATCAGAATCGGCAGGTAGACGCCGGCCTGCCGCAGGGCACGGGCGATGCTGAAGCCATCCACACCGGGAAGCATCACGTCCAGCAACACCGCGCGAGGCCGCTCCGGTGTGTGCAAGAGCCAGTCCAGCGCGACGTCGCCGTCTGCCTCGTGGTGCACACGGTAGCCCTCGGCGCGCAGGTTGAACAGCAACGCGTCGGCCAGGTGCTCCTCGTCTTCGATCAATGCAATCAGCGGACCTTCGGTCATGCTGTCCTATGCCCGGTGAAAATTGCCGGCCTGCGTTGCGATGGGTAGTTGCAAGGTGATGGTTGTGCCGCGGCCTTCCCCGTAACTCTGCGCGCTCACGTCGCCGCCATGTTGCCGTGCAATCGAACGAACGATGAACAGACCAAGGCCTGTACCCTTAACTTTCGCCACGGCACTGCCGCCAACCCTGTAGAAGCGATGGAAGACGCGACGTAGCTGACCCGGGGGAATGCCGATACCTGTATCCGTCACCCGCAGCATTACCGAACCGCGGCGCACCATCGACAGTCCCGCGACGATGTGGACACCATTTGGCGAGTACTTCACGGCGTTGTCCAGTACGTTCAGGATTGCCGTTCGCAGGCTCTCCGCGTCACCGTTTACCAGCACGCCCGCACCGCCGGTGTCGTCTTGCAGGCGCACGGCATCGTCAGCCAGGTGGTGGCGCCGTACCGTCTCTGCCAGGCAGGCGTTTGCCAGCGCGCGCAGGTCAACAGGCATACGTGCCTTCAGGTTGCGTTGCACACCCTTGGCTCCGGCCTCACCCGCACGAAGAATCTGCTCGACCGTGGCCAGCAGGCGGTCGTTATCCTCGCGCATGCGGGTGTAGAACTCCTGCCGCTGCGGCTCGTCCAGCGGACGGCGCTGCAGCGTGTCCAGGTAGAGCCGGATGGATGCGATGGGCGTCTTCAACTCGTGCGTTACTGCGTTTAAGAAGCTGTCCTGCCGCTCGTTCCGGCGGATCTCACGCACCAGGAAGATGGTGTTCAGGATCATGCCAGCAATCAGAACACCGAAAAAGATGATGCCAAGAACCAGAAGCGCAATGCGGCGCTCGTTCACGTTAACGATGATCCAGCCAACATTCAGCGCAACTGCCAGCCCCACCAGACAGATGCCCAGTGTGATGAAAAAGGCAATCGCGCCGCGCCGACGGGTGATGTTCATCGCATCTGTATTGTGCCACCACGAAGGTTCAATATGACTACTCACGACTTTGCGACTTCCCGTTACCAAGCTCCGCCAGTTGCCGCAAACGCCGTTTATCAAGAGTGCCGTGCGGGTTGGCGCTTTGACTTTCGACAAACCGACTTGCACGAGGACTTGGCTATCAATCCGCTCTACTGTGCCTGCGAACGTTCAAGTAAACGATCGTCGATGCGGATTAGCTCTCCATGATGCTTTTGACCTCTGTAAATATCACGAGCAGCCCAGTCAATATCGTGAGTATGGGTAAAAAGCTGGCGTTATGCATTCGAACAGTTTCTAGAACACTGACCGATAGGATGAATGTCCATGCTGCGATAGAGATGATGCGCGATTTCTGCGTTTTTGAGTTCGGCGTCATGCTCGAAATGATAGTTGGGATATCTGTATTTCCTCAAAAATCGGGTTTCGGAAACTGTGCGGATTGGTAACGATAAACGCCGTTGTGGGAAGTGATGAACTGCTTCACAACAACAAAGGGTGTGGAGTCATACAGACTCCACACCCTTAACGTTTCCTACTTTGACTTCGCTTACGCGCCAGCCGGACGCGGGTTTGCCGGATCCCATTTGGCGACCTGTACCTTTTTCGCGATACCGAACTTCTTCAGCAGCCAAATGCCGTAGTAGTTCACGTCGAACTCGTACCATACCAGGCCGTGGCGTGCGCTGACGGGATGTGCATGGTGATTGTTGTGCCAACCCTCGCCGCCCGTGAGTAGTGCAACCCACCAACTGTTGCGGGAGTCGTCCTTTGTCTCAAAACGACGCGCGCCGAACAGGTGCGTGGCCGAGTTGACGAACCATGTGGCGTGCAGGCCAACGACGACGCGCAGGAACGTGCCCCAAAGAACCATGCCGAAGAAGCCTTTCCAGCCATTAAGCCAGTAGCCGATCCCCATCTGCGCGAAGCCTGCCAGGGTCAGGGGCAGCCAATGCCACTTGCTAAGCCAGCGCTGTGCTGGGTCGCGCGTCAGGTCTGGGACGTACCGGCCCAGCAGCGCAGTTTCGCTGTGCAGGGCACGGCCAGTGATGATCCAGCCGACGTGCGCCCAGAAGGGGCCGTCCTGCGGTGTGTGTGGATCGCCTTCCTGGTCGCTGTGCTGGTGGTGTACCCGGTGTGTGGCCACCCAGAAGATCGGTCCGCCCTCAAGCGCCAGGGTGCCGCAGGCCGTCATAAAGATTTCCAGTGCGCGCGGCACGCGGTAGCCGCGGTGCGTCAGCAGACGGTGGTAGGTCATGCCGATACCGACATTGATCGCCAGGAAGTACATCACGGCAAACGCAATGATGTTCGACCAGGACCAAAAGAACAACGCTGCGATCGCGCCAACGTGGAACAGGCCCATGGCGATGGCGGTGATCCAGTTGATACGGCCCTGCTGGTGCTCACGGCCCATGCGGAGGTCCTGCTTGATTTTTTCACGCTCTGCGGCAGCGGCTGCAACCACGCGTACGCGGGTCGCCTGCTTGCTGGCTTTGGTGGCTTGTGTGTCTTCCGAAAATTCCGGCGGTGCAACAGGAGACATGGTTCAATCCTTCTGGGCGCGGTGCTGTCACGCCTTACTCATAACGCTAAGGCCAGCGGGCTTTCCTGTGTGTAAGAGTTCTGTAAGCGCACGGTTCACAGCACATTTTCGGGACTACTGTAAGTTTCTGTTTAGACAGTGCAATGCCTGCAAAGGGCAAGTGGTCGGGCAGGATGCCATTTACACTCCTGTTATGCGCGTTTTTGGAGTCGACTGCGGCACAGAGTACACCGGCTGGGGCGTCGTCGAGGTGGAAGATACGCCGCGTGAGCGCCGCCTGCTGCCGATCGCCGCTGGCGCAATCAAGCTTAACAAGAAGCAGGGCACGCCGCAGAGACTTCAGCAGGTCTATCTGGAACTGACTGGGCTGCTGGCTACTTACGCGCCCGATGCTGTCGCGATTGAGGACGTGTTCTTTGCCGCCAACGCGAAGAGCGCGCTTAAGCTGGGTCAGGTACGCGGAGTCGCCATGCTGGCAGCTGCGGCAAGCAATCTGCCGGTGTCGGAGTACGCACCGCTATCCATCAAGAGTGCTGTGGTCGGCTATGGGCTTGCAGCAAAGGAGCAGGTTCAGTTCATGGTGGCTCGACTGCTGGACCTGGAGCGCGCGCCGGAACCCGCG
>CAXTFT010000072.1:14587-17270 GCA_964243585.1 uncultured Terriglobus sp.
GCAAGCACATCCCACGCTACCCGCTGGTGAGCGCCACCCGCATCGGGCGGCTTGCCGTCGCTGCCCCGTGGCAGGGAAGGGGGCTTGGCGCCGTACTGCTCGCCGATGCGCTGGCAATTGCCATCTGCCATGTACATACGGTGCAAAGCCTGATCAGCATGGGTGCCCGTTGAAGATCTTCCTTTTGCTTTCATCGCTCATCCTGGCCGCTGGTACCGCAGCCGCGCAGGATGGAGCGCCTGGCTACCGCCTGGTGATGAGCTATGACAGGCCGGGACTGCAGGTGCCTCACTGGCAGATTACCGTGCCGCCCCATGGCATGGCTCAGTACACCGGCAAGCCGGAGAAGGGCAACGATCCTGGAGAGGTGCTGTTCCACATCTCAGATGCAGGTCGCGCGCGACTGGCAACCCTGTTGAACCGCAGCAAGGGCCTGCAGCCCTGCGAAACCAAAGCAAAAGGCTTGGCGAACATGGGCATCAAGGACGTGGTGTATGCGCCAGTCTCCGGCACCGAAGTTCACTGTGCTTTCAACTACACGGATAACAAGCCGCTCAATGAGGTGACTGAGTTCATGCTGTCACTAGCAGGCACACTACAGGCCGGTCTTGAACTGGATCGCCTGCACCGTTATGACCGGCTCGGCTTGGACCCCGTGATGATTCGCTTGGCAGACGACGCGAAGACCGGTCATGCGGTGGAAATGGGTGCAATCCAGCCCACGTTGGAGAGCCTGGTTGCGGACGAGGCATTGCTGGATCGCGTGCGCAGCAAGGCTCAGCAGTTGATCGAGCTGGCAAAGCTGCAGGCGGGTCCTAAACCTTAGCGGGAACGCATCTACACAGATGTGAAGCGATCCCTGAAATAGCCGCTTAGGTCCGACCGCCTTTGTAAGCCAGCTTCAGTTATGCTTTACAGTCGGCTCCATTGGAGCGTCTTAGCAGCCGAGGTATTAGCCCTTTGCGGGAGAGTAACCGAGTCTGTTTATCACGTGAGCACGCAACAGGAGTTGAAGCCAGTTTGCCGTGGCATATTTGCTGGCATGGCTGAAGCCATATCCCCGAAGCCATGTGTGCGCTTACTGCTCAGCGCGGATCGTGAAGTGCAGTAGTCACCGCGAGCGCCGCAATCGCCGCGGTTTCCGCACGCAGGATGCGGGTCCCCAGCGTGACATGCTGCCAGCCAAGATCGAGAAACATCTGCATCTCTTCCGCTGCCCAGCCACCTTCCGGTCCAATCGCGAGTGCGATGGCACCAGCGGGCGGCGTGGCTTCCAGCGCGGAACGTAGCGTGTTCTCTTCTTCCGTTTCGGCCAGCAGCAATTTCACTGGCTCGTTGCTGTGAAGAAGCGCTAGCTTCAGCGGCATAGGATCGTCGACTTCGGGCACATCCGTGCGGCGTGATTGCTGAGCAGCTTCACGCACAATCCGACGCCAGCGCTCCACGCGTTTTGCTGCTGCCTGTGCAAGATGCTTTTCTGTCCTGCGCGCAATGACCGGAGAGATGCGGGCTGCTCCCAACTCTGTCGCTTTTTCGATGCCCCATTCAAAATGATCGAACTTGAAGATGGCGAGCAGCAGCCGCACCGGCAACGCCACGTTTGCCTCATGCTCTTCATGCAACGCGAAGACGACTTCATCCTCGCGAACTGATGTCACTTCGGCTCGATGAAGAAAGCCGCCGGCGACCACATCGAACACCTGTCCCGGCTGCGCGCGCAGCACTCGCGCGAGATGAGCCGCCTGGTCGCCAAGCAGCGATGCAGTGGTGCGTGTTGCATTCCAGGTGTCGGCAATCCATCGGCGGCGCGTCATGTTGTTCAGTGTATCGAGCGAAGCGGAACGCAGGCAGCAACGCTGCTGCAAATGCAATGTGGGGAGCGCCTGCGCGCTCCCCACATTGACTTGCCTTGCTTTGCGTCGCGGTCTTTGCCACCGCTTTGCGTTTTGCCGTCGTCTACTCTCCCTGAGCGAGAAGACATGCACGTTGCGTCACTGCATTTGCAACTAACGAAATGTATAGAAGCCTGTGCGAAGAGTGTCAACAGAAAAGTGTGTGCATCATGTGCAGAACTCGTCTCTTGTTCGCATCGCATGAGTGCGTTTCAGCAGGACAAGGTCAACGCGATTATGGTGTGTCCGTGCGCGCCTTGCAGACTCAGCACTCGATAATATTTAGTGCGAGACCGGCAAGTGAAGTTTCCTTGTAGCGCGACTGCATGTCGAGTCCGGTAAGGTACATCGTGCGGATGACCTGATCGAGTGAAACCTTGTGCTCATCGCTTTCGTTCATGGCCATGCGGGTTGCGTTGACCGCCTTGACCGCGCCCATGGCGTTGCGCTCGATGCAGGGGATCTGCACCAGACCTCCGATGGGATCGCACGTCATGCCGAGGTTGTGCTCCATGCCGATCTCCGCTGCGTGTTCCACCTGTGCATTGGTGCCGCCCAGCGCGGCGACAAGGCCGCCCGCGGCCATGCTGCATGCGACACCAACCTCGCCTTGGCAACCAACTTCCGCGCCAGAGATCGATGCGTTCTCCTTGTAAAGAATGCCAATGGCAGCAGCTGTCAGGAAGTAGCGCAGCAAGCCGTTTTCATCTGCGTCAGCGATGAAGTCCAGGTAGTAGCGCGCGACTGCAGGCACGACACCTGCCGCGCCGTTTGTCGGAGCAGTGACGACG
>CAXTFT010000073.1:0-16984 GCA_964243585.1 uncultured Terriglobus sp.
GTAGTCGAGATACGACCGGCGCATCTCCTCTTCGATATTGATGGGGATCATGAACAGGGCACCCGGCCCAGTGGACCCGGGAGGCGTCGCGCCACCATCGGCACTGGAGGCGGCAATCGCGTCCCCGTTTTCGCCGCCCCCTGTGGAGGAGCTGCTTAGTCCATTGTTTTCCGCATCTTGCGCGCTGTTTTCGGAGCCTTCCGGCTCGCCGTTCGGGCCCAGGGGAAGCTTGTTCTGATCGTCTGCCATGTGACTTTAAGTATAACTGGCGTGGCTTTCAACTCCCGCCGCCAGGGTCCGGTTCACCACCTGGAGCGGGTGCCCCACGTCTCGCTTCTGAGACGTGGGATTAGGCGGTTAGCTCTGGCGGGTGTTCGGAATGCGGCTACTGACCTCGCTTTGCCAACGCTTACTCTCATTTCTATAAGTAGACGAATGCGAATAACGAGCTAACAGTCTTTTGCTCACGAGACAAGCTCCTGCGTGACATCGTTGAAGATCTACGAAAGGCTTTCAACGGAGTGGATGTCTTATCTGAGCGCATTCTCTTCTCCCTCGGAGAAGGCCCACTTGATCACCATCGAAAGCTGAACGACAGGCTTGACTCAAATGAGAGGCTTTTTCGGAAAGATTCCAAATATGATCGACTAATTGTCGAAGCGTTAGAAGGTGAATTCATGGCCTGGTGCCCGCAGTAGAATAGGCCGTCCACGTTGCTTGTGAAACGTGGACATCCTCTCTCGCGACTGTGTGTACTGTTTTATTTAGCTTCCATGGCAGCGGTCAAATGCACATCAGCGCCGCTGACGTTCATGGTGCGGGTCCAGTCGGTGTAACCCTTTCTTGACGGTGATGGTGTGCTGTCCGGTGGCACGCTGAGGGTGGATGGCGTGGTGGCCGGGGGAAGGCTCCGTCGATCTCGATGGCGGCTCCGGGGCCTCGCCTCCGACTGACGGACGTGAGGACCCGGACCATGACCGCTGACGCCGTCAGTTTGCCGCGGCGACCACAGGTGCAAGGGCGACGTCATCGGCAACGTAGGCCTTGAGGGAGGTACCTTCCTTGATGTCGATGTTCTTGCCGTGTTTAATGAGGCCGATGGGGCCGAACAGGACGGTGAGTACCACGGCTCCGGTGGTGCCGCTTTCGCCTTCCTTGGCCTTGCTGCCACGCAGCTTGATCTTGCCGTCGGGTACCTTGACATAGTCGAGCCGCACGTTGAGTTCACCGGCTTTGCCCATCATGCCGGACTTCTTTGCGTTGGTCACTTCGCCAAAAGCCTTGCTGCCAGCCTTGGCAACAACAACATCGCCGACCTTGAGGTCGTCCGACAGGATGAAGGCCACGGAGTCGCCATCGGACGCAGTGCTGGAGCTGATGTTCTGCGCGAACTTTAAGCCGACGTCTTCGCCTTCGCGAAGCATATACTTGCCGTTCGCGTCAGGGCCGGTCTTGTTGATGGTTGCTGGGACGGTGGCGGTTGCTGCGACTGCAGTGGTTGGGCCTGCTACAGCGGTGGCTGGTACGGGGGACTGCTGGGCACAGGCAGAAACACCAAGCGCAAGAATGCCTGCAAGAGGCAGCACAACAAGTGGCTTCATGACACAACCTTGTTTAGCAGTGGGCCAAGGGTAAGTGGCCGCACGGGAAGATGCAAGCACAAGTTCAAATGCTGATAGCAGAACACTTACCGGTCTGCATCCATAGTTCTCGCGTATGGCTCAAAGTGTGAACGGCGTGTACCAGAACTTATTGGTGGAAAGCGCATCTATACCCATGTTGGGCGGCTCGCCCTTGCAGGGCAGAAGCATCTAGGCGAGACGCAGATTGGACGTGCAGTATGAACGGACGCAGATGGGTACTGAGTGCAACTTTGCTTGCGGCGACCACGCTGTCGGTAGCTGCACCATTGCAGGCAGCGGCGCAGTACAACAACGGCTACCGTAACAATGGCGGCTACAGCAACGGGCTTCGCAGCACGCGCCCTTACGATGACCGCTATGATCGCGATCGCTACCACGGCGATGACCGGCGTTATGACAACAATCGTGGAGGCATCGGGCCGGGTAAAGGCGCCTTGATTGGCGGCGGCGCGGGTGCGTTGCTGGGCGGCCTGCTGGGTGGCGGATTGAAAGGCGCGCTGATCGGTGGCGGTGTAGGAGCCGGTGGCGGAGCGCTGCTGGGCAAGGCCAACGCAGACCGCAGGCACGATCGCGATTATCGAGATTATGGCAATGGGTACAGCGGCTATCGAAGATAGGCAGCCAGGTCCTGTTGCGTGCCTGCTGAACAGGCGGTCCGCGTAACTAGTTTGTCGAGCGACTATGAAAGGTAAGACTATGAAGATTTCAAGGAAATCCGGTGTGTTCCTAGCAGGCGTGCTGGCAACCATACCGCTTACGATGCAGGCCCAGGTAAAAATGGTCCGGCACCGAGCGTCACTGGTGCGAACAGCAGTGCGTCCGGTCCCGCCAGTGCAGAGTTGATGGGAAGCACAGTGCACGAGGCTTGGCTGAAGAGTGGCCGCGACGAGGACAAGTTCTTCGACATGGTGAAGCAGCTGGCTGAGATTAGCGCGTCAAAGCGCGGTTTGACGCTGCCAGACACGGAGGCGGCCGGCCGCAAAATGGGCATGCTCATCAAAACAAGCGCGAGGCGCGACCCGGACCAATCGTTGTATGCCGTGGTTGATGCTGCGGTAAAAGCGACAGCAAAGGCAGCTGTGGCTGCAAAGTAAATTCCGGCCCGAAAGGGAACTCAAGTCTTCTAGATAAATGCGGTAACAGGATCACTTAAACGTTTTTGAGCATCAACGATTTAGCATTTTGTAAAGCGGGACTACAGGCGAAAAAGAGGAAACCATGATGAATCTAAGGTCAGTGCTTCAAACAAAAATAGTGCGGATGGCACTTGGCTCGGCGATGTTACTGAGTGTGGCAGGCCCGCTGGCTAATCCTGCGGCAGCTCAGTCCCACAATCGGCGGGATTACTACCGTGACAGCCACGGCAACTGGCACAAGCGCCACAGCGGTATCGGGGCCGGTAAAGGCGCGTTAATCGGCGGCGGCGCAGGCGCGGGTATCGGTGCACTCGCCGGTGGCGGTAAGGGTGCTTTGATTGGCGGCGCGCTGGGTGCCGGCGGCGGAGCGCTGGTCGGCAACGCGAATGCAAACCATCGCCATAATGATCAGGAACGTTATGACGAGCGCGGCCGTCGCTACTAGGCTCTGCGCGGCGTTGGGAAAGGCGAATGTCCTGATGGATGTTCGCCTTGTTCTTTTTGCGTGCACCTTCCTCCCGTAAGCTGTTTTAAAGCACTAAGGGGTGCGTACTTGAAGCAGATCTTATCTGTCGTGTGGCAGGCGGTGGTTCTTTACCTCGCGGCCTTCCTGGGCTTTGTTGCCGGCATGACGGTGCCTGCGTTGCGCATCTCCCGCGTCGTCAGCCAGACGAGCAGCAGCGTTCGCACCTATGACTACGACTGGTCGATCGCGGTGCTGCTGATGTACTGCTTGCTGCTGCTGGTGAGTGTTGCACGGAAACGCATCCGGACAGGCTGGATTGCGACAACGATTGCGCTAGGGATTACGCTTGCCGTGGTGCTGCTGTTTACGCGGCTAGGCATTAAGGAAACGGCACTGTAGACCGCTGCACCGCAGCGTCAGGCAGGCAGCCATTCCAGCGGCGTGGTAAAGCGATAGGTGCCGCGCTGCAGCAGAGTGCGTGTCACATTAATGGTGTTAGCACGTGAGGCAGGTTCTGGCCCATCGAGATGCGACGCATCGTGCAGCAGCACGTTGGAGGCAATGCCTCTGCGTTGGTTTCGGGCGATGCCACGATCCACGGTTGCCTGCACCGCGTCTGCGGTGGTCTGCTGCCAGTCTTTCGAGGTTACGTTCCACAGAACAGGTGTCAGGCCAAGTGCGCGCGCGATTCGAAGCACATCAGGCCTGCGCGCACCGTAGGGTGGGCGGAAGAGTGCGGGCGAAATGCCAAGCGCATCTTCGATGGTCTTCTGACAGGCCGTCAACTCCTCGCGCACGCGAGCCGGGCTTTTGCGCGCCAGGTTGGGATGCATTGCGGTGTGGTTGCCTATCACATGGCCCGCTTCAACAACGCGGCGGGCCATTGCTGTATGTTTTCGTACGTGTTCGCCGATCAAGAAGAACGTCGCGAGCACGTTGAACTCTGCCAGCAGGTCCAGCAGTGGGGGCGTGTTGCGTGCACTCGGGCCGTCGTCGTAGGTCAAGGCGATGGTGTGTTGCTGCGGGTCTGTGTCAGCTCCTGCGATAAGAGTGCTGCCAAAGATCTGTGACGTAGGCCAGTTCGCAGCGTAAAGATAACCGCCCGTAAGTAAGCCGCCCGCCGCCAGAGCGCTGCCTGCTGCCATAAGAGCCTGCATTGGCTCAGTGTACCGGCGTGCCGCGTTGCCCCAGAGCGCGCACGCCGTAGACCAGCAGCCCTGTCAGCAGGACGAACAGCACGGGCCGCAACTCCAGCAGCAGACGAGGGCGTGAGAGCAGTATGTATACAAAGCCGCACATGGCCAGCAGCGTGGGCAGAGGGTACAGCGGCATGCGGAAGACGCCGGGTCGCTGCCTTGCCGCGCGATGTTTCGGCAGCATGACCGCTGTGCCCTGCAGCAGGAACTGGAAGACGATGCGGACGACGACGAGCGACGCGATCACTTCCTGAAGGCGAAAAAGGCAGCAGACCAGCGTGACCCCGCAAAGCGTTAAGAGGGCCACGGTGGGGACGTGGTGCCGTGGATGCAGCCGCGCAAAAAGTGCGGGGAAGTTGCCGTCCTGCGCGGCGGCAAACGGGATGCGCGAGTAACCCAGCAGCAGCGCATACACCGACGCCAGTGCGGTCAGCGCGATCAGCACTACGGCCACGCTGCCGGCCAGGTGTGACCAGCTATGCGCGGCAAAGGCCTGCTGCGCGAAAACGGCGATGGTGTACTGCCGCGCGCCCGCATCTTCCCGCGCCAGCGACTGCCACGGCAGCACACCCAACACGGCGGTATTCATCAAGAGGTAAAGCGTGCCGACAACGGCAATAGACCCCAGCACCGCGCGCGGAATGGTACGCTGCGGGTCTTTGACCTCCGCTCCAAGGAAACACACGTTGTAGTAGCCCCAGTAATCGTATGCAGAGATCAAAAGACCTCCACCAAGGCCAATGAAAAACGCACCATCCAATTGAAACGCTCCCGCAGGAAACGAGAACGCACGCGCCGCGGAAAAGTGCGTGAAACCAATGACGATGACCGTGAGCAAGATCAGCAGAACAACCGTGCCAAGCAGCCTTGTGGCGGCCCCGATCTTCTGGACTGGCTGCAGCAGCAACAATGTGCAGGCAATGCAGGCAAGCATGGCCAGGGCTGTCTGCACGGTATGCGACTGCCCCGGCACAAACCAGCTGGCATATTGCGCAAAGCCGATGCATCCACTGGCGATGGAGAGCGGCGCTGAGAACAGCAGTTGCCACGCGTACAGGAACGAGAAGATTCTGCCCCACGGTTCAGGAAAACTCCGCTTCAGGTAGGCGTAGGATCCGCCAGCCTCCGGGTAGGCTGTGCCCAGTTCGCTCCATGTGCAGCCGTCCAGCAGCGACAGCAGCGCGCCCAGTAACCAGCCCAGCATGGCCTGCGGCCCACCCATGACGCCGACGATCAGCGGCAATGTCAAGAACGGGCCCACGCCAACCATGTCGATAATGTTGGCCCCCAGCGCGCCCGCTGTGCCCAGACCACGCTGCAGGCTGTGCTGTTCTGCGGAATCGACTTTAGCGGGAGAGGCGGGCATGGGCTGATGGTACCGCGCGGTACGTGAATCGGTGAGTTCTGCGAAACATCAGAGTCCTGTTATTACTGAAAGCACACCCGCAACAATCCGGAGACGGCCCCGCCGTATTCCCCTGCAAGGAGCTGTCTGTGAAGCAGAAGCAATGGAAGACCGCCGCAGCCGCGCTGGTCGTATGCGCCACCGTCTCCGTATCTGCGCAACACAACGCAGGCAATGGGCAAAGCGCTCTCGGCAATCCGCTGCAGCAGCCGGTCTCAGCATATGCAACACCACTGCCGTTTGATCGTGGCGCGGCAGGGCTGGCCCAGTCGCTGCGTAAGCTGGCCACGCGCGCCAGCCTGATCCAGATCAACGCGCACCCTGATGATGAAGATGGTGGCACGCTTGCTTACGAGAGCCGGGGCCTGGGCGCCGAAGTTTCGCTGTTGAGCCTGAACCGTGGTGAAGGCGGCCAGAACGTCATGACGGGCGAGTTCTGGGACGGTCTGGGCATCCTGCGCACGGAAGAACATCTTTCCGCGAACCACTACTACGGCGTGCATCTGTACTACACCCGTGTCGCCGACTTCGGCTTCTCAAAGACGCGTGAGGAAACCTTGAAGCAATGGGACCATGACCGCGTGTTGGCAGACACGGTTCGCGTGATTCGTGAGACCCGGCCCATGGTGGTGACCAGCGTTTTTGCGGGCAACGTGTCGGACGGCCACGGTCACCATCAGGCCGCCGGCGTACTTGCGCAGGAGGTTTATACCGCTGCCGCCGATCCGAAGATGTTTCCGGAGCAGTTGCGCGAAGGCCTGCGGCCCTGGGCGCCGCTGAAGGTCTACGCTCGAACGCCCTTTGCACGCGTCACAAAGGAGGGCATCTTTGATTACGCCACTGGCAAGGTGGAGCCGCTGTTGTACAAGAATTACGTCACCGGAGCAGAGATGCACGAGGTGCCTTCAGCTACGGTCACAGTGCCTTCAGGGACCTACAACGCGCTGTTCGGCGAAAGCTACTCGCAGGTGTCGCGCGAGGGATTGAACCAGCAGAAGTCGCAGAACGGCGGTGTGCCGATACCACCACCCGGTAAGGCAGATTCGACCTATCACCTGTATGCGTCGCGCGTGAACGGTGGAGTGACACCCGCCAGGGAAAATAGTTTTTTTGACGGTATCGACACGTCGCTCGAGGGCATGGCGAGTTACCTGCCCGCAGCCGCGCAAGGTGAAGCAAAGACGAAACTCGCTGCGATCGCTGCAACCATTAAGGAGGCTACGGATCGCCTCGATGCGAACGATCCCGCGAAGAGCGCATCCGCGCTGGCCACCGGGCTCGATGCGACGCGGTCGTTGATCCTCAACCTGCAGTCGAGCAAGTTGCCGGAGGACGCTCGCTACAACGTCCTGTTTGAGTTGCGGATCAAAGAGCGGCAGTTCAATGAGGCACTGAACCAGGCACTTGGCATGAACATGGTTGCCACCGTGCAGAATGGTCCTGCTCCGGTGCAGCGGGGACTTGGTCAGCCCGGCGGCAACGACATCATTTCGCAAACGGTAACTGCAGGTGAGAGCTTTGGCGTCGGCATCCACGTGACTGATCAGGGAAGTGTGCCGGTTACCGTTGACAGCATTACGCTACAGCCTGCCTTGGGTGGAGACTGGAAGGTGCGCACGCCACCACCTGCTGCGCCGAAAGCACAGCCAACGCCAACAAACGTGGTAGCCCCTCCCGATGCGACAACTGGTGCAGCGCAGTCCACTGGCGTGGCCGCGCGCAACCTTGGGACAGATCAAGCGCCATCGCTGCCACCGTCGCAGGCACAGCAGCAGTCCGAGCCGGTTAAGCCGTTCGTGCCCGGCCCCCTCGCAGCCGGTGTCGCGGTAGACAGCTACCTGCTGGCCACCGTGCCTGCCAGTGCGCCGCCCACCATGCCGTACTACTCGCGGCCGACACTTGAACAGAGCTACTACGACATACACGATCCGCGTTGGCTGACGCTGCCGGAGGAGCCGTACCCGCTGTATGCGGAGGTGCGCTACACCTTCAACGGCACCCACGCCATGCTGACCGGCGTGGTGCAAACACCGCATCGTTACAACGGCCTGGGCACGCTGCCCGAACCGCTGCGCATTGCTCCCGCCATCTCCGTGCAGGTGGAGCCGGCCAGCGGCATTCTGCCGTTGTCGGCCACCGCGCTGCCGCTGCAGGTCACCGTGCACTCCAGCGTCAAGGGCCCGCAGGAAGGCACGCTCAAGCTGGAACTGCCGAAAGGCTGGACCGCGGAACCCGCAAGTGCAAAGTTTCAAACGCACCGCGACAATGAGGATGTAGTCCTTCGCTTCCGTGTGATGACGCCCGGCCTGCAGCCGAAGAGCTACCGTATCACCGCCGTGGCCGATGTCAGCGGCAAGCAGTACAGCACGGGCTTTGTCACCATCGGTTACCCAGGTGTGCGGCCTTACCCGCGCTACTCGCCCGCGGTCAGCAGTATTACCGGTGTGGATGTAAAGGTCGCGCCGTCAGTGCGTGTGGGCTACGTCATGGGTTCCGGCGACGACGTACCCGATGCGTTGCGGCAGATGGGCGTGAACGCAACCCTGCTGACCGACGCGGACCTGCGCAGCGGCGATCTGAACCTGTATGACTACATCGTGCTGGGCGTACGTACCTATACTGCCCGGCCCGTACTGCGCGCCGCGAACAATCGCCTGCTTGACTACGTTCGCGGTGGTGGCGTGGTGATCACGCAATATCAGAGCGCCGAATTTGACCACGACTATGGTCCTTACCCATTGTCAGTACCTGGCGACCAGGGTCATACCGTCGTCGAGGAAGACGCAAAAGTGACCATCCTGAAGCCGACTGACCCGCTGCTGAACTGGCCCAACAAGATCGGTCCGGCAGACTTCAGCAGCTGGGTGGAGGAACGCGGCCACGGTTTTCCAAAGTCCTTTGACTCCAAGTACATCGCGCCGACCTCGGTGCACGACGGCGGGCAGGAACCGCAGACCGGCGGCCTGATTTACGCACAGTACGGCAGAGGCTATTACGTATACCTGGCCTATGCTTTCTTCCGCGAGATGCCGGAGGGTGTGCCGGGCAGCTTCCGCATCATGGCGAACCTGCTCAGCATCGACAAGAACCCCGGCCTGGCGCACTAGGCTGTTGCGGGAAGGGCACCCTCATCGTAATGAACATGGGTGATTCCTATCGAACTGCAAGGACGAGGTCGCCGCGTTGTTCACCCGAAGGAACGCGTTACAGGCAGGCGTAAAATCTTCTACAGATGAGTACTGCAACGGCAGCCAATCCGGATGTGCAAACCCCTGAGGCTATACCGGATCCTGAGCCGGTATACTCCTGCCCGAACTGTCGGCACTGGATAGCAGAAGGCGTGCTGGCGTGCCCGGACTGCCAGACGCTGGTGTATGCAAAGCACCTGAACCAGATTGGCGCTGCAGCGGCGAATGCCGAGCGCGAAGGCAAACTGGCAGATGCACGAGAGCTATGGACTTCGGCCTTGCAGTGGATGCCGGAAGATGCCAGCCAGGCCGACCAGATCCGCAAGCACATTGACTCGCTGGATGGCAGGCAGCAGGCAGCATCGGATCGCACGGCGAAGTGGAAGAAGCGGCTCGGCCCGCTGGCACCGATTGTGTTCGGCATTGCCAAGTTCAAATCGATGCTGTTTCTGCTCTTCAAGATGAAGTTTTTGCTCGGTTTTCTGGGCTACTTCGGGCTGTACTGGGCGCTGTTTGGATGGAAGTTTGCGCTGGGCTTCACCATCTCGATCCTGATCCATGAGATGGGCCACTATGTTGCCATTCGCCGCCGTGGCCTTAAAGCCGACCTGCCCATGTTTCTGCCCGGGCTGGGCGCGTATGTGCGCTGGTACCACCAGGGCATGAAACTGGACCAGCTTGCGGCGATTGCGCTGGCCGGGCCGCTGTGGGGCCTGGGAACTGCGGTTGCCTGCATGGGGCTCTTCTTCTGGACGCGCAATTCGTTGTTTGAAGCACTGGCCTATACCGGTGCCTGGGTCAATCTCATTAACCTGATCCCTGTGCTTGGGCTGGATGGCGCGCAGGCAACTTACGCGCTGAACCGGCTTGGACGCGGCCTGATCCTTGCTTCCTGCGGAGTCCTGTTCGCATTGATGCGCGAAGGTGTGTTCCTGTTCCTGGGTGCGGGCATGGCGTGGCGCATGTTCACCAACGACGCGCCGGAAGAGAACAGCGTGGGCACGCTGGCCTACTACCTGGGCCTTCTGATTGCGCTGGGGGCGTTCCTGTACTTTGTACCGAATCCTGGTGCGGTTGGCCGGTAACCGGCTGCTCTTCGGCTTGCAGTGTGGCCTGACGCATCGCATAGGTAGTTGTTGCTTGTGATCTTCAGGCAGCCTTAAGACAGATGGTGCAGGCTGGAAATGGCTGAAAAGCGCTACATGTGAGCGCAATGGACAAAGTCAAAGGAGCTGAATTGGCGGACATCTCTCACTTTTCCCGCAGGTCGTTTCTGCGGCAGACTTTTGCCTTCTCTGCCCTTGCCGCATTGCAGCCAGGCAAAATATTTGCGCAGGCAGCAGGCTCCGCATCCGCAAACCCCAATGCGCAGCACATGTTTATGATCGGCGATTGGGGTACGGATAAGTACATCGAACAGCAAAAGGCAGTGTCGTTCTCCATGCGTAACTGGATGGGTGCGCAGCATATTCAACCGGGCGCCATGTTTCTGCTGGGTGACAACTGGTACGGCCACCTGCACGACGGCGTGAACGACGAACGCTGGCAATCGCAATTTGAAAACATGTACCCCGCGAACTTCTTTCCCGGCCCGGCCTATGCCGTATTGGGTAACCACGACTACGAAAAGTACGGTTACGACAAAGTTCAGCTGCAGTTGGATTATCCGAAGCAGAAGAAGACTCGCTGGACTATGCCGGCCAAGTGGTACACCTTCAAGTACCCTGAGGCGAACCCGATCATCACGTTTATCTGCCTGGATTCCAATTTGCCCGGTACCAAGCCGTTCGAGTTCATGCCTTCCAGCTACCTGATGAGCCATGTCGAGCGTGACCAGCAGGACCTGTGGTTTGAAGCGGAGTTGGCCAAACCACGCACGACGCCTTTTCTGGCCGTGATTGCGCATCATCCCCTATACACCAACGGCATCCATCGCGATAACCGTGTGCTGATCCCGCGCTGGGACCGGCTCTTGCGCGACCACAAGGTGGACTTTTACATCACGGGCCACGACCATGACCTGCAGCACATTGAGTTTGATGGGCATCCCACGTCCTTTGTCATCTCAGGCGGCGGCGGCGCGGAGCTGGTGAACTGGTCCGTTCCGCCGGAAAATCGAGGACCATTCGGCGGTCGCGTAATCGGCTTTACCCACATGGAGTTGTCGAAGGAAGCCATTATTCTGCGGCACATCGGTTCGGACGCAAATCAACTGCATGCGTTCCGCAAGACGCCTGACGGCAAGATGACGATCCTGAAGAGCTAGGCTCGTACCGAGATGCGGCTTGCGCTAAGTTCCAACGGGTTCAGTTGCCAAGGCCTCGATTGCCGGAATGTACTATTTGCTTTCTATGGCAACCGGACGTAGCGCGGCGCGCACAAGCCGCCCGATCTCTGCAAGCATGTTGGCCCGCTTTTTCTCCGGTCCGGGACACTGTGTGATGTAAGCGGTCAGGATGACTGGTAGCTTGCCCGCAGGCCACAGCACAGCGATGTCGTTGGAGGTGTGCTCGCCGTTGGAACCAGTCTTGTCCGCGGCCCGCCAGCCCGCGGGCAGGTTGGCGCGAAGCCGCTCCAGCCCGGTCAGGTTTGCTTCCATCCACTGTGTCAGTTGCTGCCTTGAATCGTCGCTCAGGCCGTCTCCCAGCAGGATGTTCTGCAGGTCGGCTGCCATGGCTGCAGGCGAGGTCGTGTCGCGCGGATCGCCGATGAGCGAAGAGTTCAGAGAAGGTTCGTTCCGGTCCAGCCGCGTCACGCTGTCATGCAGGGAACGCGTGAACTTAGTTACTGCTGCCGGCCCGCCAACGGTCTCAAGCAGGACGTTGGCCGCGGTGTTGTCGCTGCGTGTCAGTGCCGCATGGCACAATGCACCCACGGTCATGCTGCCGCCCGCGTGTGCCTCGGTTAGCGGCGAGTTGCCAAGCAGCGGTTTCGGCGGCACGTCCACCTGCCGCAGCAGGCTGTCATGGTAGGTATCCACGCGTCGCAGCACGGCTGCGGCCAGCAGGAACTTGAATGTGCTGCACATGGGAAAGAGCTCGTCCGCGCGAAAGCCGGTCTGTTTGCCACTGCCCGTCTCGATCACCGCGACACCAAGCCGTCCGCCATGTTGCTTTTCGAGAGAGGCAAAAGCCTGGGGCAGGGAAGCGAAGCCAATAGGCTCGGCATGCATTAGGTGAGGCATGGCAAGTGCGGTGACGGCTAGAAACTTTCGGCGGGTAAGCATCGTGCTTCAAGCGAACCATTGATTGAGCCGGCAGGGTAGTGCGTAGAGTGGTTCTCTTGATCAGAAAGGCAAGGCAGACGCCGTTCCGTCTCCACACGGCTATGCTGGTGACTATGGACGGCCTGGACGCGACGACGAAACGCATCAACCGCAGCGCGGAAGTGCGCCGCTCCGTTACCAATCATGCGCGTGAGTTCGGCGAGGGTAGCCTGCGTTTCACTGACAAGGTACGGCTGGCGTACTGGAACGCATTTCAGCATGACTGCCTGACCACGGCCAAAGCGACCGCCTACTCCGCGATCTTTGCGGTATTCCCCGCGCTGGGCCTGGTCGCGGCATTGGTTACGCTACTGCCGTATAGCGCTCCCCTGCGCTATCAATTGGCGATGTTTATGAATCGTGTGCTGCCCGCAGCAGTGGCACCGCTGTTTGAGCGATACTTCATCACCGCGCACAGTACGCCGCAGAGCGCCACGGTGCTGCTGGGCGCCGCGCTGGTCAGTGTGTACGGTGCAGGCGGTGTGCTGGGTACGCTGATGGAAGGCTTTCGCCGTGCCTACGGCCTGAGCGAGGAGTGCTGGGGCCGCGGCTGGCGCGGTGCCGTGCGCAAGCAGGTGCAGTCGTACATGCTGGTTCCCATTGCGCTGGTCCCACTGGCCGCGGCCAGCCTGCTCATCATCTTTGGCCATTTCCTGCTGATGACGCTGACGCATTACTCGCCGCGCGGTATGGATGCGGGCCTGTACTGGGCTGCAAACGCAGTGCGCTGGGTGTCGTCGCTTAGTGCCACGGCAGCGGTGCTGGCGTTTATCTATCGCTTTGCTGTACCGGTACGGCCGCCGTGGCAACGTGTTTTGCCCGGAGCTGCGTTTGCCACGGCCACGTGGTTCCTCACGACACTGGCCTTCGGCTTCTATGTCACGCGCTATGCGGACTACTCCCGCGTCTATGGTTCGCTGGGAACAGGCGTGGTCCTGCTGATCTGGCTTTTCCTTACATCGCTGACGGTGTTGTGTGGGGCGGAACTGAATGCGGAACTGGGTCGCGACACCGGACATGTGTCCTCTTCTATAGGCCGAACAGGGAACCTGGCCACACCTTCTTCCACATCGATGCGATTGTTCGAGTAACTTCGTGAAACGCTGTGACGACGTAGAATCCTTACTGGCGGTGAGCAAACGCTCCAGCCGCGGAGAACGATGACACAAGGCAATCACCTGCTGGGCACGGGCCGCAGCGCAAAAATCGTAGCAACGCTTGGTCCTGCCTGTTCCACGGAGGCTGTCTTTCGCGATCTGGTACGCGCCGGGCTCGACGTGGCAAGGCTGAACTTCTCGCATGGCACGCACGAGCAAAAAGCCGACCTGATCAAGATGGTCCGCGCTGTCAGTGCGAGCGAAGGCAAGCCGATCTGCATCCTGGCCGACCTGCAGGGGCCGAAGATACGTACCGGCAAGCTCGTCGACGGCAAGCCTGTCCTGCTGGAAGCGGGCAAGCACCTGACCATTACGCCCAATGAAATGAAGGGCACGGCGGAAAAGGTGAGTACCGTGTTTCCGACCCTGGCGGAAAATCTGGGACCGGGAGACATCATTCTGCTCTCCGATGGCCTGATCGAATTGCGCGTGGCCCGGGTGGAAGGCGGCGATGTCGTCTGTGAGATCGTCAATGGCGGCATGCTCGGTGAAAACAAGGGCATCAACCTGCCGGGCATCGCGGTCAAAGTGCCTGCGCTCACTGAGAAGGACGAGGAAGACCTCGAGTTCATCGCGACCCAGAACGTTCACGCCCTTGCCCTGTCGTTTGTCCGCACGGCAGAGGACATCCGCTACACCCGCCGACGCATGAAGGACCTGAACTGCGATGCTTGGATCGTGGCAAAGCTCGAAAAGCCGCAGGCCATAGAAAATCTCGAAGAGATACTGGAAGAGACCGACGGCCTCATGGTCGCGCGCGGTGACCTGGGTGTCGAAGTTCCGCCGGAAAAAGTACCCGCCATCCAGAAGCACATCATCCGCCGTGCGCTCGCCTACCGCAAGCCCGTGATCACCGCGACGCAGATGCTGGAGAGCATGATCGACAACCCTCGGCCGACCCGCGCAGAGGTCAGTGACGTGGCCAACGCCGTGTACGACGGCACGGACGCCGTCATGCTGTCGGCAGAGTCGGCGGCGGGCAAATACCCGGTGCAGTCCGTGGCGATGATGGCGAAGATCATCGTCGAGAGCGAATCGCAGATGGCCATGGAGCGGTCCACGCTGCCGCTGCCACCCAGGCACCAGCAATCCTTGAAGCTCAGCGTAGCCGAGACCATCTGCGAGAGCATGGCGCTGGCAGCGGAAGACCTGGACCTGACCGCCATTGCGATCTTCACGGAAACCGGCACCTCGGCACGGCTTATCTCCAAGTACCGGCCCGGCACGCGCATCTTCTCACTTACCACGTCGGATCTCGTCATCGGCAAGACGATGATGCTGTGGGGCGTTTACCCCATCAAGGTGGACAAGTTCGGTGGCGGCGACCTCCAGGTGGAAATGGCGGAAGAGACGCTGACGAAACTGGGTCATGTCCGTCCGCGCGAGGTGCTGGGCATCGTGGGCGGAACGGCAAGCCGCATTGGCGGCACCAACTTTATGAAGCTGCACGAGGTCCGGGACCCACAGTAAGCAGCGCTAGCGGCCCTGGTGCAGTCTCTTTGCCAGCCGCTCCGGCAGGCCGGCCAGCAGGATGCGCCCGCCCGCCAGATCGATGTCGTACGGTTCGCGGTGGAATGTAACCGTGCCCAGGCCGTCGTCCAGGATAGCGTACGCGGCGCGCGGGTCTCCGTCGCGCGGCTGCCCCACGGAACCCGGATTCAGCAGGTAACGTTTCCCCGGCTCCAGTGGCATGGTCCAGTGCGAGCGCCTGTCTTCACTGCATTGCTGTAGCGGACGCACCTCAAACCAGCGGCCCGCTTCCCAACCAAAGCCACCCTGCACATGCGTGTGGCCGAAGAAGGTGCAGCGTGCCTGCATCTGCTGCAGGGGCGCCCAGGCGTCGCGAATATTCAGGATGTAGATGTCCTCGTGCAGCGGCGACCCGTGCGACAGCGCGACGGTGTCATGCTCGCAGAGCAATGGTCCCCCTGGCTGCTTCTGCAGCCATTCCAACGATTGCGGCGTAAGTTGTCCCTGCGTCCACATGGCGGCGGCCCGCGCGGTTGGATTGAACTGCGCGGCAGATGCCAGACCGGCGCACACCTTGTCGTGATTGCCGCGCACCCCATGCGTGGCTGTGGAGCGCATACAGTCCACGACTTGATTGGGGCTGGCACCGTAGCCCACGACATCACCCAGGTTCCACACCTGGTCACACACCCCTGCGGCGGACTGTACCGCCTGCAAGGCTTCCAGGTTGCCGTGAATGTCAGAGAGGATGAGTGCGCGCATAGCCGGTGTGTTGGCGCCTTTTGCGCGAACTTACCCATGCTATCTGAAGGCGCGGGTAGCCGAAGTCCTACTATGCGACAGCTTCTACAGTGTAGCCAGGGGACGTGTGCGGTCCGTGGCCATGGTTGGCACGGCCGCGAGCAAGGCCCGGGTGTAGCTGTGCTGCGGATGGCGAAAGAGTTGCGCAGCAGTGTTTGTTTCCACAATGCTGCCCCGCTGCATCACTGCGACGCGGTCAGCAGTTGCTGCCGTCACAGCAAGGTCATGGGAAATGAACAGCATGCTCAAACCATGACGGTCGCGCAGGTCGCGCAGCAGCCTCAGGATCTGTGCCTGCACGGTCACGTCGAGCGCTGTCGTGGGTTCATCTGCAATCAGGAGGCGTGGCTTGTTTACGACGGCCATGGCAATCAGGATGCGCTGCCGTTGACCGCCGGAGAACTGGTGCGGGAAATCGACGGTACGGCGCGCGGGGTCAGGTAGCGCGACCTGCTCCAGCGACTCCAGCACGCGTCCGCGCACCTCGGCACGGGAGAGCTTGGGTTGGTGCACCCGCACGGCCTCGGCAATCTGCCCGCCGATGGACATGGCAGGGTTCAGCGCCGTCATGGGTTCCTGGAAGATCATGCTGATCGCCTGCCCGCGATGCGAGCGCATGTCACTCTCAGAAAGTCGCAGAAGGTCCTGCCCACCAAAGCGGATCGCGCCGGTCAAGTCTGCACCGGGTGCTAGCAGCCGAAGAATCGCAAGTGAGGTCAGTGATTTGCCCGAACCGGATTCACCCACAAGCCCAAGCACCTCGCCCTGATCAATGTGGAAGCTGATGCCGTCAACTGCAGGGCGCTCCGCACCAGGAAATCGGATCGTCAGGTCCTCAACTTCAAGCAGCGGCGGCATGGTTCTATCTTGCCACCCGTGCTCCAAGACTCCGCCATGCTCAGGCTGCGATAACGTTCAGACTGACGCCGCAGCATGCAGCACGGCCAGTGTCTTGTCCAGGCTTGCACTGTCCTCGACGTTGGCTGATGCCAGCCCTCGATCGATTTGCCGCAGTAAACCGCTTAGAACACGCCCGGGACCTACCTCAACGAACAGGGTCGCGCCAGACGCACGGAGCAGATCAATGCACTCCGTCCAGCGCACCGCGCCTGTCACCTGGCGGATCAGGCTGTCGCGCGCCTCTGACCGGCGGGTGACAACGCGCGCATCCACATTGCTGAGTACCGGCAAGGTAGGGTCGTTGAAGACGACGCGTTCCAGTTCACTTGCAAGCTGCTCCGCCGCGGGCGCCATCAG
>CAXTFT010000074.1:0-13311 GCA_964243585.1 uncultured Terriglobus sp.
GCGGCCTTCGCGCCGGACTTCGTCAAGATCGTACCCACCGCGCAGACCCTCGGTGACAGCTTGCAACTCATCGATCTGCTGGAGCGGCACAGCAGCACCGGCAACCTGGTCGCCATGAGTATGGGCCTGCCCGGCGTGCTGACACGCGTGCTTGGACCCCGCTTCGGATCGGCGTTTACCTTTGCCTCACCCGATGGCGGCTCCGGTACAGCGCCCGGCCAGATCGGGATCGGCGACCTCCGTGACCTGTACCGGATCGAAAGTATCTCGGCTCAGACAGCGATCTACGCCGTGGCTGGTTCGCCAATCGGCGCTTCCCTGTCGCCACGCATGCACAACACCGCACTGCGCAAAGCCGGCGTCGATGCGGTCTACCTGCCGCTGGAAATAGCCGACGCGCAGGAGCTGCAAGCCGTTATCCAGCGGCTTGCTATTCGTGGTCTCAGCGTCACCATGCCGCTTAAAGAGACGGTGTTGCCGCTGCTGACATGGCGTAGCCCTGAGGTGGACGCCATGCGTGCCTGTAACACCCTGCTGCGAGTCGATGACGGCACCCTGTCCGGCTTTAACACGGACGTCGCCGGCATCGTTGGACCACTGGAGCAGCGGCTGTCACTCAAGGGCAAACAAGTGCTGGTGCTGGGTGCGGGTGGTGCCGCCCGAGCCGCCGTCTTCGGCCTGCGTGAGCGCGGAGCAGAGGTGTACCTGCTGAACCGGACCGCCACGCGCGCCGCCACACTAGCCGCGGAGAGCGGTGCGCGCGTGCTGCCGAGGGAACAACTCAGAGGCGAGCACTTCGACATCCTGATCAACAGCACACCTTATGGCATGCGCGGCAAACAGATCGAGCCGCCCATCACAGCCGAAGAGATGCAGTGCGACCTGTTCTTTGACCTGGTCTACAACCCGCTTGAAACGCCGCTGATGCTCATGGCGAAGCAACGCGGCATCCCTACAATTCCGGGTGCCGCCATGTTCGTCGCGCAGGGTGTTCGGCAGTTTGAGCTTTGGACCGAACGGGATGCACCGCAAGGCGAAATGCTGCGCGTTGTCACTGAAGCACTGGGCCGATGAGCCGTACAGGTGTTACTACAATCCGTCATCCCGAGCGAAGCCGAAGGGCCAGCTTTCTTTTCGGCTGCATCGCGGCCCTGGAAAACAGCAGGTCCTTCGACCCCGCATGGCGTGCTCCGCTCAGGATGACGGATCGGCTAAGAGAACTACGAACTAAGCAGGAATCTCATCCACACTCCTCGGCTCAACCTTCTCGCGGCCGTTCCGCTGCGCACGATACATGATGGCTTCCTCATACGCCTTGAGCCGCGACCGCATGATGCCGCCCAGCGGCTGGTGCGCGGCCAGTGCGTGCCATGGCGTAAATGAAAGCTGCTCATCCACAAACAACTGGCGAGCATCGGAGTAGGAGTCCTGCGCCCCCACGGTGATGGTTGCGACTGTCTGCCATGGGCTCTTCTTCTCGGGCCATTCCTTGTCTGCCACTTCGATTGGGAAGTCCTTATCCTTTTCCTCGGTGCCTGGCTCGGCGGCAAGCGCCAGTTGCACCTTCACGTCCCACACGGCGTCTTCGTGCCGAAAGAAGCGCTTGATCTCCTCTTCCAGAGCGTTGTAATCCTGATCCAGGTCGATGCCTTTGCCAACCAGCGCCTTCAGGTTTTCGCTTGCGGGCGCGAAGCCGATCTTGGCTACATAGTCGCCGAAGCGCAGCGGTGCAACGGTCGAAAAGCTCTCACCCAGAGGATGAACCGCAGCCGCGCCAACGCCCTCCAGCGTAGCGGATGGCAGATGAACAGCTTTCAGCACGGCGTTCGTAGCTCGCGCGGTGACGCTGACTGCGTGCTTTACGCCCTCTGAGACCTCAAGCCCCTTGTCGAACTGCTTGATCTGCTTCAGGAAACTCTCCGCGTCAGGCGCGGCGAATACGTTGGTGTTAATGCAGACGAAGTCCTGCGTCGTCTGACCTGTGTGATTCGCGACCATGTCACCTTCGACCTGGAGCACCTTGATCGCCAGGCCGCGCGGGCTGGACACGTTATCAGCCAGCATGTCGCCCGGATTGGTCGAGAAGCGCAGGATGACAGGGTGCGGTTCAGTCGTTGCGAACAGCCCTTGTCGCAGTTCTTCCGGCAGGTTCGGCAGCGCCTGCAGCGTGCCCACCAGGATGCCGTGCGACTTGGCATGAACAGGCCGGTATGCGTGCCGGTAGCGCGCCGCCATGGACCGCGTAATGTGCTGCATGGTGCGAGAGAGTTCGTCGAAGATGACGTGCTCGTTGGCCGCGGGCTGCTCTACGGAAGGGCTGTAACGAAGGTACGATTCGGTCTGCGGCAAGGTATGCTCCATGGCTGTGTCTAAACAATTCCATTGCGATGTGTGTCTGCACCACTCTGCCACAGGTTTGTGCGGCCTGAAACGTCAAGCTGCGTCACGGGCGATCGTGTGAAACCCCGCAGAAGATGTCTCCGCCTGCGGCATACAAGTTGATGAAGCGTCCGCTCGCCGGTACAGTCAAACAGGTATGCGTCCCCTTCGATTCTTGATTGCATTGCTTGCGGTGGCGGGCCTGGTGGTTTCCGCGCTGGCACTGCGGGTTCACCTGCAGGACCCGAACGCCGCACCGCCTTGCGCGATCAGCGAACACTGGGACTGCGGCGCGGTGAACCACTCGCGCTTTGCCGTCTTTCCGCCGCGCGGATTCGATGAGGAACTCAACAGCAAGGGGCACCTGCCGGTCGCTATCGCGGGTATCGCCGGGTACCTGCTGATCGCTCTGCTGGCGCTCTTTCGCTGGGATTTCTGGGCATTTCAGATTACGCAGATTGGTTTTTTCTGCGCGCTGATGCTCACCTTTCTTGAGAAGTATGTCCTTGAAAAGTGGTGCATCTACTGCGTCTGGTCGCAGTGCCTGCTGGCCGCCATGCTGCTGCTGGCCGCCGTGAACCTGTGGACCAGCCGTAGGCGCGAGGCGCGCGAAGGCCTGAAGCTGCGCTCAATCTAAGGTGGATGGTCTATGGGATGGCTTGAAGTTCTTGCGCTGCTGAAACGGTTCCTGCCGCTGCTGACCCGTGTCGCGCCCATGCTGGAGACCTTTGTTGCGGCACGTGCCGGTTCAAAAGGCGACATAGACGCGGCGCTGGAACGCATGGCAGACAACGTCAAAAGCCAGTTGGCCGCGACCGGACAGAAACACGACGGCGTGGCCGAACTGCTGGGCACACAGGCTGTCCAAGTGACTGCGCTGGCGGAAAGCATTCGCAAGCTGCAAGCCACCGACGATCGCACCGCCGCGCGATTGCTTGAGATTGAGTCAGCCATCAACGCCCTTGCCCGAACGCTTCGCAGGATGACGGTTCTGCTTGTCAGCCTGCTGGTCGCGTGTATCGGCCTGCTGGTCGCAATCCTGCTACACCGCTCCACATAGAGGACGGCTTGAGGATGACCCTGTTAGGGAATGCCGCGTGTGACAGGCTGCAAGACCATGCCGCCCTTTATAGCCACGCACACAGGGTAGAGTCGCCGAGTCTGGCGGCGTAATCTTATAGGTATGGGTATCACTCGGCAACAGGCGCTGGACTGCTTCGCCTCGGACGACCTGATCGGCATTGGCATGGAAGCGGACGCGGTACGCCGTCGCCTGCATCCCGAGGGCGTGGTCAGCTACATCATCGACCGCAACATCAACTACACCAATTTCTGCACGGAATATTGCACATTTTGCGCGTTTTACAGGCCTCTAAAGGGCAAAATGGCGAGCGAGGGTTACATCCTCGATTTTGATACCATTTACGCGAAAATCGCTGAAACGGAAGAACTTGGCGGCACTGGCGTGCTGATGCAGGGTGGCATTCATCCGGACCTTAAAATTGAGTGGTTTGAGGCTCTTTTCAGCGGTATTAAGCAGCGTTTTCCGAGCATCTGGCTGCACTGTTTGTCGGCCAGTGAAATCCTTGCCATCGCCGAGTACAGCGAGATCAGCCTGCGCGACACCATCATGCGATTACGCGATGCGGGCCTGCAATCCATCCCTGGTGGCGGCGCGGAGATTCTGGACGATGACGTTCGGAAGCGCATTGCCCGCCTGAAGTGTCGCACGGAGGACTGGGTCAACGTGCATCGCACGGCTCACGAACTGGGCATGCGCACCACTGCTACCATGATGTTCGGCGTAGGCGAAACCATGGAGCAGAGGGTCAACCACTTCGAGGTGGTCCGCCGGCTGCAGGAAGAAACTGGTGGCTTCACCGCCTTCATCCCGTGGAGCTTTCAGCCTAACAATACCGCTTTGGGCGGTCGTGGCTGGGAAGAGGCCACGTCCGTCGAATACCTGAAAACTCTGGCGATTTCGCGGATGTTCCTCGATAGCATCGAGAATGTCCAGAGTTCCTGGGTTACGCAGGGCCTGAAGGTGCTGCAGATGGGCCTGCGCTTTGGCGGCAACGATGTTGGCTCCGTCATGCTGGAGGAGAACGTGGTCAAGGCTGCCGGCACGGCCAACTGCACGACGGAAGAGGAACTGCGCCGGATCATCCGCGATGCGGGCTTCAAGCCTGTGCAGCGAGATACGCTGTACACCACGCTTTTCCTGAACTAAGGAATCGCAGAGGAACTCTTTTAGAGTATTTAGCCGTGTAGGTGCATCAATACGGCATACCAGCTGTTTTCTGTAACTTACCGGGACATCTAGGCGGCTTGCGAGTCAGGCGTATCCGCCCACGGGTAGCAGGTACGGTCCTTGCGGGTCCACCAACCAGGGCTGTCCAAAGCGAGGTGCTCGGCGGTGCCACTGTCTGCAAGCATTGCAACAACATCTGCCAGCGCGGTACGCACTGGTAAGCCGCTGCGCACGTCAAACGCACCCGGTTCGTAGTAGCCGTTATCTCGGGTCACCAGTTCGTTCCAAAAGTAAGATCCAAGCAGCGCCCAAACTGTGACTCCCTCACACTGCACGCCATTTTTCTGCGCGCGGCTCATGGCGGCATAGGCTTCTGCCAACCAGCGGATTTGCTCCGCCGGAGCACCTCCAAGATGCACTTCTGTCAAAGCGATTGGACGCCCATAGCGATTCCAGGCCTCAGTCGCCGGACGCATGAAATCGATGGCCGCGCAGCCCTCGACCCGAACTGCTTCGACATCGATAAAGGGTCCCTCGCTGGATGCAAGCGAATCCGGGTACAGCCAACTCCGATGATCAAGGTAACGATCGCTGGTCGCGTAGTAGTTCACGCCAATGATCTGTGGCGCGCAGAAGTGATCCTGAAACCAGAGAATCTCCCGCTCATCGATGCCGTGGGACCGCATGTATCCGAACATAGGGTGATGGCGGTCAACCCGGCCAAAGAGCAGATCAAAGGTTAGCCATTGCCTTGTGTTGAGCAGTTCAGCCGTCGCCTTCAAGTCAGACGTGCCTGTGATGTTGCCACAATCATCGGTCTGCACCAGTTGCGCATCTGGCCGAATACGGCGGATTGCCTCCATGCTAAGGACTGTCGCTTTTGCTTGGTTCAGCAACGCTCGAAGGTAGCTGCTGTGAGAACGATGATGCGGATACCAGAAGCCATACTGCCCGCTGAATCGAGCAGTGGTATTCGGCTCGTTCACTGGGGTGTATGCGTCAATGTCGGGATAACGTTGCGCAAGCGCACCTGCATAAATTGCGAGCTGTTCTGGAAATTCAGGGTCAAGCAAGCTGGTATGTGGCGGTCCGCTGCCATGGTGCATTAGCCCAGCGATCGGCCGGATATGCAGCCTGCGTAAAGCAGTCATGTAGCCGTCGGTCCATGCCCATGACGGATTACTTTGGAAGTGTTCCCAAAGCATGCCCGCGCGCAGCGTGCGAATGCCCAGCCCTGCGATTGCCTCAAGGTCCTGAGGGCGATGCAGATGGCCGGAAAGCTCCATCTGGTCCAGATACAAGTCACCCACACGATTGCGGGTGCACTCAACCCCGCCCCATACGGGCAGGGATACGCTTTGTTCCGCGGACACAGCGTCCTCTGTGACAGAGGTCGCCCGTCGTGAACTATGCGGTTGCAATGTCGATCTGTTCCGAGCCATTTTTCCGGCTCTCATCGCGCATCTCCGCAGGACGGCGCACAGCGACCAGCGGTGATGAACCAGGGTGCCTGACCGTGAGCCGTTCCGAAAGCATCAGTGCCTGCGCAACCACCTGGTCCATGTTGTAGTAGCGGTAGGTTGCAAGGCGTCCTGCAAAATGTACATCGGGCAGTGCGTCAGCCAGCGCTTTGTAACGGGCATACAGTTCCGCATTCTGTGGCTGCGGAATGGGGTAATATGGATCGCCCTCGGCGCGCGGGTACTCAAACACCACGCTGGTCTTTGGGTGCTCCTGGCCGGTAAGGCACTTGAACTCTGTTACTCGCGTGTAGGCATGCTCGTTTGGATAGTTGACTACGGCAGCAGGCTGGTACTGCGCGCGATCAAACGTCTGGTGCTTGAAATGGAGCGACCGGTACGGCAGGTGACCGTAGCAGTACTCGAAGTACTCATCGACAGGACCGGTGAAGATCAACTCGCGAAACTTAATCTCACTCTCAATTTCGCGATAGGTCGTATTCAGCATGATGCGAATATTCGGATGGTCCAGCATGCGTTCAAACATGCGCGTATAGCCATGCAGCGGCATTGCCTGAATACGATCGGTAAAGTAGCGATCATCGCGTGAACTGCGTGCCGGTACCCGAGCTGCAACGGCAGCATCGAGCTCCGAAGGATCCAGCGCCCACTGCTTGCGCGTGTAGTTCTGGAAAAACTTCTCGTACAGGTCGCGACCTACCTTGCTGACTACAGCATCTTCCGACGTCTTTACCTGCACGCAAGGCTCGGCAACAGACTTCAGATAAGTATCTGCCTGCTGGCAGGTCATGTTCATCCCGTACAGCTTGTTCAGGGTGTCCACGTTGATTGGCATGGGCACAAGCTGACCTTCCACGCTGGCCTGCACGCGATGTTCATACGGACGCCACTCGGTAAAGCGAGACAGATACTCAAACACTTTTTCCGCGTTGGTGTGAAAGATATGCGGACCATACTTGTGCACAAGAATGCCGGCATCATCGTAGTAGTCGTAAGCATTTCCGCCAATATGGTTGCGCTTATCAATCAACAGAATTTTTGCATCGGAGCGCGAAGCCAAACGCTCTGCAAGAATGCTGCCCGCAAAACCGGCACCAACAATCAGGTAATCAAACATGGCTTCCGCTCCTTGGGTCTTTTGCAAAGCCTGCATGCGCTGGCTGTGAGCGGTTTGCAAGAACGGCAGCGATCGCCGTCATCATCTCTCCGAAGGTTTTGTCCCACGAGGTTGAACTAAGGTATTCCTCTACAGTAGCAAGCCAACGGGCATCTGCGGGCCGCAGTAGCTGTTCAATGGCCACGACAAATTCGGCTGGCGTCTCTGCAATGCGCACCATGCCTTGTTCACCATAGGGCCTCACCACGTCGCGAATGGCTGTCGAAACAACCGGTTTGCCCGCGGCAAGGTATTCCGGTGTTTTCGTGGGACTGATAAATTTCGTCGAAGCATTGCGTGCAAACGGCAGCATGGCAACATCCCAGTTTGCAAGGTACGTGGGTAACTCCGCATAGGGCCTTCCGCCCAGATAATGCAGATTGTTGCCTTGAGGCAGATCCTCTTGGCGGATCTTAACTACAGGTCCGATCAGCACAAAATGCCAATGCGGCCGCGCTTCCGCGACAGCACACAGCAACTCTCGATCCAGCCGCTCGTCCAGCACGCCGAAGAATCCTATGCGCGGATGCGGAATAGCTGCTTGATCAGAGAAATCGATTGCGGGCCTGCGCGCCGCAGCGAAATGCTTGCGATCGATGCTGCTGGGAAAAAGGTACACGTTGCCGTGCTGTGTGCGCTTCGACTCGTAAAGACTGGCGCCCCCGGCGAACACCACATCTGCCAATTCAAATAACTTCTGCTCGCGCTCAATCAACTCAGGCGGTGCGCCTTGAAATGCGGACAACTCGTCCATGCAGTCATACACCACCGCATCGGGCGTTAGATGATCCGTGAACGTCAGGGCCATGGGCGTGTAATACCATGCCAGCAACCGTGTAACACCGGTTCGTGCAAGATAATCATCCAACAGCACACGTTGTGCATTGTCGATCTCTGCGGGTGACAGACCGTGCGGCAACCTGGGCGTTATTACTGTTACGTCATCGGCACCCTGCACGATAAGAAGTTCTGCTTTCAACTGGGCATCGAAAACCGGCTCTTCCCAGAAGTACACCGGAAGCTGCTTTGTGAGGCGCGTCAACAAATGCTGTGGCCGCTGAAACACAAAATTCCATCGCAGGTGCGAAAAACAGACCACGGCTTGTAACGGCGCGATCTTTGAGCTAATAGGCATTAACTTCTATGATGCACAGGAGACGCTGGCAGTCTCCCGCAGCAGCGTGGTGCCGTACGTGCCTGCGTCCGCTAAGGTTGATCGCAGCAGTTTTTTGCATCGCGCGGTCAAGAGTTCGAGACAGTAGATCATGGAAGCTCACCGAATTTAAGAGTTCAAGCAGGCAGTCGCGCAGCGGCATCCTGATGCATTGAGCCTGCGTTGTAAAGGTCATCTGCAGCATGAGATTTTGCTGGCGTACGCTCAAGTAGAATCGTTGAAGACTTCATACGTTACTACCGGAGACAGCTCTGTTCATCACCATTCAAACAGTTCTCACGACGCTGTTGTTGACACAACCCGGTGCGATTAATCGCTGGGTTGCCAATCAGACCGGAGACCGGGCAAAACGTTTTCGCGGCTTGTATCACCTGAATGCCTTCGACCTCGGCCTGCTGATTCCGTACTTCATCGTGATGGTGATTCTTGCCTTCTACGGCATCCATCGTTACCAACTGGTGTGGCTGTATTACCGCAACAAAAAGAAGGCGGCGACCAGCGCGAACGCGCCCATGGCGTACGCTGCGGATACGCTGCCCTTTGTCACCATCCAGTTGCCAATTTTCAACGAGCAGTACGTGATTGACCGGTTGGTAGACGCTTGCTGCCGCATCGAGTATCCGCGCGATCGATTTGAGATTCAGGTGCTCGACGACTCCACTGACGAGACGCACGAAGTTGCAGGCGACATTGTCAGGAGGTATGCGGAAGGGGCTGCAGGCCTCTCTCCGCAGCCCATTTACTACCTGCACCGCACGGATCGTTACGGCTATAAAGCAGGCGCGCTCGACGCGGGATTGAAGACGGCACAGGGTTCGCTGATCGCGATTTTCGACGCTGATTTTGTGCCTCCACCAGACTGGCTTAACAAAGTAGTAAACCACTTTGCAGAGCCCGGCGTTGGCATGGTGCAAACGCGATGGACCCACCTTAACCGCAACTACAGCTTCCTGACGCAGGTAGAAGCCATTCTGCTGGATGGTCACTTTGTGCTGGAACATGGCGGGCGGTCGCGTGCCGGTGTTTTTTTTAATTTCAATGGGACCGCAGGCATGTGGCAGCGCCGAGCTATTGAAGAAGCGGGCGGATGGCAGCACGACACCCTTACAGAAGATACCGACCTAAGTTATCGCGCGCAGTTGAAAGGCTGGAAGTTTAAGTATCTGCAGGATGTGGAATGTCCCGCAGAACTGCCGATTGAAATGACTGCGTTCAAAACACAGCAGGCACGCTGGGCCAAGGGTCTTATCCAGACCAGCAAGAAGATTCTGCCGCGCGTATTGAAGAGCGACGCACCCTTTCACACCAAGCTGGAAGCTTGGTACCACCTGACCGCGAACCTGAGCTATCCGCTGATGATCGTATTAAGCGTGCTGCTGATGCCTGCCATGATTATTCGCAGCTGGCAGGGGTGGGTGCAGATGCTGCTGATCGACTTTCCGCTGTTCATGGCCAGCACCATGTCCATTTCAAGTTTCTATCTTGTGTCGCAAAAAGAGCTGTTTCCAAAGCGCTGGTACAAGACCTTTCTGTACCTGCCATTTCTTATGTCACTGGGCGTGGGACTTACCATCACCAATACAAAAGCCGTGATGGAGGCACTCTTCGGCGTGCAAAGTGCTTTTGCACGCCGAAGTACCGCGTACAGAAGAAGGGTGAAAAAAACTTTGCCGCCAAAAAGTATCGCAAGCGGCTTGGCATCATTCCATGGATTGAGCTGTTGATTGGCTGCTACTTCACCTTTACGGTCTGGTATGCCGTCTCAAGCGAAAACTACTTCACCGTTCCGTTCTTACTGCTGTTTGTACTGGGCTATTGGTACACGGGATTACTGAGCCTGTTACAGGGCCGGTTCGAACGTGGCGGCAGCGCCGGCGGAGACCTGCACGAAAAACCTTACCCGGTTGGCGTTTAGCCAAACCCCTGGAAGAGTCCGCATGAAAGCCATACCCACAGCCATCCCCGATGTTGTTCTGCTGGAGCCGACAATTTTCGGTGACGATCGAGGCTTCTTTCTCGAGTCCTATTCGGAACGCTCCTTCCAACGGCTTGGCCTACCAACACGTTTTGTGCAGGACAACCATTCGAAGTCCATTCGCAGCGTGTTGCGCGGGCTGCATTACCAGCTTGGCAAGTCGCAGGGCAAACTGATCCGCGTGCTGCAGGGAGAGATTTACGATGTCGCGGTTGATCTTCGGCAGTCCTCCCCCACCTTCGGCAAGTACATCGGCGAACTGCTCGATGACGAGGAACGGCGCATGCTTTGGATACCGCCGGGCTTTGCCCACGGGTTTCTGGTGCTGAGCGACACTGCCGAAGTCGCCTATAAAGCGTCAGAGTTCTATGCACCCGAGCAGGAGCGATCGTTGCTATGGAATGACCCTTCGGTCGGCATTGACTGGCCCCTGCACCTGATTGGGCCCTCAGGGCCAGTGCTTTCGGCAAAGGATGAGAACGGCGCGCCACTCTCCAAGGCGGAAGTGTATGCGTAACCGCCGCCTACCGGTCGTAGGCAGCCTAACTGTCCCACTCCCATCTGTGCAGGAGCCTGCATGAGCAACACACAATCCGACGCGCTGGTTTTCTTCGGTGCGACCGGAGACCTTGCCTACAAAAAAATCTTTCCCGCCCTGCAGTCCATGGTGCGGCATGGCAAGCTAAACGTTCCGGTGATTGGTGTCGCGAAGGCTGGGTGGAATCTGGATCAATTCAAGGCGCGCGCACAGGACAGCCTGGACAAGCATGGTGGCGTGGACAGCGAAGCCTGGAAAAAGTTAAGCGGGCTGCTGTGCTACGTAGACGGTGATTACAGCGAACAATCCACCTTTGAGACCATCCGCAAGGAGCTTGGTAACGCTGCGCATCCCGCACACTACCTTGCAATCCCTCCGACGCTGTTCGGCTCTGTCGTGGAGCAGCTGGTAAAGGCCGGCTGTGCCACCGGCGCACGCATCATCGTTGAAAAGCCGTTCGGGCACGACCTCGCATCCGCTCAGGAGCTCAATCGCATCCTGCACTCGGCCTTTGACGAATCGGCAATCTTTCGCATTGATCATTACCTTGCAAAAAATTCGGTGAGCAACCTGGTGTCGTTCCGGTTTTCCAACGCAATCATCGAAGGTCTTTGGAATCGCGACCACATCGAGAGTGTACAGATCACCATGGCGGAAGATTTCGGCGTGCAGGGCCGCGGCGCTTTTTACGACGCCACGGGCACAATCCGCGACGTGGTGCAGAACCACATCTTCCAGGTGCTGTCGAATCTAACAATGGAAGCACCGGCGCGTAGCGACAGCGAATCGCTGCGTGACGAGAAAGTGAAGGTGCTGAAGTCCATTCCACCCATCGTGCCGGAGAACCTGGTGCGTGGCCAGTTCGAAGGCTACCTGGATGAGAGCGGCGTCAAACCCGGCTCAAAGATAGAGACTTTTGCAGCGCTGCGCGTCGACATCAACTCGTGGCGCTGGCAGGGCGTGCCCTTCTACATTCGCGCGGGCAAGAACATGCCGGTAACCTGCCTTGAGATCATGGCGCGCATCCGGCGGCCGCCGCTGACCGATGTCAGCCCGAAGGAGACACCACAGAATTATCTGCGCATCCGCCTGAGCCCGGAGATGGCCGTCGCTATTGCCCTGTCTGCAACACCGGCGACGGGTTCAAAGCGCACCCTGGTGGAACTTGTCGCCGCGCGTCACTCGCGTCCTGGCGAAATGGAGGCCTACGAGCGGGTCTTGAGCGATGCCATGGCGGGCGATGCCACCCTATTTGCACGGCAAGACTACGTGGAAGAGGCGTGGCGAGTGGTCGACCCGGTGTTGAAGCAGGACACGCCCGTGTATCCCTACGCGCCGCATACATGGGGCCCGGACAACCTAACCGACATCATCTGCCCAGAGGGCGGTTGGCACGAACCGCAGTTGAAGGAAGACGATGATTTCCGGGTAGTTCAGCCGGTCTGAAGCCAAGGCCGGAAGTTCTATTGAATCTTTACGGCCTGGTGCTTTTGCATGGTATCCAAAAAGGTCACCACGTCCCTTTGCAGTGCGTCATCGTCCACGTTGTACTCATCCGACAAATTCTGGCACAGTTCCTTCAACGAGATCGGGTGCTCCATCAGCTCCCAAATGCGACCACCGGACTCGGAAAGGCTGATGCAGGTACCGGTTTCGGCACTCATCATCACGTGTTCTTCCCCGACCCAGGCGCTCAGCCAGCCTTCGCCGCGTGTGATGACTGAGGTGTCCTTTATTTCAAGACTCATCCTGTCAGCATATCCGATTGGAGGAACCGGCCATGTTCAGCCTGGCCGCGTATCCGCAACATGAAGTATCGCCGCTGCTCAGAGGACTTCATGCTTTGTCGACCTGCTCTTCTCTCCGCGAAAAGAATCCGACTTCTACGCAATCCCGCGCCACCGGGTAGCCTGTTACTTCCACGCCAGAACTGCTGAGCCATGCATGCATCTGTCGCCCATCACCGGGCTGCCGGACGATCGGCAACCCAAAGTGAAGCCGTGATGCCACGCGCCTAAGGTGCAGCATCTGCCAGGCAGCCAGCGCCTGTGGCAGGCACACCATCTCGATTGGGGCATTGATAGCGCAGGCACGTACTGCCGATGCGACTGTTCTTGCGATGGCGGCGTTGTCACCCGCGGGATCCGGGATTGCCAACGTCGGCTGCTGCAGTTTTCCAATGTATCTTCCGATGCGTGGAAAGGGAATGAGCAGGATAGCCAGCCGTGCGACACACAGCCAGAAAGCTGCTTCCAGCAAGAGAATCAGCTTGTCTGGCGGCAGGCGTGCAATACGGAGAAACAATCGACGTGATGGTCGCATACGGGTAGGTGATGACGGACGGGAATGTGTCCGCG
>CAXTFT010000074.1:13321-16841 GCA_964243585.1 uncultured Terriglobus sp.
CTATTTTCCAGCCGCAGCCACTAAATCCTGGTGGTCAGCCAACAAACGGAGACTGCTCAAAGTTCCGCAGAAGATCTGCAACATCGACGTACACCGCTAGCGCACCGGCCTCTTGCAATTCTTCCTGCTTCCAACCGCCTGATTGCACCGCCACAGTGCCCACACCGGCCTTGGTGGCTGCCTCAATGTCCCAGGGTGTGTCGCCAAGGGCGACAGCTTGCTCCGGTTGCACCCCAAGTGCCTTAAGGCCTGCCTGAAAGATATCCGGCTCAGGCTTTGCATTTTCGGCATCGTCGGCGGTCGCGTCCTCTTCGATCAGGTCGTGGATTCTGAGAACGGTCTTAAAGGCTTCCAGGTCTTCCTTTTCGCTGGATGTAGCCACGGCAATACGCAATCCCTGCTGCCGCATACGCTCAAGCAGCCGGCGAGCGTCACAAAAAGGCACAACCCGGTCAATGTACTCGCGGTGGAACAGCTTTTTGCGGAAGGCCTTGATCTCTTTCTCGACGGACGGCAGCTTGTCCTCCGGAATGAAGCACGGCAGCATGTAGTCCCCGCCTTTGCCGATCTGCTTGACTACTGTGTGAAAGTCAACTGAGAAGCCGAAGTGCGCCAACGTTTTTTGCCAGCATTCCGCGTGAAGCGCATTGCTGTCGAGCAGCGTTCCATCAATATCGCAAAGTACAGCCTTCAGCATCTTTTTCACCCTGTCTCAGCCAATCAGATGCAATGTGCTGCCACGAACACCTGCTGCAAAGGTGGAAGCCATGCGTTTCCGCGCTACTTGACTGGAATGTGTACCGTAAATTCTGTTTCACCCGGCCTTGACCGGAGCGTCAGCCTGCCGTCATAGCTTTCGAGAATGCGCTTGACTATACCCAGCCCAAGCCCGCTGCCAACCCCGGCTGCCTTGGTGGTGAAGAACGGATCGAAGATATGTTCCTGATTTTCCTGGGAGATGCCCGGTCCGTCATCGCGAAAGGCAATCTGCACCTCACCGTCTGAGACGGTGGTTCGCACAGCAATCGTTCCACCCGCCGGAACCGCGTCGATAGAATTGTCCAGCAGGTTCGTCCACACCTGGTTCAGGCCGGAACACACACAGCGCAGCGTCGGAATACCGCCACCGAAATCTTTCTGCAGGCGGATGTTCTTTTCGCGAAACTTGTGCTTCAGCATCACCATGGTTGCATGAACACTGCTGTTTACATCGAGATCCTGCACTCCGCCCTGACCTTCGTGTGCGTAGCTTTTCACTGCCTGCGCCAGTTCGGCTACGCGGGTCACGCTGTCTTCGACCAGACCAACCATCTGCATGGACGAGGCCGTTGCCTCAAGCCATTCGATCGGTTGCTCGAGGTCTGAGCCCTGGAAAACGCCGGCAAGGCAATCCAGGTCCGCAGGTGCAATGCCGCTGCTGACCAGTACCGGTGCAAACTCCCACGCTTTGCGGACCCCATGCGCATCCATCCACTCGCCCATGACCTCCTCTGCATCGGATTGCTGCAATGAACTGAGACAGATGTCGGCACGCACAGCAAGAGCGCGTTCCTGCAGTGCAGTAAGGCAGGCCCGCTGTTGATCTGTGTGACCGCGTTCCGAGAAACCTCGTGCAAGCAGATGCATACGCTGCAGGTTGGCGCGTAACTGAGACGCTGCACGACGTGCGGCAGACCCTGGATTGTTCAGTTCGTGCATCAAGCCGGCAGTCATGGTACCCAGCATGGCCATCTTGTCCTGCTGAGCCTGTTGCGCCTGCATGCCACGCATTCTTAATGTCATTTCCGCAATCACAACGGCGCGGAGCTTTGGGCTGCGCGCCATGACGCTCCAGAAAGCCTCGGCCGAAAGTCGCAGACCGCGAGTTGCCGACTCCGTCCTGACGGTCATGTAGGATGGCATCCCTGACAGCAGCGGCACTTCACCCATGAATGACGGGGCCTCAACAACCTTGTTCGCGAAAAAGTGGCCGTTCCCGTCGCCGCGAGAGACGCGAACCCTGCCCTCGAGAAGGATCAGGAAAGAATCGAAGCGCTCTGTCTCATCCACAACCTTTGTGTCTGCAGGGATGTGCTCCTCTGCCGCTTCCGCAATCAGGCAGGTCAGTTCGCTGGCTGGCACGTCTCCAAACAGTTGAAGGCGCTGTAACTCGTCCAGTACCGCGTGCTGCCACTCGGCGTCGGTTAGAACGCACTCTGAAACGGCTGCCATAACCACTACACCCCCGCCAGATACTGATGAACAAACTGGATCGCGATGGAGCCCTCGCCTACAGCCGATGCGGCGCGCTTTACCGAACCATGCCGCACGTCACCTGCGACAAAGATGCCTGGAACGCTGGTTTCAAGCAGGTACGGATCGCGATCCCCTGTTTTGCGCTCTGCCACGACACGCTTCAGGTCCGGTCCGGCCAGCACAAATCCACGTTCATCACGGCATACCTGGGCAGGCAGCCAGTCGGTCTTGGGCGCTGCTCCGATAAACGTAAACACCGAGGTTGCCATGCGCATTTCCATGCCGCGCGGTGTGCGCAACTCGATGCTCTCCAGGTGCTCCATGCCGCAAAAGCGCGTAATCTGCGTTCCCGTCTCGACCATGATGTTGGGTGTTGCCGCAATCTGATCGATTAGGTACTTGGACATGCTGGCTTCTAACCCCTCGCCGCGGACAAGCATGGTGACCTTGCGCGCGTACTTTGAGAAATTCATGGCAGCCTGCCCGGCAGAGTTCGCACCGCCGACGATGAAGACTTCCTCGTCCTGGCAGGTGGTTGCTTCCGACTGCGACGCGCCGATGAACTGATCGCTACCGGGAACGTTCAGCTTGCACCAGCTGACGCCCGTCGCCACCAGCACCACCGAGCAGCTCACCTCGCGGCCGTCTTCCAGAACGATCACACGGTACTGGTCCTCTACCTTGATGGATGTGACCCGCTGCGTCAGAAACTCCGCTCCCAGTCTCTGCGCCTGGATAAAGCCGCGTTTTGCCAATTCCTCGCCACTGATCCCCTGTGGAAAGCCCAGGTAGTTTTCTATGCGCGAACTTGACCCGGCCTGCCCGCCGACCGCGTCCGGCTCAATCACTAACGTACGTAGCCCTTCAGACGCGCCGTAAACACCCGCCGCAAGTCCCGCCGGCCCGGCACCCACCACAACCACGTCATAGAACTCTTTATCGGCCTGAATCCGCAGACCAACACGTTCGGCCAGCGCCGTCTGCGTTGGTTGCACCAGGGCACTGCCATCGCTGAAGAGCACCACTGGCAACCGCGACTCATCCACGCCGCGTGCCTTCAACATCTCCAGCGATTCCGGCTGCGTTTCCGGATTAATCCAGCGGTAATTGACATGGTTGCGCGACAGGAAATCGCGCACGGAGTGGTCCTGTGCACCCCACCGCGTACCGATGACCTGCAGACCTTCGTAGGCCGGTCGGTAGCCCTGGTGCCAGCTGACGAGTAGATCATCCAGCACGGGATACAGTTTTTCCTCCGGCGGGTCCCATGGCTTGTTCAGGGAGT
>CAXTFT010000075.1:0-16574 GCA_964243585.1 uncultured Terriglobus sp.
AGCCATGTGTTGAGAATCGGCGGCGCTCCCGCCATTGCCAAAGAAGAAGACGCGTCCGCCGGCCCGGAGAACGTCGGCCATGGCCCGCGCGACGCGCACGATCTGGCTCAGCAACTCCTCGGAACCCGCAATCGCCTGCTTCACCTCGAGCGACTGCCACACCGACTGCCTGGCCCACTCAATCGCTGGATCGGTGTTGAGACGTGCCGCGACCAGACGATCCGCCACCTCGCGGACCGCTCCGCCCCCGCCCGGCAGACGCGTGACCAGCTTCGCGACGGCGCGCACCTCTGGCAGAGCGTCGGCGACGGCAATGGGCCAGCCGACCCACTGCATGCACGCCAGGTCGTTGATGTCGTTTCCGACATACGCGATTTGGCCCGCGCTCAGGTTGCGTTCGGCGCCCTCATCCCAATCGTGAGTTTCCGCGAGGCGGTTGCCAGCAGTAGCGATGTTTACAGCCTCGCCGCTGTCGCTGCTGTCATACACGTCAGGATCGACCAGTGTCAGCGAAACCTCTGCCATGCCCGTCGGCTTGCGGTCACGTGTGCCGGCAAAGATGACGTCCTCCATCTTGATGCCGCGTAGACTTTTGGCACTCTGCTCACCCAGCACCCATGTGATAGCGTCCGAAATATTCGATTTGCCGCAGCCGTTCGGCCCCACAATCGCGGCGATACCGCTGCCGGAAAGTTGTACGTCGGTACGATCGCAAAATGACTTGAAGCCTAAAATCTGAACGCGCTTGAGTTTCAGCACGGTGGCAGCACCCTCCAGCATCCGCAACAAACATCGTCGTCGAGCTTATCTCTAAAAGCTTAGGTGTCAAACACCCGAGAATCAAGCAGAGCGCCCAGCATGATGTGGATAAGGCGTCTACAACCGCAACGGATTGAGGGCACCATGCAGTTAATAGGTAACCCTGTCACGTCAGAAGGTGATTTCCGTGTTGTACATCGAAATGGTTTCTGTACGGCGATGGTATTCCGACTCTGCATCACAGAAGTGGAACAGAGGATGAGAATAGGAAGGGATGTGTGACGAGGGTGCGTTTGCATCGACCGCTTTGGTGAGGAAGCGACACCTGATAGAGTGCATGCATCTACAAAATTCTGTGCGAAGTTTTCAGCGGGCGTACCCTCTGGAACGAAAAAGACCAAAACCGGGAGAGTTCGATGAAAAAGGCATTTCTCGCCTCAATGTTGGCAGCTACATGCGTCACGATGCCGATGGCCAGCGCGCTTGCCCAGGCAGCAGCAGGCACACAAGCGGCTCCGGGTGCTCAGGCGGGACCGCAACTGTCTCAGGATGAATACACCGCGTACAACGCGGTAATCACCGCAACTGACCCAGCGGCAAAGGCGACAGCTGCGGAAGCATTTCTAACCAAGTATCCGCAATCATCCGTGAAGAACACTGTTCTGGAGCAGTTGCTGGCGGCCTACTCGCAAGCGAACAATGCGGCAAAGGCCCTGGAGGCAGCGGACCGGCTGCTGCAAGTCGACCCGAACAATATTCGTGCGCTCGCTATCCAGACCAGCCTTTTGAAGTCGCAGGGCGATACCGCAACGGACCCTGCCGCGAAGCAGACAGCGTATGACAAGGCAGCAGACGCAGCAAATCGTGGCCTGAAAGCCACTAAACCTGCGGCTCTGGCGGATGCTGACTGGGCTACCATTCAGAAACAGGTTACGCCGTACTTTTACAGTGCCATTGGTATTGATGCGCTCACCAAGAAGGACAGTGCGGGTGCTGTTGCAGCGTACACCGCGGAGCTAAAGGCGGTAGATGTCGCGCAGACCACGCAGCCGGGACCCTTCTTGCAGGACACATTTTTCCTGGGACAGGCCTATTACATTGCTACGCCGCCTGACTACCTGAACTGCACCTACTTCGCAACACGTACCGCCATGCTTGCGCCGGATCAGTTCAAGTCCCAGTTTCAGCCGATTGCCTCTTACTGCTACAAGAAGTACCACGGTGGCGATGACGGCTACGATGCTGTGAAGACAGCTGCACAGGCCAATCTGTTTCCCGCAGCAGACTTTGCGGCCAGCGTAAAGGCTGCCCCCACACCTGCTGATCAGGCAACAACTGTATTTGAAGCAGACAAAAAGGATGATCCGGCACTTGCCAAGGCAGCTCTGGCGGACCGCGAATTTGTCATGGCATACGGCACAGCGGAGCAGGCCGATGCAGAGTTCGCCGGGATCAAGGACAAGGAAATCCCAGTTACCGGCAAGGTAGTCAGCATTGCAGACACAACTTTGACGCTGGCAGTGTCCGATGACGCCAAGCAGGCAAACCCTGTCATGGCGGACTTCAGCATCACGCTGAAGGAAGCTCCGAAGACAACCCCCGTCGTCGGAGCAGATGTGGCAGTGCTTGCTACATTTGCTTCCTACACGCAGAAGCCGCTGATGATCACCATGACCGGAGGCGAAATTGAAGCCAAGGCTGCGGCAAAAGCACCGGCAGCCAAGGCCGCACCTGCCCGCCGGGCTCCGGCAAGGCGCCGCTAAACAGGAAGCAGGCAACAGTAAAGAGGCAGCCTACATGGCTGCCTCTTCTGCTTTTCCGGAGAAAACCATGAGCACCAGTCGCATGACACACCTGCTGCTGTCGATCATCGCGCTGGCGCTGATCGTCATTGCTATCAAACCGTTTCTGGAACCAAAGTCCGTTGCGGCGCAGACCGGCAACAATGACCCGCTTTACTTTGAGCCGGGTGTCTACATGCTTCGCATACCGAACGGCGGGCAGGTGCTGGGCAAGGTAGCGATCAACTTGCGAACCGGCAGCCTGTGGGGCTTTCCGACAAACACAAGCGACCCATACCCCCTGTCGCCCCTCGACAGTAAACCGCAGGTGTCACATCCGATCCCGTTGGGCAGATTTGCCCTCAGCGAAGCCTACGCGTACTAAGGTCGTGGGCTACTCACCCAGCATGATGCGCCTGATGCGATAGGCACGGCCAGTCGCGCCGTCGCAGTCGATGAGTGCTCCGCACATCTTCGGATTGCCCTTGGCGGCTTCAAATTTCGCAGGCTGTCCGGTCAGAAAGCGCTCGATGACAGCTTCGCGCTCCACCCCAATGACGGAGTCATACGGTCCGCTCATACCTGTGTCGGTCTGAAAAGCAGTGCCCTGCGGGAGCACGCGTTCGTCTGCCGTGGGAATGTGCGTGTGCGTGCCCAGAACGGCGGTGACGCGACCGTCAAGATACCAGCCCATCGCGACTTTTTCGCTTGAAGCCTCTGCATGGAAATCAACAAGGATGACCTTGCTGGTCACCTTTGACAGCAATTCATCGGCCTTTCGAAAGGGATCGTCATTCTGCTGCATAAAGACGCGGCCCTGCAGGTTGATGACTGCATAGGTTTGGCCGCCCTCCAGCGTGCCTTCATAGACACCAAAGCCGGGAGTCCTGGGCGCAAAGTTCGCGGGCCGCAGAATGCGGCGTGGCCGCTCGTGCGACTCTGCAGCCACCTTGATGTATTCCAGCAACTCCTTCTTGTCCCAGAAGTGATTGCCGGTAGTAATGACGTGCGCGCCCAGGTCGAAGAGGTCTTCCGCGATGGAGGGCGTGATGCCGAAACCACCTGCGGCATTCTCGCCATTCATCACGCACAGGTCGACTGCGTTCGATTCAAGCACGTGGCCGATGTGCTCGGCGACGATGCGCCGGCCCGCCGAGCCGAAGACGTCGCCGACAAAAAGTATGTTCAAAGGTTCTCGCCTCAAACCGCAGTCAGTAGCATACGGATCAGCATACGATGATGCTACTCTCTACACCGGAGGTGCCATGAGAACGACAGTGACGGTGGATGACAACTTGATGGAAATCGCCACGGAGTATACAGGCTTGACCGAAAAATCGGCGATTCTGCAGAAGGCACTGAAAACCCTTGTCGAGGTAGAGGCAGGCCGTCGGCTCGCTGCACTGGGCGGGTCTGATCCCACTGCCACTGCCGCTCCGCGTAGGCGTCCTCGGCGTTGATACTCGCGGACTCGTCCGTATGGATCGACCACTTCCGCCGGAGTGATGCAAAGTTTGCGGATCTGCTGGCAGCGGACCAGATCGCGATGCACCCGATGGTTCTGGGCGAGTTGGCCCTCGGAACACTTCCAAACCGTGTAAAGGTGCTGTTGCAGTTGGGCCTGCTGCCGCAGGTGATGGCTGCACAGGATGTTGAGGTGCAAGCACTTATCGAGCAGAGGCGACTGCACGGTCGTGGCATCGGTTATGTCGTGGCATCGGTTATGTGGACGCACACCTACTTGCGGCTACACTCCTCACCGTGGGCACTGTCCTTTGGACACGTGATCGCAGGTTGCGAGTCGCTGCGGCAGAGTGCGGTGTGCTTGCACCGTTGATTTAGCTGCTTCCTTCCTCAGAGGATGCCTCGGACTGCTCCAGGACGGGCTTCTTTGCCGGGCGCAGCAGAGGGAAGAGGATGACGTCGCGGATGGAGCGCGAGCCGGTCAGCAGCATGGTGAGCCGGTCGATGCCGATGCCCTCACCACCGGTGGGTGGCATGCCGTAGGCGAGCGCGCGGACGTAGTCGGCGTCCATGTCGTTGGCCTCGTCGTCGCCCTTGCTTTTCTGCTCTATTTGGTCCTGGAAGCGGCGCAGCTGGTCTTCGGGGTCGTTCAACTCGCTAAAGGCATTGCCCACTTCAAAGCCGCCGATGTAGAACTCAAAACGCTCCACCCAGTCGGGTTCGTCCGGCTTCACCTTGCTGAGTGGGGAGACTGCTAGGGGGAAGTCGTAGATGATCGTTGGCTGGATTAGGTGCTCTTCTGCAAGAAGCTCGAACAGCGTTGCAATTTGTTTGCCGATCGGCTCATGAGACGACAAAACGGGCCCGCGACGCCCACCGCTTTCTACAATGGTGTGCGGCATAGACAAGAAGATACCTCTGATCTTTGCTGCTAGAAGCTGCTCAGCCTGCTCCGATGCTTCTTCGGACGTACGTGCGAAGTCATAGTGGCCAGCCCACTGCTTAAATGATTCTTCAGTCGCGAAGTCTTGAATAGTCGGTCTATTCCCCACATCGTCTGGCCAGAATTTGATAATGGCTTCCTTCATCGAAAGCCGTTGCCAATTACCAAGATCGATCTGCACCATCTCGCCTGCGCGTGGACCCTTGGGCAGTGGAAAGTCGATGAGAGTGGTCCCGTTCACCTCCATCGCGACGAACTTCACCAGCTCTTCCGTCAGCTCCATCAGGTCATGGTAGTTTGCGTAGGCCTGGTAGAACTCCAGCATGGTGAACTCGGGGTTGTGCTGGGTGCTGACGCCCTCGTTGCGGAAGTTGCGGTTGATCTCGTAGACGCGGTCCATGCCGCCGACCACCAGCCGCTTCAGGTACAGTTCCGGTGCAATGCGCAGGAACAGGTCCATGTCCATGGTGTTGTGGTGCGTGGTGAAGGGCTTGGCCGCCGCTCCCCCCGCGACCGGCTGCATCATGGGAGTTTCGACTTCCAGGTAGCCGCGGCTGTCGAAGAAGGTGCGCAGCGCCTTGAGGATTTGTGCGCGCTTCACAAAGACTTCGCGTGCGGGCAGGCGCTTCATGCCTGCGGTGGCGGCTGCGATGGCTTCAGGGTCGGCGTTGTCCTCGGCGGACTCTGACGCTGCGGGCGAAGCGGCGTCTTCGCCGTTATCCATGAACAGGTCGACGTACCGCTGGCGGTAGCGCAGTTCGATGTCGGTTAGCCCGTGGAACTTGTCCGGCAAAGCCAGCATGGACTTAGCCAGAAAGGTAAGTTCGCGGACGTGCAGCGTCAACTCGCCGGTGCGCGTGCGGAACAGGTAGCCGCTGACGCCGACGTGGTCGCCCAGGTCGAGTAGCTTGTAGAGTTCGAAAGCGCGCTCGCCCACATCATCTTTGCGCACGTAAATCTGCAGGCGCGAACCATTGGCCTGCAACACGGCGAAGCCAGCTTTGCCTTGGCGGCGATGCGCCATGACGCGGCCCGCCACAGCAGCATCTACCCGGTCCGCTTCAAGCGCTTCGCCACTGACCTGGGCGTATGCGGCCAGGATAAGGGGAACTTCGTGCGTGGTGCGGAAGCTGTTGGGGTAGGTGGCCTCCAGCGGCTGCAGGCCCGCCTCCACACCCAAATCCGCGATGCGCTTCAGCTTCTCCTGGCGCAGCTTGTACTGCTCTTCTTCAAAGTCGGATGCAAACAACGAACGGCCCCTTTTCTGTCGGTAGAAGCCCAGTATAGAAGCCGTTCGGTTGTACATTCATCCTGCGGAACAGCGCTAGGTAGCCTTGCGCTGGAAGTTGGTCTTCTTGTGCCCGGCGGCGGTGTTGCCCTTGGTATTGGTATTGCCGCTGCTGAACGACTGCTTGCTGCCGCCGTTCTTCTGCGCTTCCAGCTTTTCACGCATGGCCTGCAGCTTCTGCGCCTTGGGGTTCAAGCCGCCGATGCGCGGCTTTGCGGGTGCTTTCTCTTCAGTGCTCATAAGTGATCCTTTCACGCATGCCAGGCTGTGGCTGTCGCACGCGTTCCTCCTACGATGGTACTGCGACATCCTGTCGCATGCCGACAGCTTCGCGCTGCGGAAAGTACATCGGGTTTGTACGCTCACTGCGGACGACGACAGCGCCGCGCGTGATGTAATGGTCTGCGATGAGTACTGACAACAGCACGCCCGGCAAGCCAAAGGGCACACTGGGCGACCTGGTCAAGGCCGAATCCATGATCCAACTGGCCATCGCGCTGCCGCTTGGGTGCGTGGTGGGCTGGTTTCTGGGCAGCCTGGTAGATCACCATTTCGGCACAAAGTTCTGGGGCGTGGTTGGCATCCTGATCGGGGCTGCGGGCGGGTTTATCAAGATCTACACAACTGCCAAGCAGTACATGAAGGATCCCGAATAGTGGCGTTCGAGGAGGGAACTGCGCTCGGCAACTTCACCGATGCTGACGCAACCGGGGTCATCGAGCGGGCTGTTCGGCTGGTGGTTGCCATGGCTGCGGTCGGGATTGCGGTCTGCTGGTGGAAGCTGGGCTGGCGATCGGCGCTCCTGCTGATGGTCGGCGCTGCAATCAGTGCGACCGGGCTGTGGGAGTGGCGTCGCCTGATGACTGCGCTGATGGTGCGCATGGAGCCAGCGGAGGGTGAGCATCTGGCGGGAGCGAAAAGGCCCTCCATTGGCTTCGCGCTGCTGGGCTTCTTTCTCCGTTTGTTCGTGGTCGTAGGTGTTCTGTATGTTAGCCTTAAATATCTGGACGGCTCAGTTTTAGCACTTGCCGCGGGACTTGCTATGGGCGTAATTGCCCTGACGGTTGAGGGCCTGCGGTTGCTGAGAAATGGCACGATGTAGGTTGCCGAAGCAGCCGTTCAGCAAGAAAGAACCATGCCGGAACAGCTTGCTTTTACCAGATTTCTAAATGCACACTTCGCCGGACCGGTCGACGCTTTGCTGCGTGCCGTGCATGTCCACATAGTGAATGCAGCCGCACCCATCTCCAACGCCGTGGCGATGGAGTTGATCGTTGTTGCGCTGCTGCTGCTGTACTTTGTCGCAGTGCGCGTGTCGCTTAGTGTGGACAAGCCTGGAGCGATCCAGCATTCGGCTGAGATGGTGCACGAGTTCGTCTCAGAGCAGAGCGAAAGCATTGTTGGGCACGGCTATGAGAAGTTTGTAGGCTATCTTTCGACACTGGCGCTGTTCATCCTTGTGATGAACCTGCTCGGCCTGGTACCCGGGCTTGAGTCGCCGACTTCCGTCGTGGTTGTGCCATTGGGCATCGCGCTGGTTACGTTTGTCTACTATCACTATCATGGGATACGGGCGAACGGCGGCGGCTACATCAAGCAGTTTTTGGGACCGGTGTGGTGGTTGTCACCGCTTATGTTCCTGATTGAGATTGTGTCGCACGTCGCCCGCGTGCTCTCACTTACCGTGCGTCTCTACGCAAATATGTTTGCCGGTGATCTAGTGACACTGGCGTTCTTCTCGTTGATTCCAATCGGCGTGCCACTTGTTTTTCTGTCGTTGCACCTTGGCGTGTCGATTATCCAGACCTATGTCTTCATGCTGCTCGCGACCATCTATCTGAGCCTGGCTGTGTCGCACGAGCACTAAAGCGCAGTTCTCGCTCAGAGCCCAAGTTTGACGTGCTGCGGCCCGCCTTTGCCGCGCACGGGGTACCATCCGCGTGAGCGTGAGGAGGTCAGCACGGTGAACCTCAACCACCCACTGACGTGGTCATTCTAAAGGCAGGAGCAAGACCAATGCAGAATCTCAAGTACCTTTTCATGATGCTGGCCGCATTGCTGATCGCAACGCCAGTTTTCGCACAGGACGCCGCAGGCGGCTCTCAGTTGGGTCTCACCTCGATTGCAGCCGGTATCGGCATGGCGATTGCAGCCGGTCTTTGCGGCCTGGCGCAGGGCAAGGCAACCGCGTCCGCAGCCGAAGCGTTGGCACGCAATCCCGGCGCACGCCCTGGTATTTTCACCTTCCTGATTCTTGGCCTTGCCTTTATCGAGTCGCTTGCCCTGTTCACCTTCGTCATTATCTTCATCAAAGTTGGAAAGTAAGCTCTGCCTTTACTGTTCGCGCAAAGAAGGCCCTCGCAGATGCGAGGGCCTTCTTGCTTCCGGAGCGACGATCAGGCGCAAGTGACAACTCCGGCACCCAACGCAATTCGTGCCGAGCTCCCTGGGGGCGCTCCAGTGCTTTCCAATCTTCCAACCAGCAACTGCTCCCCACGAGCGTAGGCAAACCACCGCGAGGACACCGCACGAGGCTAATGCGACGCTGCTGACTTTCCAGATCGTCGTGGATCCGTCGAAGGAGAGAGGATCACGTGCCCACACAGCGCGCCTCTTCTTCTCGAGGTCGCTGGAGAACACGTTGCCTCCCGGATACAAAGCTTCAATTGCGACACGACCTGATTGTCTAACAAAGCGATATGTGAGTGAAGACAGTACTTCCGGTAAACGCAGGAGCGTTGCGTTCCAGGCTGGAGTTATACGCTGCAGCAAGATCTATAGCCCCCGCCATACGCTCTGCCGAGGGTAGCAGATACGGCAGCTCTACTTGACGTCGTCTTTGTATCGGCGTGGCTTCGTAGTCAGCACGGTCATGCGCACGTGCCGAACCGCTCACTCAAAAGGAGGACTGCATGCTTCGCATCCTTCTTGCATGCGCCAGCAGGGCTGTGGCAATCACGTCGAGTTCGTCAGGCGGGATTGCTTGGAACAGCAGCGCACACGGTTTTAAGCCAACAGCTATACAGCCGAGCTGATGGCGGCCCGGCAATTGAGAAGCATGGACGCTGATCCTCTCTCTGGTCTGCGCCATTCTAGTGCAACGCGGCCGGATCGTAAGCGGTATGAACCGTTGCAGTTCCCGCTGGAGCGGTCGCAATCGCAGCCGTCTGGGCCATTGACAGCACCCGTCCCGGTGCAATGCCCAGCCACAGCGTAGCCAGCACAGCCGCAGCAAGCGCAATGTATGCGGGCATGCTGGACGTCGTATAAGCAGGTTTAGCGTTCACGCTTTGCGAGGCTGGAGTGACAAGCGCGGAGTTCACGGAAGCTCCTGAAGCTGTGTCGCGACTTTGCGAGTAAATGCGCACGATCAGCCGCAGATAATAAAAGCAGGCGACGCCGGAGTTAAGCAGGCCAATAATTGCGAGCTTCAAATGGCCGGTGTGGATCACTGCGGTGAAGACGTAGAACTTGCTGAAAAAACCGGCGGTAAAGGGAATGCCAATCATCGAAAGCAAGAAGAAGCTAAAGGCGGCCCCCAGTACGGGATGGCGCAGCGCAAGGCCGGTATAGTCTTCCCCCGTGCGCAGGCGCTCATCGCGACCGCTAACCAGAGTGATGACGATGAAGGCGCCCACGTTCATTGCGGCATAGCTGGCTGAGTAGAAAGCCGCAGCTGCAATGCCGTCCGTAGGCAAGGCAGTGAAAGCTGCAATCAGGTAGCCTGCGTGTGCGATGGACGAATAGGCGAGCATGCGCTTGACGTCCCGCTGCAGCAGCGCGCCCAGGTTGCCGATGCACATGGACAAGACCGACACGATCGCGAGCAGGATTTGCCAGCGCGGCTGATAGATCGCATAACCCGAAAACAGGATGCGTAGCAGCACGGCAAAAGCAGCCGCCTTGGGGGCGGTCGACATGAAGCCCACGACCGGTGGCGGTGCGCCCTGGTACACATCCGGCGTCCACACATGGAACGGCGCAGCGGAAACCTTAAAGCCGATACCGATGATGATCATGGCGATCGCCAGGGTTGCGAGCGTCGGCGTGGTCGTCTTCTCAAGCGTCGCGGCGACCACGGTCAGGTTGGTTGAGCCGGTAGCACCAAAGGTAAGGGCGATGCCGTACAGGAAAAAGGCAGTCGCAAACGACCCAAGCAGGAAGTACTTGAGCGAGCTCTCCGCTGAGGTGGCCTGCCCCTTACGGAAACCAGCCATGATGTAAGTGGCAATGGATGAAATCTCCAGGCCTACAAAAACCATCAGCAGTTCCGTTGAGCAACTCATGAGCATCATGCCCACGGTGCCAAAGCAGACCAATGCGTAGTACTCGCCCGCATACGAGTGTTCACCGCCAAAGAAGTCAAGTGAACTGAGCAGCGTTGCAGTCGCAACCACGCCAATGAGCACCTGGAAATAAACGGCGTAGCTGTCGACCCGTACCGACTCGCTGAACGCACTCATGATGCCAAGGTGCAGCTGCCAGAGGCTAACGCCGGTTGCGGCCATCGCTCCGGCAATGGCGAGCCACCCAAGCGGACGGCGTGAGCGCCCAATGGGCAGTACCGGCTCCAGCACCATAATGAGCACGCCGACAACGGTCAGAACGTACTCCGGCAGCAGGGCAAGAAGGTTGTTGGAGACGGTTGCCAGCATCTAGTGAACCTCTCCTGCATTGTTTGCTACGCCGCTTGGGGTGAGGGGTGCACCCGAGGAACGCGTGACCCGCAGGACGCCTGTCGCTTGCTGTTGGACAATCCCAGCAGACGAACGAGTCTCCGCATAATGTGAACCCAGCACGTCCAGTGTTTGCGTGAAGTATGGGGAACTGACGCCCATGAAGAGAAACAGTGCGACCAGAGGCCAAAGCGCCAGGTGTTCGCGCAGGGTGATGTCCCAGCTATGGCGTTCCGCCGAAGACCGTCCCAGGTCAGCGTAGAAGACGCGCTGGATCATTGTGAGCAAGTAACCCGCGGAGAAAATCACGCCACTGGTGGCAATGGTCGTCCACAGCATGGGATGTCGTGACAGCAGCGTTTGCGCAGAGCCTGACAGGATGAGGAACTCACCCACAAAGCTGTTCAGCATGGGCAGGCCAACATTTGAAAGTGCGGTAATAACAAACAGCGTCACCATCCAGGGCAGTTTGCCTGCGATGCCACCCAGTTCACGCATGTCGTAGGTGCCGTAGCGTTCGTACAGAAAGCCCATCAGCAAGAACAGCGCGCCACCGGAGATGCCATGGTTCAGGATCTGGTACATGCCACCATCCAGGCCGTTAGCCGTAAAGGTGAAGATGCCCAGCGTGCAGAACGACAGGTGGCCCAGTGTAGAGTAGGCGGCCAGCTTCTTCAGGTCATCCTGTACCAGCGCGGTACATGCTCCGTAGACAATGCCGACTGCGCCAAGCACGATAAGCAAGGGAGCAATCCGGTGCGACTGCTCTGGAAAAATACCAAAAGAAAACCGCAGGATGGAGTAGAGTCCCAACTTACCCGCCAGCACCATGACGGCAGCGGTGGGTGCTTCGCTGATTGCATCGGATAACCAGCCATGCAGAGGAAATACCGGCACCTTTACTGCAAAGGCAAACAGAAAAGCGAGAGAAGCCAGCCACATGCCGGCAGATGAGCCGTGAATGGCATGTGTCGCGGCCAGCGTCATCAGGTGTGGCAGCTGAAAGGTACCGGTGACCACGTATACCCAGATGATGCCGACCAGCAGCAGAGCGGACGGGATAAAGGTGTACAGAAAGTATTTGATGGCTGCGCGGCGGCGATTTTCTGTTCTGCCAAAGGTGGCGATGAGGATGGTCATTGGAACCAGTGCCAGTTCCCAGAATGCGTAGTACAAGAACAGGTCAAGTGAGGCGAACACCCCAAGCATGGCTACCTGCTGCAGTAGGAACAGCACGTAGAACAACTTGCGGCGTGATGCAATGGCATTCCAGGATGCCAGGACACCAAGCGGAGCCAGCAGGCCTGAAAGGACGATCAGCCACATGGACAGGCCGTCTACTCCAAGGTGGTAGCGGATCAGCGGCGCCGGAATCCAGATGCGACTCTGCTCAAAGGCAAAGTTGGTAACGCGTGCGCAAGGTTCTCCGGGAATGCAGTTCAGGCCGTTGGCGACAGTCTGCGCCGCATGGAAGTGAGCGGGCAGGTGCAGTGTCAGGCCAAAAGTGATCAGCGTGACCACCAAGGCACCCCACTGCTGGATGCGTCCGCGATCCGGCAGCAGTGCAAGCAGGACCGCGCCAACAAGGGGCGTCAGCAGGATGACCGAAAGAATGATGCCGTTCACTTGATTCATGACCGCCTACCGGTGCTCGAACAGGTTGACAGGCAGATGCTGTACGAGCGTCGAATGCCTTGCAAGTGAGATATACGTCATCAACAGGATCACAGCGGCAGCACCACCGGCCAGCCAGCCTGCATATGACCGGATATTGCCGGACTGCATGCGTCGCGTGCCATCGCCCGCAGAGCGGGTTAGAAACGCTGCCAACGTGCCGGTGCCGTTGACCAGGCCAGAGTCGATGAGGCCCATGAATAGCAGTCGAGAGATCACCATAACGGGTAAGACGATTACTGCCTGATACATTTCGTCGACATAATACTTGGCTGCCACTGCTCGGTAGACTGCGTTATTTGCAGCACGCGCTCCCAGCGTACCCGGCCTCCTGAAGTAAAACAGATAGGCGACAAAGAATCCTGCTGCAGCGGTAAGCAGTGAAACTGCCGCCAAGCCAAGCTCGAGCGTATGCGACACCTGATCGGCGTTGACCGCGTTTTCCGGCGAAGTTGAGAGCATAAACACCGGGTCTAAGAAGTGCTCGAAGTGGTTGGCACCTGCAAGCGCCTGCGGCACGCCGGCCCAGCCGCCGACCACGGACAAGATTGCGAGCACGACCAGCGGCAACAGCATCACCCAGGGTGACTCATGCACACCATGGGCGTGCGCCTGACCCTCGTCATGCTCGTTCTCACCAGCGTGTACTTGGCCGAGGTGGCGCTCGTCAAATCGCTCTGCACCGAAGAATGTCTTGAACCAAAGCCGAAACATATAGAACGAGGTCATGCCGGCAGTCAGCAGGCCCACAGCCCATAGCAGAACGCCGAGATGGTTCGGCGAAGCGAAGGTGCGGTACAGAATTTCGTCCTTTGAGAAGAAGCCTGCGAATGGCCAGATCCCCGCAATCGCAAAAACACCGGCAGTCATCGTCCAGAAGGTGACCGGAATGCGTCTGCGCAATCCGCCCATGACGCGCATATCCTGCTCACCGGAGAGCGCATGTATGACCGAACCTGCGGCCAGGAACAGCAGCGCCTTAAAAAAGGCATGTGTCATCAGGTGGAAGACTGCTGCGGAATAGGCTGCAACACCGCAGCCCAGGAACATGTAGCCAAGCTGCGAAATCGTCGAGTAGGCCAGTACACGCTTGATGTCGTGTTGCACCATGCCGATGCTTGCCGCGAACAGGGCAGTGACCGCTCCGATGATGGCGACTACACCGAGCGCGAAAGGCGATCGATCAAACAGTACGTGCGAGCGAGCCACTAGGTAGACACCTGCAGTCACCATGGTGGCCGCGTGTATCAGGGCTGAAACCGGGGTAGGCCCTTCCATCGCATCTGGCAGCCAGACATACAGCGGGATCTGCGCTGACTTACCCGCGGCGCCAACCACCAGAAGCAGGGCAATGGCCGTAAGAAAACCGCCATGCATCGCCGGTTGACGATTAATCATGGAAAAGATTTGCACAAAACTGAGCGTTCCGAAGTGGTTGATCAGCAAAAACATGGCTAGCAGAAAGCCGAAGTCACCTACGCGGTTGACGATGAAAGCCTTGCGACCGGCACTGTTTGCGGCAGGCTTCTTCCAATAGAAACCGATTAGCAGGTATGAGGCGAGACCGACCCCCTCCCACCCGACGAAGAGCAGCAGGAAGCTCTCCGCCAGCACCAAGACCAGCATGAAGAACATGAAGAGGTTCAAGTAGGCGAAGAAACGCCAGTAACCCTCTTCATGTGCCATGTAGCCGATGGAGTACAGGTGAATAAGGAAGCCCACACCGGTAATGACGCTAAGCATAATCAGCGTCAGATGATCTACGGTGAATGAAAACCTGACGACGAAGTTGCTTGCTTGAATCCATGGGCGCGAATTTGCTGTTAACTGCAGCACGTCGTGAGACAGCATGAATTGCCACAGGCGTGCTACCCAAAGTGCAGGCAGGATGGTGAACAGCAATGCGATCGCAGCAACGCCCGCACGCGGTATGCGACGGCCAATCGTGCCGTTCAGCAAAAACCCCGCGAAAGGAAACAGAGGAATAAACCAGAGTTGGTGTTCGATCGGCATGGACGTTCTTCTGGTCTCCCGCTTAGTTCTTCATCAGGTTCATGCTGTCAACGTCCAGGGTCTGGCGTGTGCGGAAAATGGCGATGATAATGGCCAAACCCACAGCAGCCTCAGCTGCCGCAACCACCATCACGAAAAACACGAAGATCTGACCTTGCACGGCTTTGTGCACATGGGAAAAGGCGACAAAGGTCAGGTTCACTGCGTTCAGCATCAGCTCAATCGACATAAACACAGTGATGATGTTGCGCTTGATCAGGAACGCACCGATGCCGATGGACAAGAGGATGGCGGCAAGAACCAGATAGTACGAAATCGGCACCATGACTAGGAATCCTTCCGGGCCAGCACAACTGCGCCAAGAATCGCGACAAGAATCAGGATCGAGGTGACCTCAAAAGGCAGCAGCAGATCCGTAAAAAGCACCTTGCTGATCTCTGTCATATTTGAGACGCCACTGTTCAACCGGCCTCCCAGGTTTGCATAACCGAAGGAGCGCTCATGCAAGAACGTGTAGGAGAGCACTGCGGCGGTGCAAAGCACGCCCGGGATGCCGACGATATAGGCGATTCGTGATCCGCGCGTCCGGACCTCTTCTCCTGCGTTCAGCAGCATAATGACAAAGGTAAACAGCACCATGATGGCGCCCGAGTACACGATGACCTGCGCTGCCGCGAGAAACTCTGCGCCCAGGGTCCAGTAGATGACGGCGAGCGACAGCATGACAACAACAAGCGACAGCGCCGAGTTGATCGGCGACCGCTGCAGCAGCAGGTTCACCGCGCCCAGCACGCAAAGCCCCGCGAATATAAAAAAGAGCGCTAGTTGCATCGTTCCTGCAAGTCCTTAGCTTGGCTGAAGCTCTGGGCGGTACGTCCGATTGTAAACGTAGTGCAGCGTGTTAGCCGTGGAAGGCGAGCACAAGGCTCGTGATCAGGATGTTGATCATGGCCAGAGGCAGCAGCCACTTCCAGCCGAAGCTCATAAGCTGGTCATAGCGGAAGCGTGGCAGCGTCGATCGCACCCAGATGTACAGGAAGATAAAGCCGAAGATCTTCAGCACAAACCAAAGGATCGGGAACACCGGCGCAAGGAACCGACCGCCGAAGTTGTCCGGCAGCAGATGCCCCAGCGGTGACGTGGAACCGCCAAAGAACATCAGGGTAGCGACACAGGCTACGGTGATCATGTTCGCGTACTCGGCCATAAAGAACATGGCGAACTTCATCGAGGAGTATTCCGTGTGATAGCCCGCAACCAACTCGGACTCTGCTTCAGGCAGGTCGAACGGTGCGCGATTGGTCTCGGCGTAGGCTGCCATCAGGTAGATGAAGAAGCCGAAGAACTGCGGCAGGATGTTCCAGCTGAGCAGGCCATGGTGTGCCTGTGAGCCAACAATGTCGCGCATGCGCAGCGAACCAGCCCGCAGCACGACACCAACCAGTGATAGGCCAAGCGCAAGCTCGTAGGAGATGACCTGCGCCGAAGCGCGCAATGAACCCAGCAGGGAGTACTTGTTGTTGGATGACCAGCCCGAAAGGGCAATACCATACACGCCGATAGAAGTAATGCCGAGCACGACCAGCAGGCCGATGTTAATATCGGAAATTTCGAAGAGACTGACGCCGCGATACGTGAAAAGACCGCCGAAAGGGACGACGGCAATCGAGACAAGCGCGCAGGACAGCGCGATCATAGGAGCAATGACGAACAGCGGACGTTCGACAGCCAGCGGCATCAGGTCTTCCTTGAGAAAGAGCTTGATGCCATCGGCCAACGGTTGCAGCAGGCCGAAGGGGCCCACGCGGCTGGGTCCCCAGCGGTTCTGGATCAACCCGATCACCTTGCGTTCCAGCAGCACCGTATAAGCTACCGCCGTCAGCGTGATTACGAGAACCACCACGATCTTAAGCACGGTCAGCAGCAGGAAGATTTGAAGATTGGAAAGATGCATGCGGTCGTTCTTGTCCTGTTCT
>CAXTFT010000076.1:0-16516 GCA_964243585.1 uncultured Terriglobus sp.
CGTCTGCACAAAACGAAGATCACACCAGAGGGAAAGACCACACGCTTACGGAGGAGATTAAGGGCAGGTGACGAGAACAGGAGCGGAAAAGCACATGGCAATCCGATCCCAGCATTTTGTTTGTCGATCATGCAGTGCCAGAAAAGGAATCGACATGCTCATTTGGGCAGTCGCTACAGCAAAGGAGCAAATCTCTAACCCTGCCCTCTGGATTGTCGGTGATGGACCCTCACGCAGTGAACTTGAACGCTTGCCTCAGAATTACAGCTTCCTAAACCGAGTCACATTTTGAGGACAACAATGGACAGGTCGCCATTCTTCAGCAGCCGACATCTTCGCCACGCCTTTGATCTAAGAGGGGTTGCCTATGTCGCTTCTGCAGTGTATATCCTTGGGGACTCTCCCTCTGTTCTTACGGGTGTAGACGGCGTGGGCGAATTGTGCTTGACAGGCGCCGATCTTCTCGTGCTTGTTGGTGATGCTGTGGCTATGGCGAATGCGTTGATCTGCATTGCAGAAACCCGAAAGTACGCTCCGGCCTTTCGCAGCGAGCTCCCTCCCGTACAACAATTCATGCTCGAACGCATGGCTGCCGGCGATGTGTAAAGTATTGGATCGCCAGCGGATATCTAGGCTGGTCTCCCACGTATTGTTGAAACAGTACACGTCATCATTTTTCCTGCCCTGTTATTCTTTGCCTAACTGTAGGCAAGCACGCTAACGCTCAGAATAGGCTCATCATGCGAAAACTTTTTGACAAGGCCAGATGGAAAGCTGAGATCGCACCCGCACGCAGGTTTTTACCGTCTCGCAAGACTGCACTTGCTCTCACCATGATCTTTCTGATGACCTGTATCGTCACTCACCCGAACGTCAGAAACGACGGTATAGATGATCTTGACTCTGCTCATCACATAATGGACGGCTACTTCTTTCGCGATCTCTTGATCGATCATCCTTCGCATGCATTGAACGTTTACCTACTGAATTACTACAAGCAATATCCCGCGCTGGGCTTTGTGTTTTGGCCACCACTGATCCCGATAATTTTTGGCCTTGTTTGCCTTGTCGGAGGTCCGCATGTACTTGTGATCCGGCTATGCATGTTCGGCTTTGCTCTGCTATTCGCCGTAGCGTTCTACACGTTACTCCGTAGGCAGTACACCACTTATCTAAGCCTAGCTGGTGTTTTCGCTCTTATGAGCGCTCCAGGTATGGTGTGGTCCTTTAATGCAATAATGCTGGAACTACCTACCCTAGCAGTAATGTGCGTAGCGGCATTGGCGTATTTCAGGCTTGTGGACCGGATCGGAACACCCGGCACGTACCAACGGGCGTTCTGCTGTGCACTAGCCTGCGCGGCTGTCGTTTACAGTAAGCAGCCAGCGTGGTTCTTATACTGCGCCCTCGTCCTGCACTTCCTAGTCTGTCATCGTGGTTATCTTCGCAGGCGAGAGATCTGGTTTACAGTAGCCACGACTGCCATCCTGTGTCTGCCGCTTGTTATCTTCACAGCGAAGTTCGGACGCGCTAATCTCGGACAGTCTGTTGGTAGTTCTACCAACCAAATAATGCAGGGATACCGATCTCTTCAGCGTTGGTCTCTGGCGGCGTGGGCCTACTACCCACGACTAGCACCATCGCTTCTGAATCCTGTGCTTTGCTTGATCAGCTTGGCAGGCCTTGGTGCCATATTCAGGCGGTTTGTTGTTTTTAAAGAAAATTCGTTATGGATTGGCTGGTTGTGCTTCGGATATGTAACGTTTAGCTACTACGACAACCGCCTGCCTCGTCACGCCACTTTCTGGTGGCCCGCTTGGATTGCAGTAGCTCTTGCTGCTTTGAAATTTGCTATGGACGTGATGCCCGTAGGCGTCCGCCTGCTTGTTCCTCTTGTCATTCTGCTACCTATTCCAAGTGAAATTAACACAGCTTGGAAGGCTAGCTACACTGACTATCCATCAGTTCAGCAAGCAATAGCACAACTCTTCAATTCTGGAGGGCTGGGCAACGTTCTTGTCTTTGGCCGAGACCAGCAGGTGCTTACCGTCATCATCAGGGAGCATGACATCGGACGCGCCGTTCATATAATCCGCGGAGAACGGCTACTAACCGGTAATCATGACCTGCAAAGCGTGTGCCAAAATTACCGCATTAGCACGATTCTGGTTGAACAGAGTGAAGACCGGAGTAGCACTCGGTTTATCAATAGCGCTGACTTTCGTTGGATAAAGCAGATTTCGCAAGCCACTCTGTTTTGGAAAGCACAGTCAATTCAGCTCATCGCCTATCATTACGTCGGACCCATGAACCCGACAATGGCCGATGTAACCCTGTCTAGTAAATTTATCGATTGAACACACTTCAGACGTAACCCGCGGGGCGTTCTTGACCGGATCTAAAAGTCAAACTTCTGACGGAAGGCTGACCTGCGACCTTGCCTATCACCTTCACGGCAGAAGCTGCCTTCCATTCTGTAGAGATTACGGCATCTCGAGAGGCTTTCTATTGCATTCTCTTGGTCGTAACCGCTAGAACTCAGCATCTAGAAAGATTAATTCTTTGTCTTGCGGTCAAGCGAGGGCTACGTAAATTTCGTAGACTAGCGGGACATGGTCAATGCACAAATTCAGTCTGCAATCCAGCCCCCGTTAGCTCGGCCTGCGACCGGGTACATTCCCACACTGGATGGGTGGAGAGCCATCGCGATTTTGGGAGTAATGTTATTTCACGGTGGTGCTCTTTTCCCTTCGCACCCATTTCTCTCCCGCTTGCAAAATCTGGGTGCTAATGGCGTCCAACTCTTTTTTGGGATCAGTGGGCTGCTGATCTGCAGTCGCCTTGCGCAAGAGGAGCATGCCACCGGAACGGTTTCATTACGTGCCTTTTACCTGCGACGCTTATTCCGTATTCAGCCAGCAGCATTCACCTACCTTGTTGCTGTAGCCATCCTCTCCGCTGCGGGAGTGATTGCGTTTAGCTCCAGAGGATGGTGGTCGGCACTGCTGTCAGTCCGCAACCTTTATCAATCAAGCAACCCCGCGGATGGTGCTGTGTACACAGCCCATTTTTGGTCGTTGGCCGTTGAAGAGCACTTTTATCTTGTCATGCCGTGGCTCCTGATTGGATTGCGGGAAGAACGTCGGGTGCGATGGTTTGGCTGTCTGGCTGCCGCCTTCTTACTACTGAATGAATTTGCTGTACGTACCTGGATCTCCAGCAAAGGGATTAACTCCGAGTCTGAACTCTGTTGGTTGTTTTTAGCTGCGTGGTTAGCATTGGTCATTCGACAGGCTGGTTACCGCGAACGCTTCCAGCGGTATCTTCCTTCCGGACCAGTGTTTCTTGTGGTCTGTTTGATCGGTCTAGGAACTGCGCTAAGGTTTAGATTCGTTGGGCATCTATGGCTACCCTCCTTTCCGTTGCTATTACTTTCAACCATTCTCAATCCCGGTTCCGTGTTATCAAGGATTCTTGAATGGAACCCTCTACGCGTCCTCGGCCTGGTATCGTACAGTTTGTATTTGTGGCAAGAGCTTTTCTGTGTGTCCCTTACAGCCTTTCCGCAGGGTAGGTGGCCTCTTGGATGGATGCAGCACCATCCGCAAAGCTACATATTTCCAGTAGGATTAGCGTTCTTCAGTTACTTTTTTGTGGAGAGGCCCTTTCTGCAAATCGGGGCACGGTTTCGCCGCCAGGCAGCTGTTCGCCAAATTGGAGCATATCAAGGAACAACTAACGGCGACGTGCAGTCTTTGCGATAAACATCAGTTCTGTGTCAAAGTTCTAAAACAAAACATCAGGTGTTAGATCCGTAATTTGATGTGCGAGGGGAGAGCTGACAAAGTGAAACCGCCCGAAAGACCGATTAACGGCCTTCGCATTCTGATGGTGTCCAATCAATTTGCTCCTGAAATTGGGGGAGTCTGCGCCGTGACAGCCGCGTTGGCGTCGCACCTGTCGGCACACGTGATGGTGGCGGCACCGAAAATAAGTGATCCCCTAGTTCCTAAAGAAGAGCAAGAGGCGTACGACAATCGATTCGCTTTTCCGGTGTATCGTGTTCCGGCATACGAAACAGAAATACCGCAGAGCCTGCAACCGAGACTTCGGGGCGTGCTGCAATTTGCTGTCAATGTGTTCTGGACACGATTGCGCGCTGCAGCGTTCCTAAGACGAGCGATTAGAAATCAGCCAATACACGTCGTGTGTATCCAAACCTTAAGCACTTATTGGATAGCCCGTTTTTGTCGCCGTTACAATGCTGCCATAAAGATCATCTTCTACCTGCATGGCGAAGAAGTTGCTGTCAGCCCTAAAAAAAGGTTCCTTGATCGGCTGAAGACATCCGCATTGTTGCATGCAGACGGAGTAGTTGCAGTAAGCTCCTTTACGCACGACCTGGCGCAGGGTCTTGGAGTACCCTCCGAAAAGCTAATCGTGGTTAACAACGGAGTTGATGCAGAGCAGTTCACACCCGGTCCCAAAGACCCTACTATAGAAAGGCGCTTTGGCCTCATTGGTAAGCAGGTGCTTCTTTGCCTAGCCAGACTAGACGAGCGGAAAGGGCAAGACAAGTTAATCGAAGCAATGCCTCTCATCCTGGAGTCGGTTCCGAGCGCGATCTTGCTCATAGTGGGTGGAGGCAGTGACGAGCACCGCTTGCGTGGCTTAGCCGTGGCATCAAAGGTGAGCGACAGTATAATATTCGCCGGCACTGCCAGCGATGAAGAGCGTTTACTGTATTACCGGACCGCTGATGTTTACGCAATGCCGAATCGAGAATTAGAGTCAGGCGATACGGAGGGATTCGGTCTTGTGTTCCTTGAAGCAGGGGCGTGTGGAAAGCCAGTAATAGGCGGCATGGCCGGTGGCGTTCCTGATGCGATATTGAGCGAGGTAACTGGCTACCTCGTCGACGGCCGTTCCTCTGGTGAAATCGCCTTAGCCTGTATACGGCTGCTCAGCGACAATGCACTCGCTACACGGTTCGGAGAAAATGGATTAGTACATAGCAGGCAGAACACATGGGCGCTACAGTCTAGAAAGTTTCTGTCTTTTTGCGCTAGCATCATAGAAGAAAATAGTAACTAGACGCTTAGTAAAAACTTTATCTAAATCTCTAGTGCGCCGGGTCATGGAGATTCGGAACAGCTTCCAGAAAATAAGAGGGCCATACCGTTTTCTTCCCGTCTGTTGCTAAGCGTTCTGTCTGCTGCCTGGGAGGCGGCACCGGTGGTTGCACTTGCTGTCGCAGCGACAAGCAGTGGCTATGCGCAGTCGACCAACGGCCAGATTACGGGTGTAGTCACCGACAGCAGTGGTGCCGCATTACCGAATACAACGCTGCAGCTTGGAAATCGGCCCTAATTTGAAGTGGTGTCCGACCTCTGGCTGCGTCAGCGACATGAGAAGGCATGGGAAGCAAGCGCTGCGACATGCTTTGTTGACTAAGAGACACTTTCGTGGGCCACGGAGGATGGGAGATGATGTCGGTTTTAGGTAACAGTTCGAAGGAAGCTACCACTCTTTTCCATCTGATTGGCATCGGGCTGAGCACTTTTGTGAGATCTCGCAAATAGGATCACCAGCCACCCGTCTTCTTCACTGCAACGTACTCAAGTAAATCTCGCTATAACCAGCCTCGCAAAACTGATCTTCCTTTCTTGTCGTCTGAAGTACAAGTATGACAGTCAAATCACCTGCGAGATTTTGGGTGGAGGCGCTGAGAGCGTCTGGATCTCCGTAGAGTACGAAGCCGACGAAGCCAGAACGTTACGTGACTTTGTCCACGCTAAAATAGTACACAGGCACTACTGGAATCCTACGGCTGTGATGCAGGCGAGGCCCTTCTGAACGGCACCCTGATTGCTATACTCAGAAATCGGCCAACACAGCCACAAGCGCCCGCGTTCCAAGCTGGCCGTAGATGCAGGTAGGAGTGACGGCCTTTCTCTTGACGAAGCTTTGCGCGGTGAGAAGGATAGCAGTACGCCTGCTGCCTTGTGGAGTTCTGACTCTTTGGCTCGCTGCTGCTAGTCCGGGCATAGCGCAGCAGCATCCGTCCATGGACAGTGATGCAAACGGGTCGGCATTTGTGCCAATGGACAGCTGGGTATATCCCGCCCTGGAACGCCTGAGTACCCTTGGATTGGTTCCATCGCAAAGCGTAAGCATCCGACCGTGGACGCGTCAGGAATGCCGGCGGCAGCTTCGTGAAGCGGAGGACATCCTATTTGGCTTCGGCAGCATGGATACGCCCGTCGGTGGAACAACCAGGGCAGAGGCCGAGCGTCTCCTGCCAGACCTTGAACACGAACTGCTGGAGCCAGATGGACGGGCAACTGCGGTACTTGACGAGGTCTACGTGCGGGTGGGCACGATCGCGGGACCGGCCCTGAGCGACGGTTTCCATTTCGGCCAGACCTGGTGGAACGACTACGGCCGGCCTTTGGGCCGTGGCACCTCGACGATCGCGGGCTACCGGTTTCGAGCACAGGCAGGACGCTTTTTTCTGGGGAGCCGCCAGGAGTTCCAGACCGGCCCCGGCTCGCCAGCCGTAACGCAGGTGCGGGCAAACCTCTTCAACCAGTTGGACAATGCTCCCTTCATCATCCCATCCATCAATCCAAATATTCCGGACGAGGCGTTGATCCGGCCCCAACCGGCGCAGGCTGCCTACGTACGCACCCGCCCGTTAGAGTTGTACGGCGGCGTCGCCTTCGGCGGCAACGCATTAACTTTTGGGAAGCAGGAGATTTACTGGGGCCCTACAACGATGGGACCCTGGGCGTTCTCGCGAAATGCCGAACCGACATATAACCTGCGACTGGTCGCGACGCGGCCCCACCCGTTTCCACTAGTGCCTTCGCTGGGCAGCTACCGCTTTGACCTGGTGCTGGGAAAGCTCTCGGGGCACCAGCGTCCAGCGCGACCCTATTTTAACGGCGGCAAGGTAGAACTCACCTTCGGCCCCTATCTTGAGCTTGGCTTCACCCGCTGGTCCATCCTGTGGGGCGTCAATCATCCCATGACGTTACGTAACCTGAAGAGCAACCTTTTTAGCAGCAACTCTACCGGCACGGGCGAGTATGGCGACCGTGTCGATCCGGGTGATCGCAAAAGCGGCTTTGACTTTCGCCTTCATGTTCCGGGCCTGCGCAACCTGCTGACCATCTATGCGGATGCTTATGGCGATGATGAAGTGAGCCCGCTCGCCGCGCCGCGCCGCGTGCCCTGGCAGCCGGGTGTGTACCTAGCGCGGCTGCCGGGCCTGCCGCATGCTGATTTTCGCTTCGAGATGGCTAGTTCAGAGGAGTTAAGCGAAGACGAAGGTGGTACCCGTTTCTTCATCAACAACCAGTACCGCGACGGCAACACCAACAAGGGCTTTCTACTGGGCAATGCCGTAGGCCGCGACGGACGCGCGATGGAAGGGCGGCTGGGCTACTGGCTCTCAGCCCGCACCCGCGTACAGGCCGGATTCCGTCAAAACAAGCTTTCAGCGCGCTTTCTTACAGGTGGCGGCACAACTTCTGACGGATTTGTAGAGGCCAGCTATGCGAGAGGTGACTGGACACTGGGCGTCTTCGCGCAGGGCGAACGCTTTCTGGTGCCAACCTATCTGCCCGGCTCACAGACCAACGGGAGCGCCCGCCTGCAGATCACGTGGACGCCGCACAAAAGTGAACAACTGCTACCTTGATGTACGTACATCAGCTGATTCTTAGCTGTTAACGGCATTTTATGACGCGCCGCGTGAGCTTACCGCGTGGGAACGTTGTGACCTTCAGGAAAATCTTCTGGTTGGACTGCAGGCCTTTTCTTCTGCGCTGCAATGCTGTCCCAGAAGTGAGGGTGGCCGGAGAGTCTGCGACTGATGGCAAATGGCAGGTACTGCTGAAGTTTACCCAGGCGGTAACCAATCAGCTTGTTCATTGTGCGAAAGAGTGCCAGCGGGATGAAGTGGGGTGCATGCGCCCCAAGGTATTGAAGTTCTGACTTAAGAAAGAGCTTTCCTTCCGTTTTCGCCTCGCCAAAAGTTTTCTGCAACCAGTCTTCGCGCGCATGGTGTACACCCGTGTCGAAATAGCGGGAAAACTCCTGTCGTAACCGGATAGGGTGCGAATGTACGGCAACGGCATCGGCCTGGTAAGTAACCTTCCAGCCACTCATCAGCAGACGTGCCGCCACAACAGAATCCTCCGCCAGAATCACATCCGTAGGAAAGCCACCGATCGCCTTCAAAGCCGAGCAGCGATAGATGGCAAAGCTGTTGGAGCAAAAAGCTGTTTTGATGCCCATGACATGCCGGCTTTCAAAGGTCTTTACCTGTGATTGCTCCGGGTAGTTGAATAGCCTGGCATGGCGCTCAATCGCATTGGCTTCCATGCGGGGAGCCTGCCGGCCATATGCGGCTCCGACAAAAGGATCGTCCAGGGCCTGGCAAAGGCGCTTGATCGAATCGTCACCATGTGGAATGGCATCCTGGGTCATAAAGACGAGTAATTCTGCGACTGGGAAGTACTCACAAGCCATCTGGCGTGTTGCACCGTGACTGAAATCTTTTTGACTAATGCAAACAACACGGTATCCACTCTGCGTGGCAAGCGAACGTGTCTCATCCTTTGAGGATGAGTCAATAATCAGAATCTGATCAGGCGGGATGCCCTGAAGGGCGAGAGAAGCACTCAGCTCGGGCCAATAGGACTCAGCATTATAGGTAGGTATGACGATACCGATCCTCTGCGCCAGGGAAGCAGTAGCGACCGTATCAACGGCGAAGTCAGCATTTGTCACACTGCATGCTACCAAGAAAAAGGAACTTGGTGAAAGCGCAATTGGCACGCGTTAACAGTTTGATCACACCGCAGATAATCCGTGCATTAGTTACTTCCGCTGGCTCTGTTATTGTGGAACGAGTCCTGGAATGAGAAGAAAAAAGCAATCTGATTTTGCTGTCGGCAGCGTCCCAAAGCCCCGCCAGCAGCCTCTTTGGCTTGCCTGCTGGCTTTTCTCGGCGTTTTTTTTGCTGGGTTGGGAGCGAACTTCATGTGCACAATTGCCGTCGTTCCTTGGCAGCACTCAGGATTGTGCCAATAATCCTTCTGCTCCATCCTGTGCAAGCGCAAATATCCTGCAACAACAACAGCAGGATATTAATCTCAGCGGCCAGCAAACGGCTCCCACGACCGGCCTGGAGCAACGGAATACATCGAACAGTTCGCTCTATGTCGACCAGGCTGGAACGGACAACACTCTTTCCCGCGCGGGCCAGCAAAACACGCAGACGTCAAGGTTTCCTCCGGATCCCCTGACAGATCTTCAGCGCCTTGCACGCAGTGCAAATGGTGAGACGTTGTCGGTCTTTGGCCGCGATCTGTTTCAAAACGTACCTTCAACGTTTGCCCCGGGGGACCAGATTGCTGTTACCGCTGATTACATTGTCGGTCCTGGCGACGAAGTCCTGCTGCGCATCTGGGGACCTGAGACCTTTAACAGCCAGTTGACAGTGGACCGTTCAGGATCTGTCTACGTCCCCAAAGTTGGCGCGATTCACGTTGCGGGCCTGCATTTTGACGAGTTGCAGCAGCAGATTACGGCCTCAGTAAACCGCGTGTACCGGAACTATAACCTGACTGTAAACCTTGGCCGCCTTCGCTCGATTCAGATTTATGTTGTAGGCGAAGCACGCCAGCCGGGCGCTTACACCGTGAGTTCGCTCAGCACGGTGCTCAACGCTTTATTCGCCTCCGGCGGACCCAATGTTCGTGGTTCCATGCGACACATTCAAGTTCGCCGGGGCACCACGGTTCTGCCGGATTTTGATCTTTACGACCTGGTGCTGCGTGGCGACAAAACTCGAGACGTGCACCTGGAAAACGGCGACACAATTTTTATCCCGGCCGTCGGACCGCAGATTGCCTTGGGCGGTAGTGTGCGTCACCCGGCGTTGTACGAGTTGAAGGCCAACAGCACCCTGCAAGACGTGCTGGATCTGGCGGGTGGATTTTCTGCTGTTGGTACAGGCTCGAACCTTACGCTGGACAGAATCGGTGAAGATCATGTCCGCCATACTTTGACGGTTGCTGTGGATGTCGCAGGACGTGCGATGGCCCTGCGAGACGGCGACGTACTCTACGTGGGGCATATCTCCGCCGGGTATGAGAAGACGGTCACCATTCGCGGAAATCTTGCGAATCCAGGGCGATTCGCCTGGCACCAGGGTATGCGGCTGAATGAAATCATTCCAGACCGCATGTCGCTGCTGACGAATAATTACTGGCGTGAACGCAATCGTCTCGGTGTACCGGCACCTCTCTTTGAACCGCTCGTTCCCGCCCCGCGGATGCAGGATCAAGCCCCTTATTCAAACAGCAGGGGACCGCTGCGGACTGGACAAACATCTCGTCAATTGCAGCAGAACACGGGGTACGACACCCGGCCGGATTCCGCTTCCTACGAGGACGGGGACCAGCGCGAAAACAATCTTCCGGAGGATGGTGTATTAGGCCGCACGTCAAGTGAAGAAGCCCGTCTGATCGGACAGGTTGGGCCCGCTGTGACCGGTGTGATCACCCCACAAGACGCGGCACAAACAGGCATGGCCGCGGGAGCAGCGGCGGTTTCGGGAACCACTCCGGACAGTGCTTCGCGAAGGTCATCACTGTCCACGGCTACTGCGGCGAACAACACCCCGGTCAATCGCATCCAGATCCCCGCGCCTGAAATCAACTGGTCTTATGCAGTGATTGAGCGGCTCGACCCAAACACGCTGAAGAGTTCGCTGGTCCCATTCAACCTGGGGCGCCTTATCCAGGAGCACGATGCGTCACAGGACCTGGAACTGCAGCCTGGCGACGTGGTGACGATTCTTTCTCAGAAAGACATACCGGTTTCCCTGGACGCCCAGACAAAGTTCATCCGCCTGGAGGGTGAGTTTGTTTCACCGGGTGTGTACAGCACGCAGCCTGGAGAGACGCTCCCGGAACTTATACGGAGGGCCGGAGGCTTCACTTCAAAGGCCTACCTTTATGGCAGCTCATTCCTGCGGGAATCTGCGCGGGTCTTTCAGCAGCAGCGGTTGGATGAATATATTAGCCATCTTTCCACGGACATGCAGCGAGCCTTGGCAGTGCGCGCCGTCTCCTCCTCGACCGGTGTACTGGATCCAACCTCACTTGCAGAACAGCAGAATCTAATTAGTCAGTTACGCCAGATGCGTGCAACGGGCCGGGTTGTGCTTGCCTTTGAACCGCAAAGCACCGGATTGCAAGCCATACCGGCATTCGCTCTCGAGAATGGAGACGTATTCCGCGTCCCTTCCGTTCCAGGCACCATCAGCGTAATTGGTGCAGTATATGGTCAGAATGTTTTTCTTTACAACCAGAAGTCCAGGATGGAGAACTACCTGGCGCTTGCCGGACGGCCGAATCGAATCGCCGATAAAAAGAGTGCCTTCATTATTCGTGCGGACGGTTCTATCTTCAGCCGTGAACAGGCTAACTCGGTGTTTTCTAACCGCTTCGACAATGCACGGATCAATCCAGGCGACTCCATCGTGGTTCCCGAAAAACTGATCCGGCCAACGGCCCTGCGCCAACTGATTGACTACTCGCAAATCCTGTCATCGTTCGGCTTGGCGGCAGCTGCCATCAATGTAATTCGTTGATGATGTTGTGCATAAACTCTGCCTCGCTCACGTGCTAGGGCTGTGAAGCCGGTCGCATACCGCTGTTGCACATCATTCACTCTGACAGCCGTACGCATAAGACGGCTGTCAGAGTGATTTTTGCGCTGTGCGGGTAGCTTCTGGAAAGCCGGCCCCTTGTCCACTAATTTCTGTGTTCTCGCATTCTTCGTGTTCACGGTCGATGCGCTGCGTAGGCTTTGGCTTCGCACCATGGCCCTGATCCGCAACGATGCAAGCCACTTTGTAACCCAAATTTCTGATACTCGTTGAGTGCGTCGACCTGCTTAGTGAAGGTGGCCTCATCGATCTGAGACAGGGTGAAGTCCCGAACAAGAAAGAACATCTGCTTCTGCTCATCCAGCATAAACTGGCCACCAGCGCGGTCATACATGCCGCCGATGGTCGGGTCATTCAGCCCCGCTGCGCTTTGACGCACAGCTGTAAGCGTCTCTGGGTAATCCTTTGTATTGACTTTGGCCACGTAAACGCGCGCTTGCAGTATGCCTTTCTCGGGAAAATAGTGAAAGCTGAAATCCCCGAAAGAACAATCATTGTTTTAATCGAAGGCCTGGTGCGCCGTGTCCATTTTGCCAGCGTGCCTGCCGTAATCCACCATCAGCGCCTGCGCTTTGTCTCGCTCACTCATTGAAGTTTCGCTTGGCCTGCATCCCGCACAGGCCGTCAACATAAGAACAGATACAGCCAAGCTGACAATTAGCGGTGTGATTGAATTGCACCTGCGGGCGAGGCTCGATTAACCAGTATTCGATTTTGAATTCTTTGTTGATATCGCCGTGTAACTTTTGCCGTTCCTCATATGCTCTCGTCTGTCCCATATCCAGCAAAGCCGCATCAGAAAACTGTACGTCGAGAGCGTACTCCGGAGAGCCGCTGTTGGCCTTGTCTCCGCCATCGGAAGCCCTTGACACTAAGGGAAGCTTTGACGGTGCCCTTTGTGAAGTACAACACTCCACCCTCTAACCCGGTAGCGTCTGACCGGTTAACAGCAGCCTCTAAGGTCTGTAGCGAAGGCGTGGCCATGCTTGCCTTCCACCCTGCCCGACTAAGCGATCCGGCAGATGGCATACACTTTTCACACGCACGCATGGTGTGGGCCCGGCAGTATGCTGGCATCGCTGTAGACATCCAGCGGCACCGTATTTTAGGCGAAACCTTCAAGAGCCATGGCCAACTCAAATCGTTTCGACTTACCTACCCGGCTACATTTGCTTCAACATACAAGCCGATTGCAGCGCATCTAAGCCAGTGATTAAAGGACCTGGCTTCACAGTAGGCTGTGCAGTGTCGTACTGCGAATACTATTGTCATTGAGTATGGAAGCTAAGATCTCGCCCCTGTGAAGGTCGGCGTAGTTGTTGGTCTTTTTGCCTATTTACCCTGAAGCAGGGCACCAGCGCTATTTAGCTGTGAAATAAAGACAAAGGACTTAGTGGCGCTACTTAGCTCCACGAGCGTTCCTTTGTTTGATTCAGTCGCAAGGTCTTGTATCTCACAGCATAGGTATGCTGACCCGGTAGGCTTCCATGGCACGAACCTCCGCGAAACTGAACCTAAAACAAAGGCCCAGTATGAGAATTAAGTAGTTTCGCTGAACTCTATTAACAAGTAGCATCTGGATGTTTAGCGGCGTAAGCGTTGAGGTAGGTTGGATCCACATCGTGATAAGCGCGCTAGGAGAAACAGCCGGCGGGTAGAAGTTCACATCCCAGCCGCGCCTATGCGGGTGTTGTCACATTTACTGTGACGATGTAGCTGTCACCTTTTAGGTCTGATCGAACGGCTGCAGACGAGCCTGCTCTGTACTGGCGTTGCAAGCGAAGTTGCATTACCTGCCCGGCACACCGCCAGCCGTCGATGTCAATCTTTCTGCCGTCAGCAACCTCATCCAAGCGAACCGGTACTTCTGTGATAGATGGACGCTGAACGTCGGGATCTTTTCTCCAACCGGCCTTCTCAATGGCTGACACGAGTTGATGATTTAGAGTGACGGCTTCTTGAAACGTAAGATACCGAAGATGAGGGGAGAAGTCATAGTTGTCCAGCTTGCCTCCATTGACGTCGAGGGCAGCGTACTTCCCTACAGGGAAGGTAACCGGGCACCCGGCAGTGGCAACAGTAATCACCACCGGGCTTGAAACGGTATAGATGTCGATGTCAAGCGGAGCGCGCTTTGGGTCGAAGCGGTATGTGGAACGTGCTTCGATTTGCGCGATGCTTCTGCCGAGGTCAAGCTCGAGGTGTTGCGAGTTCGGTTGTTGCAAACGAAACCTCCCATAAGCCATCACACTGAACAACACTAGGCCGGTAAATACCCATTGACCCCATTTCATGGCGCGCCTAGCGTCCATTCTCATAGATTTCAGTCAGCCCCTTGTCGAGCAATTGAGCATCTACGGGGTTCTTTGCAAAGTGGTCGAAGGTATCGCCGACTTTAGATGCAAATGGCCAACGTTGCTCATACGTGGCGGGATTGCTCCCCGTGAAAATTGCTTCTGTCTGACCGTTACACCTAGAACTGAATGCGACCTTTGTTTCCTGCGCTAGTGGCAGACCTGCTTTTGATGCTGCCTGATTTGTCGCCATCATGGCGCCGATGTCGCTCCTGTCAAACACCAGTGGCTGCAGAACATCATGCTGTTCATGCTGGAGGATGAGCAACGAACCCGTCTTCGAATCACCGGCATCGATCTTCTCGAACCCCCTGACCACAGAAGGTGGCACTCCGTTCGGACTGCGCTTGCTTGCGCACTCCCTTAGCTTGTCTAAATCATGCTTCTCATAGAACTGGTGAACTGGATAAATCTCCTCGTAAACCGCTCGATTGCCTTGACCAAGAGCATCTTTCATGGTCCCAGCCAGAGGAGTGTTGTCGCATGCATCCATTCCGCAGCCGACCTGTTTGGACGCGTAGCCAGCCATTCCGGCCCACTCAAGGCGCTTGTCCTGTAAGTACATCTTCGCGTAATCAGAGGAGATCTTTTTGTTTCTGGCCCGGATATCAGTGCCGAAGCTGTCACAGGTCTGCTTTGCCTGCTGATCGAGCGCTGCCCACGATGAGGTGCAATCGAATGGCTTAGTGGCAGCAACCGCGGTAGCCGCCCTTGCCCCCGCAGATGATGAGCCACTGCTGGATGCCGCGCCAGGTGCGGAGGCCTTAAACGCTGGCGGTGCTTTGCCTGCCGCACCCACCGCCCTGGCGATGCTGCCGGTGACATCCACCTCTGCGCTTCTGTGCATGCTCTGGGTGTGGATGCGTCCGTTGGGTGCGGCCATGACGATATCGCCTGCGCTTTCGAGCACGATGGCGGGGCGGCCACCGGTGTCGGCGTGGCTTTCCGTCAGCATGATGCGGTTGCTGGTCGGCGTGGCGATGGAAGATCGGCATAGTCCGTCGACAGCTAACGGACTTCCGACACCATGGAGATATGGTCACGCCTTGCCCAAACCGCGAGGCGGTTCTCTAGAACTCTGCCGAGCATCGGCGCGGCAGCCTCCGGTCCTTGCGTCCGTTCGAGGGACTGTGCAGCAATCAGCTTAAGGCCGGTGTCGTCCTGAACAGAGTGGTCACGATAGCTGGTACCTACTAGCTGCAACCCAGCTTTATAGAGCAGCGTTGCGTCGCTTGGCGTTTTAGCCCGTCTACCCGACAGAAGGTAAGAGAAACTGACGACAAACTGTGCCCTGGCAGCCTTCTCCATCTGCTCCCGGAAGTTGCGTAGGGTGTCAGTCTCGTTGGCAGGGTTCCACGACGTTGCGGTGCCATTATGCTCGTTGCGCAGAGAAAGGGAAGCGAGCCCTTCGGGGTTTTGTTTGGAGGGATCACTCAGGATTGCCTGAGCCCGCTTTGCCAAGGTAGTCGCTTGTGACTGCTGTTCGCTACGAAAGCGGGTTCCTTGCGGCCTCATCGTGACACTAACCGTGAAGTTGCCGGACTGTCCCATAGCAATCTGAAGATCGCAATCAGTACGGACCTCCGTGAAAACATACGCTGTGTCTGCCGCCATGGAAGCCCCTTCAATCCTACAAACTGGTAAAACAACAACAATCAATGTAAAGAGTGTGAGCCTAGCAGCTAACTTTCTTAAGTGAGCCATCCTGTCCCTCGTAGTAGGCTATGTTGTTCTTCTGTGCCGTTTCCTTTGCAGCTGCGCGAGTAGCCTCTGGAAAGCTGGTCCCCTTGTCTACTAATTCCTGGGTTCTCGCGTTCTGTGAGTCGCTAAGTGCGTCATGATCCAAGTTCTTGGGCGTCGCCTGCGTAGGCAGCATAAGAAACTGGCTCTGACCGATCTGCACATAGGACGGTTCGTGTTCATTCGCCGCATCGCAAAGGTCAGCACCATTGAGCGAAACTCCGGTGTAGTCACCCTCTGTCTTGTCATAGGGGTGGTGTGGAAGAGACCGAGTTCTGACGAGCTCGCAGCAGTGTGCGATTGGCTTAGATGTGCCGGACTCGCCACCACGCTGATTGGTAATGAACGTTGCTCCCTTCGCATCCTGCGCAATGATGCCGCCGTGCTCCTGTGACTTGCCATCAGGAAAGCTGTTGGTCATGAGTTGTCCCATGGAGGTGTTCACACCAGGAGGTATTTGGACAGTCGCTGGCGCGCTGGCACAATCTTTCGGCAGGCTTTTTGGCGAAGGTAACGACGACACTGGAGGCGTGCCTGCAGGCACAGCTTTGGGCGTGGAGCCACCTTTTGCCTGTGGCGCTGCTGGACTTTGTACCAAGGTCGCCGCGCTGCCGCTTGTGGTGCCAACCTCTGCGCTTCTGTGCATGCTTTGGGTGTGGATGCGGCCGCTGGG
>CAXTFT010000077.1:0-16495 GCA_964243585.1 uncultured Terriglobus sp.
CACAGCTACGACAGTTCCGCTTTGCTCGTACAAGCCCACGATACAGAATACTTGTTATCAGACATAACGTTTGCAGGACGGCTGCTGTGATCAATTCCACATTGCCGGGGTAATCATGTTCTACAATCCGAGTTAGTGGAACATCTGCTCAATCTGCTCTGGCTGGCTACTACGCTGACACTGTTCTTGTTGGCGTCCCGTGCGCATGCTCATGGGCAGTTACGGTGTTCCTTGCCGGTTGCAATTGGGTGCACGGCATTGCTGGCGCTGTTTCTATTTCCGGCGCTCTCAATGACCGACGACATGCAGCGCGCCAAGCTCGACGTCGAGACCTCTGGGCGACACCTGGGAGCGACGTTGCTGTTGGGATCGCCGGATAACAGCCAGGTAGAGACAGGTTCTTTGGTTGCCGCATTGCTGGTGGTCCTCCTAGCGGTTGCACGGCGGAAAAGTCCCGGCGTCCTGATCCGGTTGAAAGCTGCTCCACCAAGAGTCCGGCTTAACTACTTCCGCCCGGAAGCGGTCCGGCCTCCGCCCCAGTTCTCGCTTAGCTGACGTTTCTGCCGCCGCGCGGCGCCAACAGTCCTTGCTTTGCTCTATCTGCGGTGTGTCTCCGCTGAGAAGAACTGTATCTGTATGAAAAGAAAATTTCTATTTGCCGGGATGCTGGCCCTGATGCGTGTTGCCTCTGGGCAGACTGCACCTGATGCTGCTCCGCCGCCGGGCCTGACCCTGCGACAGGCTGTCGATTACGCGCGGGTGCACAGCCCCGCACTGCAGGGTGCGCGGCAACACCTTTCCGCTGTGCAAGCGAACGAAATTACCGCCGGACTGCGCCTCAATCCTTTCCTGGTGGGTGAAACCACGCAGACTGGTCTGGCAGAAACCGACCCGAACGGGCCGATGTTTGCCGGCATCGGCGTGCAACGAACTTTTGAGGTAGGCGGTAAGCGTGCGCTCCGGCTGAATGCAGCTCGTGCCAACACCGGCGTGGCTAGTGCCCAGGTGGACGATCAACAGCGCGCTTTGGATTACAACGTGCGTGCCGCATTCACGCGAATGCTTCAGGCCAAGGAAGCAATGACCATCTCTGTTGACAACCTGGACGGGTACAGGCGGACGGTGGAGTTGATGCAGTTTCGCCTTGAAGCGGGCGATGTGAGCCGTACCGATTTCGAGCGGATCGAGCTACAGCTTGCCGGTTTTGAAAATGATCTAACGAACTCGCAACTGAACCTGACCCAGGCCAGTGACCAGCTACAGGCGCTGCTGGGCTTTCCGCGTGCAGTGCCGAGTTTCGACATTGCCGGATCGTTGGTACTTGCCGCGCCTGCCGGCACTCTGTCACAGCTTGAGGATGCAGCGCTTGCCGCGCGCCCTGACCTGCTGGCTTCTGATCGCCTGGTACGGGCGAATGAAGCGACCGTCCGCCTTGCAGCGGCACAGGGTAAAACCGATCCGCAGTTTGGCTTGGAATACGAGCACAGCGGAACGGGCAGCACGTTCGGCACGAGCCTGCAGATACCCCTCCGCATTTTCGACAGGAACCAGGGCGAGCGGGAGAGAACACGCCGTGAGACAGAAAGCAGCCGGCTATTGCTGTTGCAGGCCCGCAACCAGGTCATCTCCGACGTGGACCAAGGCTATGCCGCTTACCAGGCAGCTGCGGTGCAGGCGGATCGCTACCGAAGCAAGTACCTGGCGGAGGCTGCGCATGTCCGTGACAACCTCGAGTTCGCGTACCGGAACGGCAGCGCCACCCTGCTTGATTACCTTTCCGCTCTGCAGGACTACCGGCAGACCAACCTTGCCGCGCTGACAGCCCAGGCGCAGGCGGCGCTTGCGTTGCACCAACTTTCCTACGCCACGGCGACTGAGGTGACTCCATGACAAGGACTGGAACCGGCACGGCTCTGTCGCTGCTTGCAGCAGTTGCGTTTACAGGCGGCGGATGCAAGGCCAAGCCTGCGCCTGAAGCCGATCTGCCTGCTGCAAATCTGACCACCACCACGGCCCACTCCAGCACGCTGAACGACACGCTGACCGTGCCGGCACACATCGAGTCGGACCCGACGCAACTGGTGCACATCTTCCCTCCTCTGGCGGGGCGCATTGTGGAGTTGAAGGTGATCGCCGGCCAGGACGTGCGCAAGGGGCAGACCGTAGCCATGCTGCAGAGCGGCGACGTGGCAATGGCGCGATCCGATTTTCAGAAGTCTAAAGTGGAAGCCGACCGCGCCGACCGCACGCGGGATCGCGGCAAGCTGTTGTTGGATCACGAGGTGCTGTCGCAAGCGGCCTTTCTGGAGCTGCAGGCTGTTGCCGGGGGTGCACATGCGGAGCTTGACCGGAGCCGCCAGCGGCTGCGTGAACTGGGCTTCTCTGAGAACAGCACGTCGGACATTGCTCCCATTGCCGCGCCCATCTCCGGCACGGTAATCGATGTCGGTACCTCGAATGGAGAGTTGCAGCGATCGCTCGACAACTCTGCCGCAGGTGGCATTGCGACCATCTCCAACCTGGATCACGTCTGGGTTGTGGGCCAGGTGTTTGAGCGTGACCTGACGCTGCTGAAACGTGCTGAGCACGTGGATGTGACGGTGCAGGCATATCCCGGAGAGGTCTTCCACGGCACGCTGGCAAACGTCGGCGACGTCTTTGATCCGGCCACACATACCCTGCGGGCTCGCGTTGTGCTTGCCAATCCCGGGCACCGATTGAAGCCGGCGATGTTCGCCAGCCTGCAGATCTCACGACCATCGACCACGGTCATCTTGGTACCGCAAACTGCGGTGGTTCATGATGGCGAAAGCACCGCTGTGTATGTCCAAGGTACGGACGGCAAGTTCGCTCTTCGTCAGGTGCGAACCGGTGCCGACCACGGCAACGATGTCGAAGTGGTCAGCGGATTGAGTGACGGCCAGCGCGTAGTCAAGACCGGTGCGGGATTTCTACGCGCACCTGTGGGAGATTAGTCATGGCCGCGCTGGTACGCATGCTTCTACGCCTTCGCGCGTTAATCCTCATCCTGCTTGCGTGCATGCTGGTCGCCGGAACGTTTGGCGCGCTGCAATTGGATGTCGAGGCCTATCCCGACCCCTCCCCTCCCCTGGTGGAGATCATTACGCAAAATCCGGCCTGGTCTGCTGAAGAAATGGAACAGCAGGTCACCGCACCGGTTGAGACGGCCATCTACGGGGTGCAGCATCTGGAAAGCATCCGCTCCATTTCCATCTTTGGCTTGTCCGATGTAAAGCTCTACTTCACCTTTACCAGCAACTACATTCGCGACCGGCAGGAGGTGCTTGACCGTCTGCAACTGATCCAACTGCCCAGTGGACTGCAGCCGTTGCTGTCGCCTTGGTCCCCCGTGGGCGAAATCTATCGTTACCAGCTGACCGGTCCGTACTCCATGAACGACCTTACGGCAACGCAGGACTGGCTTGTACGGCGCGAGATGAAGCAGGTGCCGGGCATCATTGATATCACCACCTTCGGCGGACAGGTGAAGCAGTACCAGATCGAAGCCGATCCGCAGAAACTGCTGTCGTATGGCGTCACGCTGCCGCAGGTGCTGGCAGCCGTGCAGAGCTCAAATGCCAACGCGGGCGGCAATTACATCTCGCTGGGCGAGCAGAGCGTAAACGTGCGTGCCATTGGCCAATTGCATACCGTCGCTGACATTCAGCAGGTCGTGGTGGCTCAAAAAGGTGGCGTGCCCGTGTTAGTGGGTGATGTCGCGTCGGTCAAGGAAGGCTCGCAGCAAAGGCTCGGCAAGATCGGCCGCAACCGCAACCCTGACATCGTTGAAGGCATTGTGCTGCTGAACAAGGATGAGCAGAGCATCCCCGCATTGGAAAGCCTCAAGGCAAAGATTCACCAGCTTAACCATGGCTTGATGCCGCCTGGCATGCGCATTGATACCATCAGCGATCGCACAGTTCTGATCGATCGCACGGAACACACCGTCAAGCACGTCATCATTACCGGTCTGGTGCTGGTGACACTCATCCTGCTGCTGATGCTCGGCGATGTGCGGACCACCGTGATCGCTGCCTTCACGATTCCCTTTGCGGTGCTGTTCGCCTTCAGCATGATGGTCTTGACCGACCACTCAGCGAACCTGATCTCCATTGGTGCCATTGACTTCGGCATCCTGGTCGATGCCTCGATCGTTGTGCTCGAGAACATCCATCGCAAGCTGTCGCGCAGGCTGGCCGAAGACGATCTTGCCACGCTGATCATTGAGGGTGTGCAGGAGGCTTCACGGCCAGTCCTTTTCTCTACCGCCATTATCCTGGTCGCGTTTATTCCGCTGTTTACCATGCAGGGCGTGCCCGGCAAAATCTTCGCTCCCATGTCGGTGACTTATGGCTTCGCTCTGATCGGGGCGCTGCTTTTCGCGCTTGTCTTTGCACCGGTGCTGGCGATGGTGCTGGCACCGAAAAACCCGCCTGCCGCTGCGCCTGAAGAGGGTGACGAACACGCCGGTGAAGGCACGTGGCTCTCTAACTTCTTCCGCAAACATTACAACCGCGCCTTCTCATGGACGCTGCGTCACTCACGCACAGTGTGGGTCACGGCCATTGCGGGCCTGGTCGTCGGCGGCGTGGTCTTCGTCTTCTTTGTCGGAGGTGAGTTCATGCCGCCGCTGGAAGAGGGCAACTTGTGGGTGCGCGCAACGCTGCCACAGGACATCTCCTTTGCCGCCGCGGAGAAGGTCGCGGATCAGTTCCGTGGAGAGTTCACAGCCTTCCCCGAGGTAAAGCAGGTGGTCTCGCAGATCGGCCGGCCCAACGACGGCACCGATGTCACCACCTTCAACAACCTCGAGTTCCTTGTTGATCTTAAGGATGAAAGCCAGTGGCCGAAGACGGTGCGCGGCAACAAGGACAAGCTGATCGGGCAGATGCAGCATGAGTTCAGCAAGTACCCGGGTGCGGTGCTTGGCTTCTCGCAGCAGATCCAGGACAACGTGGAAGAGGCCATGAGCGGCGTCAAAGGGGAGAACTCTCTGAAGATCTTCGGCGACGATCTTGGCGAACTTTCTCGGCAGGCACTGAACGTGCAGGCCGTCATGGAGAGGGTACCCGGTGTGCAGGACGTTGGCATCTTCAAGGTGGACGGCCAGCCGTCGCTTGTGATCCAGGTCGATCGCAGCAAGGCATCCCGCTACGGTATTGCACCCGCAGATGTGAATGCCGCCATTCAGGCTGCCGTGGGCGGCGCGCCGGTATCGCAAATGGTAGAGGGTGACCGCCGCTTCGACATCACTGTGCGCTATCCCGAGGCCTACCGGAATAACCCGGAAAGTGTCGGCTCTATCCTGCTGCCGGCGGCAGATGGCAGCAGCATTCCACTCAGCCAGGTGGCGACCATCGGTGTACGCCAGGGCAGCTTTCAGATTTACCGTGAAGCTGGCCGGCGCTACATCCCCATCAAGTTTAGCGTGCGTGGCAGGGATCTGGCCGCAACCATCACCGACTTACAGGCGCAACTGACGCAAAAAATTACGCTACCGACCGGTTATACCTATGCCTGGGCGGGAGAGTTCGACTCGCTCAAGAAAGAACAGAAGCGGCTCGCGGTCATCATTCCCATCAGCCTTCTGGCTGTGCTTATCCTGCTGTACACGCAGTTCAATACCTGGCTTGATGCCTTGATCGTTCTGGGCACGCTGCCGTTCGCCTTTGTGGGCGGCATTCTTGCGCTACTGGTGACGCACACCAGCTTTTCCATTTCGGCAGCCGTAGGCTTCACCTCACTTACGGGCGTGGCCACGTTGGGTGCGGTGGTTTTCCTGTCAGGCATACGCCGTGCGCAACAGCTTCACGGACGTGTTGAAGGTCTGCGCGAAGGTTCGCTTGACGAGATGCGCCCCGTGCTGATGGCCTGCATGTCCGCCGGTCTGGGCCTGCTGCCGGCCGCCATAAACAACGGTATCGGTGCGCAGGCGCAGCAACCGCTGGCACGGGTGGTGGTAGGCGGCATGATCACGACGGTGCTCTCAATCCTGCTGTTGACACCGTTGATGGCGCGTCGCTTACCGAAGCACCTGGAGCAGGAGCAGATATAGTTCGCGCAAAGGTTCGACGCCGTACAAGTCGACCGTGTTAAGATCAAAGGCGCACGGAGAGATGGCAGAGTGGCCGATCGCGCACGCTTGGAAAGCGTGTATACCGCAAGGTATCCAGGGTTCGAATCCCTGTCTCTCCGCCATTCTGTTTCAACCTACTTCCTGATCCTCCACAAACCTGTTTCTGGGCAGGCCATTTCTATGGCTCTGCAGCTTAAGCCATACTCTCCCGCAGAACTGGCGATCCAGGCCGGAATCCTACAGGCGGGGTAATCTGTACACGGATGAGCGGTAGCGTCTAAGCGTCGCGATACTCTCGTTGTTTCAACTCACAAAGAGCTTGTGGGTGGCCCTGCAGGGCAGCCTTTCGGATCCAGTGGCGCGCCTGCACGTAATCAGGTTCGACGCCCTGCCCTACTGCATACAGCTGTGCGAGCTGGTACTGCGCTTCCGCGTGGCCCTGCGCTGCCGCTTTGCGGTACCAACTGGCTGCCAGCGCGTAGCTCTGCACAACGCCAAGGCCAAGGGAATACAGTTCTGCCAGCTTCTGCTGGGCTTCTACAAAGTCCTGGCTGGCTGCCAGGGTATACAGGCGGGCGGCATCGGTGTCGCTGCGTGCGACGCCCTCGCCCTTGCGGTACATCAGGCCCAGGTAAAACTGTGCCCATGCAAGTCCGCTACCTGCGGCGCGCTCGCACCACTGAAATGCCTGATTAAATTCCCCCGCTGTGTAGTAACGAAAGCTGACATTGGCCTGCGCGTAGGCATGATTTTGCTCGGCCGCTTTTCGCTCCCACAGGGCAGCTTCTGCCACATTCGCCAGAACACCGTCACCCGCTTCCATCAAGGTGCTTAGCAGGTACTGAGATTCTGCATGCCCCTGACCAGCGGCAAGTCGCAGGCTGGCGACTGCCTCCTGCAAATTGCCGCTGCTGCGGTGCTCGACGGCTTGCCTGTAGTGCGAGTTTGTGGCCGCAGCATCTCGCCGTCCGCGCGCAACGATGCCGGACCGCATGGTTCCCGGTGCCAGGGCGCTGCCGGTTCTGATATGCCGCAGGCCCGCTCCCTGCTTATCTTCCATGCGCCTTGATCTGCCTGTCGATGAGTTCGAGGCGGCGCACCGCGTCCGCAATCTGCTCCCGCAATCCGGCGGCAAGTTCCGCGACGAGGTCACGGCGCTCTAGAGCCGCGGCCTGAACGTCCATGTGCAACTGAGCGATCTCACCGCTTGCCAACGCTTGCTGCTCTGACTCCACCGCGGCAAGGTCTCGTCTGGCGTGCTGCATCTGCCGGGTGACGCGGGTAAGCTCGGCTGCGACCCCTTCATTACCCTCGAAGACAGAAGTCTCGCGATGATCCTCAAGCAGTCGCTGCAGTGTCTCTGCATCGCCACGCCGGTAGGCCTGATTTGCCCGCGCCATCAACAGTGTGAAGTACTGCGCTTCATTATCATCTCGAGCAAAATCAGGATGAATGCGCTTTGCCACGTCACGAAAGAGGGTGCGAAGGCTGGCTGGTGGATCGAACTCAGCGGCGTCTGCAGTGTGGTCGAACACGGCGTCGCGACTCTCTTCTGCTTTTTGACGCGCCTCGTGTGCGCGTCGCCGCGCCGCGTCGGAGTCATACAGGTCTACCTCGCGTTCCGCGATGCGCGCTTCCAGCGTGTCCAACTCGGCATACAGCACGCCAGCCTCGCAAAAATAGCGGTCTTCAAACACCTTTAGTTCTGTGCGGTAGCGATTCAGATCTGCTGTTGTCCCCGCCACGATCAAGCGAACGGCGGCAAGCTCCTCACGCTTCCGGATCAGGGCAGCGTGTGTCGCGGTTTGCTGAAGAAAGATTTCGGCTGGCATGCATTCTTCCGACAGGAAATTTCTCGTTTATTCCCGCAGAAGGTGCATGGTGGAGTGCACCCATCCCAAACGGTTCATCAACATCCGAGCTAGGAACGCGAAGGCACCTGCTACCACTTGAATGTACGGCTAAATGAAAGAGGTGGCGGAGAGTGAGGGATTCGAACCCCCGATAGACTTACGCCTATGTCTGATTTCGAGTCAGGTGCATTCAACCGGGCTCTGCCAACTCTCCGTTTCAAATCAGTTTAGTCGAATCGTTCCACATTGGCGAACTACCGGGATCGCTCCTGCTTTTGCAAACTGCGCCTGCGCAAGTCGTTTCCGCACGTGAAATCCGCGTTTTAGACGACTTTTGTACAGCTTACAAGCACGTAGAGTAGAGAAGTTTGGCTGACGGCAGGGCTCGTGCACTCAACCACAAGCCGGGCAGATTTCCACATAGTTCATCCCACATCTTGTGCTTGCTTTGGCTTCAGCCACGAGCTAAAGTACATCTACTGCAGGTAGGCACCTGATAAGCCCAGTCGACCCGCATTCCTTATGCGAAGATAAAGCGAAGACTGCAGGCCGTGCAGAAACACGGTCTTGCCGCACAGAAGCAGTACAAACGGCGCTGAAAAGCGTCCGCAAGGAGCACCATTGGCGACCACCCTCCAGACCAGCCTCTCAGACATTACGCCCGGCTTCCCCGCTCGCGATGAGACACCCACCATGCACGTGAAGAAGCGTAATGGATCGCTCGAGACAGTGGACGTCAACAAGATCGTTCGCGCCGTGCAGCGCTGTTCGCACGGGCTGTCACATGTAGATGCTATTCGTATTGCCTCAAAGACGATTGGGGGGTTGTATGACGGTGCCACCACGCGTGAGCTGGATGCCATCTCCATCGACACCGCGGCGTCGCTCATCGCAGAAGAGCCGCAGTATTCCAAGCTGGCTGCACGGCTGCTGCTGGCCACCATCATCAAGGAGGTTGCGGGTCAGAATCTCCATTCGTTCTCGCAGTCCGTCGAGTATGGCGCGCAGGAGGGTGTGGTCTCCCCTGCCACGGCCGAGTTTGTCCGCGTGCACGCCCGCAAGCTGAACCACGCGATCGATGAGAATCTATCGGATCGCTTTGAGTATTTTGGTCTGCGCACCGTGTACGACCGCTACCTGCTGCGCGATCCCCTGTCACGTAAGGTGACGGAGACACCGCAGCACTTCTTTTTGCGCGTGGCCTGTGGCCTGGCCGGCACGCCAAATGAGGCGATCGAGTTCTACCAGCTGATCGCCTCGCACGATTACATGCCCAGTTCGCCGACGCTGTTCAACAGCGGCACCAAGCATCCGCAGATGTCGAGCTGTTACCTGCATGATTCGCCACTTGATTCGCTGGAATCGATCTACGACGCGTACAAGGATGTTGCACTGCTCTCGAAGTTTTCCGGCGGCATCGGTCTTGCCTTTCACCGTGTGCGCAGCGAAGGCTCGCTGATTCGTGCGACCAATGGCCTGTCCAACGGCATCATCCCGTGGCTGCGTACGCTTGATTCTTCCGTTGCTGCGGTGAACCAGGGCGGCAAGCGGAAGGGCGCGTGCTGTGTCTACCTGGAACCATGGCACGCTGACATCGAGAGCTTTCTGGAACTGCGTGAGAACACGGGCGACGTGTCGCGCCGCACTTACAACCTGAACCTTGCCAACTGGATTCCTGATTTGTTCATGAAGCGTGTGGACGAGGACGGCATGTGGTCGCTGTTCGATCCAAAGCTTGTGCCGAACCTGCCGGACCTGTTCGGCGCCGAGTTCGAGGCGGCTTACATCCAGGCCGAGGAAGGCAAGATCTACTACCGCCAGGTGAAGGCTCGCGATTTATATGCACGCATGATGCGTTCGCTTGCTGAGACCGGGAACGGCTGGATGACCTTCAAAGACGCATGCAATGTCAAGAATAACCAGACAGGCGTGCCCGGCAACGTCATTCACCTTTCGAATCTCTGCACCGAGATCACCGAAGTGACCTCAAAGGATGAAACTGCCGTGTGCAACCTGGGTTCCATCAACCTGGCGCGGCACGTTACGACCAACGACGCAGGCAAGATAGTCTTCGATTTCGAGAAGCTGGCGGAGACGGTGCGCATTGCCGTACCCATGCTGGATCGCGTGATCGATATCAACTACTACCCCGTTGAAATTGCCGCGAACTCCAACTCGCGCTGGCGCCCGATTGGCCTGGGTGTCATGGGCTTGCAGGATGTCTTCTTCCAGATGCGTCTTGCGTTCGACTCACCCGAAGCGCAGGCGCTCTCCACCAAGATCCAGGAAGAGATCTACTATTACGCCATGCTGGCCACAACGGAGCTTGCAGAGAAGAACGGACAGCACACCTCTTTCCACGAGACCCGCCTGGCCAAAGGCGAGTTTCAATTCGATCTGTGGAAGATCACGCCCAGTGAGCCTGCCCGTTGGGAGGCACTGCGCCAGCGCATCCTGAAGGCGGGTGTGCGCAATTCGCTGGTGATCGCCATTGCGCCTACAGCGACCATTGCCTCCATCGTCGGCTGCTATGAGTGCATCGAGCCGCAGATCTCCAACTTGTTCAAGCGCGAAACGCTCTCCGGCGAGTTCCTGCAGGTGAACCGCTACCTGATCAATGAACTCAAGGCGCTAAACCTGTGGAACGAGGAGATGCGTATCCGCCTGAAGATGTCCGAGGGTTCCGTGCAGAACATCGAGGGCCTTACGGACGAGCTGAAGCTGATCTATCGCACGGTATGGGAGGTGCCCATGCGCAGCCTGATCGACATGGCAGCGGCACGCAACGCGTATATCGACCAGTCGCAATCGTTAAACCTTTTCAGCGAATCGCCTAACATCGGACGGTTGTCTTCCATGTACATGTATGCGTGGAAGACCGGGTTGAAGACCACCTACTACCTGCGTTCGCGCCCCGCGACCAAGATTGCGAAAACGACGGTGCAGAAGGGCGCCATGTCCAGCAGCCTGCCTACGGCGGTGGCGCAGCTACAGGCTGTTGCCGTCCCTGAACCGGAGCAGAAGCCGAGCGATGCATCGGCGGCGATCGCCTGCTCACTTGAGAACCCGGAAAGCTGTGAGGCCTGCCAGTAAGGCTTGGCCTCAACCACATTGCATTTTTTAGAAGCTACCGTTTGTTTACGCACTTAGGAGAACCACCATGTCCGCCACACTCGATCCCGTTACCGTAGCCACGCCCACGTCCGGTTCTTCCGTTGCAGTTCCTGAATCTATCCTTGATCCCGGCATGTGCCTCACGCTGCGGCCTATGAAGTACCCGGCCTTCTACGACATGTTCCGCGACGGCATCAAGAACACCTGGACTGTCGAAGAAGTTGATTTTGCAACAGACCTGGTCGACCTGCGCTCGAAGATGAGCCCGGCCGAGATCCATACGATCAAGCGCCTGGTCGCCTTCTTTGCGACGGGTGACTCCATCGTCTCCAACAACCTGGTGCTCAACCTCTATAAGCACATCAACTCGCCGGAAGCGCGCCTGTACCTGTCGCGCCAACTATACGAGGAGGCCGTCCATGTCCAGTTCTATCTGACGCTGCTGGACAACTACGTGCCCGATCACGACGAACGCGCAGAAGCCTTCGCTGCGGTCGAGAACATCCCGTCCATCCAGAAGAAGGCAGAGTTTTGCATGAAGTGGATGGACTCCGTTCAGGATCTTGAAACGCTGCAGACACGGGATGATCGTCGTCAGTTCCTGCTGAACCTGATCTGCTTTGCGTCTTCCATCGAGGGCCTGTTCTTCTTCGCGGCGTTCGCCTACGTGTACTTCTTCCGCTCAAAGGGCCTGCTGCATGGCCTGGCATCCGGTACCAACTGGGTCTTCCGTGATGAGAGCTGCCACTTGGAATTTGCTTTTGAGGTGGTCAACACCGTGCGGCAGCAGGAGCCGGATCTTTGGGACGCGGACCTGGAGCGCCAGATCGTGGAGATGCTGGAAGAGGCGGTTGACTGCGAAGCGCAGTTTGCCGAAGACCTGCTCTCCGGCGGTGTTGCCGGCCTGTCTGTCCGTGATATGCGCGCCTACCTGGGCTATGTAGCTGATTCGCGCCTACAGCGGCTGGGCATCGCTCCCCACTTCAAAACCAAGAATCCATTCAGCTTTATGGAACTGCAGGATGTGCAGGAGTTGACAAACTTCTTTGAGCGTCGCGTTTCGGCATACCAGACAGCCGTCGCCGGCGAAGTTGCTTTCGGTGATGACTTCTAATCCGACAGACCTGCGCGGCATGAAGTGCAATGTCAAAGAAAAGGAGCTGCCAAAGCGGGCAGCTTCTTTTCTTTGTTCACCATCTCAAAGTACATGCGAGTGGATGAGTCTCTTCCTGCCGGTGATGCAGTAGATGTTGTTGAGCCGACGCAGGTCGAATCTGCCATCGAGGCGAAGCAAATTGGGGAACGCATCCGGCGGCTGCGGATGCGACGTTCCATGGGCCTGGTGGAGCTTGGGAAGAAGACTGGCCTTTCGGCCAGCTTCTTGTCGCAACTGGAAACAGGCCGCGTCGTTCCAACTGTGCGGAACCTGGCACGCATCGCACTTACCTTCGGTAAGGATTTAGCCTACTTCTTCCGGGACGAGCAGCCAGTTACCTTTCGCATTATGCGGCAGTCAGAACGCGTCCGGCTACAGCGGCATGCGGGATCTTCCTCCACCTTTTTGTCCGAAAGCATGAGCTCGCTGGTTACTGATCAAAGTATGGTGCCTTGCATTGCAGAGTTCCGCGGCAGCGGTGAAGAAGTAGTCTTCCGGCCCCGCATCTTTGAGGGCCTGGAGTTCACCTTCCTGACAGAAGGTTGTCTAACACTCACCTCTGAACTGGAACGACACATTCTCGAACCCGGTGATGTCGTGTGGATTGACGCATCGAGAAAGCGCCAGTATGTCTGCGATGCCGGTGTTCATGCAAAAGCGATCATCGTCACACGAGCACATCGTACCTAAAGATAGCTGTCTCGCAACTCCAATGCCTGCTAGGAATTCGTTTGCAATATGGTACAAGGGAGATGGTCCCGTGCCAGGAGCGATGAAAAGTCTGTGGAAGCAGGAATAGCAGTTGCAGCGATACAAACGTTGGCCGTGCTGGCTGCGGTCTGGCTTAGCGGTCGCCGAAGACTGCTTGATCGCGGGTTGCCTTATTTGGTCAGCCTGGCAGTAGGTGTCCTGCTCGCGACAGCGTTGCTCCACATCCTGCCGGAAGCAATCAGCAGTGTTGGGAATCGAGAGGCACTCTGGATCGTTTTTACCGGAACGATCTTTTCCCTGTTCTGTGTTGAGCGGGCGTTTGCGGCAATCACTGGACATACTGTAGAACTTCCCGGCAATGGTGAACCGGACTGCGGTCCGCACCACCACCGCGGCATAGGTTCTGCCGGCCTGGTATTTGGCGGCATGCTGCACAGCTTTGTGGATGGTGTAAGCGTTGCAGCTGCCTTCGCTGCCGGGCGACAGGTCGGCTGGCTGACAGCAGGTGCCATTACCCTGCATGAGGTTCCGCATCGGATGGGCGATTATGCCCTGCTGACACACCTTGGCCTTCCGCGCCGCCGAGCTATGGAGTTGGTCATCCTGGTGGCGATGGCCGCGCTTGCAGGTGTTCTGCTGGTTCTGCTGGTAGGCCACGCCTTTGCCGGAACGACCTGGTTGCTGCCGGTCAGCGCGGCCAGCTTCGTCTACATTGCGTTGGTAAACCTGATGCCTGAGTTAGCCGGTGAACAAAGTCTGAGAAGAGTCGCCATGCAGGTGCTGTTGATGCTGGCAGGTGGGCTGTTTGTCGGACTTCTACTGCGCCTTCCCGGCTTGTAGCTAAGGATCAGCCTTGATGCTGTTGTAAAACGTGCAAAATCAGCAGGATTAAGGGATAATTATCAGGTTGGTCTGAACCACCAGACCCGGCATCAGGAGATTGGTATGGCGAAGGTATGTCCCATCACCGGCAAACGGCCGATGGCAGGAAACAAAGTGTCGCACGCGAACAACAAGACGCGTCGTCGCTGGGAGCCGAACCTGCAATGGAAGCGGATCTGGGTTCCAAGCGAAAAGAAGTTTGTGCGTATGCGCGTGTCGGCGCGAGGCCTGCGCACCATCAGCAAGCTGGGTGTTGAAGCTGCCCTGCTGCAGGCGAAAGGTTAATCCATGCGGACCATTATCAAGCTTGTTTCCAGCGCCGGTACGGGCCATTTCTACACAACGACAAAGAATCCGAAAACCACCAGCGCCAAGCTGGAGTTCAAGAAGTATGACCCGGTGGTTCGGAAGCATGTATCGTATCGCGAAGCAAAGATTTAGGTAGCAAAGCACATATGCTGAGGACGGCAGGCCAATCGCTTGCCGTCCTTTTCTGTTTGCTGACTTCCATTTGTGACTTTGTAGCCGCTCATCTCAACCCCTGCAAGTGAATCATGAAACGAAAAGCAGATATTTTCAACCTGCGGGATTACGAATGTGCATCTACAGAAATACTAGCTGGTACAGCACCTTTGAGAGGCTTTCAATGTTTCGGCAAACCAGACACATCGCGATATGCGCTACCCTCTGCAGCATCACTCTGCTGGGTTGCCATAGCAACACACAGCCGGCGCCTGGCGCAGTCACTGTGTCGCTGCCGAATGGAACAACTCAGGTCATCCCGGCAGGCCAACCCATACCTGTTGGAGCCACGGTGATTGCGTCGGGCAGTTCCGCGCCGGCGGTTGCGCCGGTTCCTGTAGCCCCGGCGACTGCCGCTCCAGACGCACCGGTAACCAGCGGTACCGCAGTATCTCCTGCTCCGGCCACCAGCGCGGCAACCTCGCCTGCCCCTGCAATGTCACCGTCTAGTCCAGTTCCCGCACCGGCGCTGATCGTACCTGCAGGGACCACTGTGACGATCCGTACAATAGAGACGCTCTCTGCCGAGCACGGAGGCGGCGTGGGAGCGCCATTCAGTGGAGTGTTGAATGCGCCAGTCACTGTACGTGGAGCAACCGCTTTTACACGAGGAACTTCGGTGCGGGGTGAGATCTCCAGTGCCAAGGGCAGGGGCCACTTTGCAGGTGCTGGAGTTCTCGGTATCACCCTGACGAACATTGGCGGCTACCGTGTGGACAGCAGCGAGTACGTGGCCCGCACAAAGGGACGCGGTAAGCGGACCGCGGGCTTTATTGGTGGAGGTGCTGGCCTTGGTGCGCTGATCGGTGGGCTTGCTGGCGGAGGCAAAGGCGCACTTGTCGGCGGCCTTGCAGGCGGTGGCGCAGGTACTGCCGCGGGTGCCTACACTGGCAGCCGTGACGTCATCATTCCATCGGAGAGTGCCGTTCGTTTTACACTGCGTAATTCAGTTCGTATCAAGTAAGCCGATCAGCCCTCTTTCGGGTGTTCTGTTTCGGTCTCGCCTGCCCCTTGAAAGCGCCTTTCGCACTGAAGGGCGTGTGTTCAGGTCGGTAACGATAGGAAGTATTGTTTGAATGCCTGGTCAGGGTTGAATCAGAAATAGTCCATCCCGCATAATCTGTTCTTCGCCTGCAGCGTCGCCTAGCCAGATGTTGAAGCCGAGACCAACCACATCAATATGTGTGGAGGACTTCCAGGCTGCACCGGTATGGGCTCCGTAAGGATCGCCGAATGCAATATGAATTCCAGGGAATTTTTCGTCCTGCAAGATGTTGCCGATGACGTCCGTCAGGCCGATGTTGGTTCCAATGGCGAATTCGCCCACGCGGTCGGAGTTCTCGTCTGTGTGGGTATAAGCCCAGAAATCCCGTTCCAGTTGCTTGTTCTTGCAGGAGACGCGAACGATTCGGTTGCTCTCAATGGCGATGGACAGAGGCGTTTCGCGAAGAATGCCGTAGCGGGCGCATAGGAAGTCGCCCACAACGCCGTCCACGATGAAGACACCGTTTACCTCGCCGGGAGCGGTGAAGCACTCACCACCGGGCAGATTGCCCCATTTTTCCGTGGAAATGATACCGGACGTTTTGAACCATTTATACGCGGGGTTTAGTTGTGCGTGAATATCGGTTCCCGCGCTAGTCGTAGCCCTTACATAACTTGCTTTGCGCACACGATCGAGCACAGCCTGAGAGAGCGCATCCACCTGCTGGAAGTCAGCACGCATACCCTGCACCATGATCTCCGGCGTAATGTTGACCATGTGGGCATGGCGCATGCGCCGCCTGTTCACCACATCTGTCATTTCCATCCGGCTGCGCAGTTCGTTTGGCTGCACCTGCACGGCGAAAATACTGACCTGGCTACTTTCCATGTCTTCCAGTACAGCAGCCGGCATCTCTTTGAGCGGGCGCGGTGACAATTCTTCAAGAATGTAACCGTTCCATAAACAGCCGATGCGGTCGAGCTCAACTGCCAGCGAAGCCGCCACCTGCATGGTGGATTCATCCGTGATGAGCGTTACTTTTTCATCTGTCTGGATGCGGAGGCAGGTAGAGACAGCGTTGCGTGCACCCTTCTGAAACGACGGTGGAAATGGTACAGAAGTAAGGCGCGTGGTAATGTTAGCGGCGATCATCTCAATCCGTTGGATGCGGCTTG
>CAXTFT010000078.1:0-16456 GCA_964243585.1 uncultured Terriglobus sp.
TACCGGCCCGCCCGTGACCGCTTCAAGATCTACATTCTGGACGAGGCCCACCAGATCACCGATGCCGCCTTCAATGCCTTGCTGAAGACGCTGGAAGAGCCGCCCGATCACATCGTCTTCATGATGGCGACAACGGAGCCGGAGAACATCCCCCAAACCATCCGCTCGCGCTGCCAGCACTTCAGCTTCCATGCCGTAAAGCTGGATGACATTCTGACGGAACTGCGCGGGATCGCGGCGCACGAGGGCGTCCTCGCCGACGAAGCGGCCTTGTCCCTGCTGGCCGAGGCTGGCGATGGTTCTATGCGCGACGCGCTCTCCATCATGGACCAGGCCATTGCCTCCGCTCCTGTCACCGGCGGCAAAGCGGAACTTTCTGCATCAGAAATCCGCGAACTGATGGGCACCGTTCCCAACACCGTTTTTGAAGAAATGCTGGAGTCGGTCGCACGCAACGACTCTGCCACGGTGATGATCACCGCAGGTCGATTGCTGGACGCCGGCAACTCCTCTTCACAGATTGCAAGGCAGTTTGTGCGTTACCTGCGTAATTGCATTGTGGCTAAAATCGCCTCGCTGACAGAAGAACAGAACAGCAGCGAACTTCTTCAGATCTCACCCGATGAACGCCGTCGTGCCGTGCGTTCGGCGATGCTGTTTACCGAGGAGGAGCTAACTCGTTTTCTGCAGGTTATGTTGCGCACTTTCGATGACCTTGGCTTCCGGCAGGAGCAGCGGCTTCACCTGGAGCTTGGTCTTATTAAGCTGGTTCACCTACAGCGCCTGCTGCCCATGGAAGAGTTCCTCAGCCAGCTACCCCGTCCCACCCAGGCCAGCGCTCCACGGTCCATCCCTGCTCCCCGTGCTGCCGTAACATCAGCACCAGCGAGGGTGATCGCGCCCGCACCCTCCCGCTTCACGCAGGCACAGTCCCACTCTCAGCTGCAGTCAACGACACCCACACCGCAGCGGACGGCAGGCGGCGATGTGGGTGTCCCATCCATGCGCGAGGCAGACGGGCAGGATCAACGTCCCGCCGAGCCACCGATTCCTGCGGTTCTCGACGTCGTCCATGCCTCTCCACACAACGCCACAACGGTTGTCGAGACACTGCCGTCGCATGTCTCACCTTTAACGCTGGACCACGTAGTCATTGAACCAGATCGGTCCACCGGCACAGCTGCGCATCCGCCCGCTCACAACGTGGTGCTACCGGACGGGGCTATTCCGCAGACGATCTTCACGCCAATGCCGCAGCCGGATGCAGCAACGCTGCCAGCTGAAATGGATGCAACACTCCCCAATGAGCCGGTATCGCTAACAGACGCGGTCCAGTTGCAGGCGACCGCAGTGGAGGCCCTGTTCGAAACAAGGAAGCACAACTCCGCAGCCGAACAGCTGGAAGCATCCACCTGGGCGCTGGCAGATGGCGAGGTGCGCATCGCGACCACGCTCTCAAAGCCGATGATCGCGACCATCTTCCGGCCTGATGTCGAGGCGGTCATCAAGACAGCGTTACGTGAGCGCGGCCTGCCGGGTGTGCGACTAACTTTTGAACCCGCGGCGCTCGATTTGAAGCCGAAGTCACCGAAAAAGCCGCGAACTGGTTCAGCCCAGGCGCGTGCGTTGGAGCATCCCACCGTGCAGGCTGCACAGAAGCTGTTCAATGCCGAGATCACCAATGTCTTCGACCTTCGAAAGGATTAGTCCTATGGACATGAGCAAGCTGCAGGAGATGATGGGGCAGGCCCAGCACATGCAGGCACAGATGGAGCAAAAGATGGCCACCACAACTGCAGAGGCGACTTCAGGTGGCGGCCTGGTCATGGCTCGTGTCAACGGCCGTAAGGAGCTCATCCGGCTGAAAATCGCTCCAACGGCCTTGTCGGCCAGCGATGGCGACGTGGAGATGCTGGAAGACCTGATTACAGCCGCCGTGAACGAGGCCGGCCGCAATGTAGACGCACAGATGCAGAGCGCCAGCAGCGATATGCTGGGCGGCATGGACATTGGAAAGCTGCTGGGCTAAATGGAGCGCTTTGCCCAACCCATGGCGCGCCTGATCGACGAGCTGCGCAAGCTGCCCGGCGTCGGCACCAAAAGTGCGCAACGCCTTGCCTTTCACATCCTGCGCTCACCCGACGCGGACGCCGAGTCGCTCTCTACCGCCATCCGTGCACTCAAGGCACAGCTGCGCCTCTGCTCGGTTTGCAATAACGTAACGGATATTGACCCGTGCATCTACTGCAACAGCCCCACCCGCACCCACGCGACCGTGTGTGTGGTCGAAGAGCCGACCAGCATTGCCTCCATCGAGAAGACACGTGGCTACAACGGCATCTACCACGTGCTGCACGGCACGCTGTCGCCCTTGAATGGCGTTGGCCCGGAACAGCTCCGCACCGCAAACCTGTTCAGCCGCCTTGGGGAAATCGAGGAGGTTATCCTCGCGCTTTCACCCACGGTCGAAGGCGAGGCCACCGCCCACTGGCTCGCCGGTGAACTGCACCGGGCCAGCGCCGACCATGCTTTACGCATCACCCGCATCGCGTCTGGCGTACCAGCGGGAAGCGACATCGAGTATGCCGATGAAGTCACTATGAGCCGCGCCATGGAAGGGCGGCGAGAGATGTAGACCCATCATGACAGCAGCAGATGGAGGCCGCATGACGCGACTCATGGAAATCGATGAGGAGCTCCAAGAGGATTCGACAGACTGAAAGCTTCGACCGAACTCCTGACAGTCTCCTCGTCTTTACAACTGCGGAGATCGTCAGCCATAACTCCTGTATCGCAGCGGCACGAAACTACAGGGTGCTCCGTCAGCGTGGATTACGGTACGGTCGAACATGGATTGCCTAACGCGACTTACTGCTTAGTACATGGCCGTACCCTGCTGCGTAAGGATCGCGACTTCGAGCATTTCGAGCGGGAGCTAGGATTGCGCGTCGTCAAAGCCGTAGGCGCTCGCTGAACACCCGAAGGTCGCCACCCGTCATCTCCTTCGGCAACTCCAGCCCAAGCATCGCAAGCATCGTCGGCGATAGGTCACGTAGTGAACCATGCTCGCGCAGGCGGAACTGCTTTCCTGCTTCCGTCACCGCAATGAGCGGCACAGGGTTAGTGGTGTGCGCCGTGTGAGGGCCGCCCGTGACCGGGTCAATCAGCATCTCCGCATTGCCATGATCGGCAGTGATCAGCCACTGGCCGCCATTGCGCTTCAGCGCGGAATAGATTTCGCCCAGACACGCGTCCACCGTCTCGACGCCCTTGATGGTCGGCTCCATCTTGCCGCTGTGCCCCACCATGTCGGCGTTGGCGAAGTTCACCACGACAACGTCGAACGCGGTGTCGTCGATCGCCTTGAGCACCACATCGCAGATGCCGCGCGCGCTCATCTCCGGAGCCAGGTCATAGGTGGCCACTTTCTGCGACTGCACCACCTCGCGCTCTTCCCCGCTGAATGGCTTTTCAATGCCACCATTAAAGAAGTACGTCACGTGCGCGTACTTCTCCGTCTCGGCCACGCGCAGGTTGCGCAGTTCGTGGTTGGCCATGACGTTGGCCAGCAGGTTGTCCATGCTCTCCGGCAGGATGACCATGGGCAGCGTAAACTTCGGGTCGTACTGCGTCATGCTGATGTAGCGCAGGTTCTGCGGCACGCTGACGCGTGGGATCTCAAGATCGAGTTCGTCGGCCTTGGGCAGGTCGCGCGCGTCCTGCTTGGTGAGGCCGCCAGCCACGTTGCGCGCCAGCAAGCGGGTAATCTGCCGCACGCGGTCGCTGCGGTAGTTGAAGCAGATGCACAGGTCGTCATCCTGCACCGTGGTCACCGCCTCACCCGCTGCGTTGACGCACACAAAGGGACGGATGAACTCGTCCGTGACGCCGTTGTTGTAGCTGTCGCGTACGAAGGCTTCAGCATCGGGAGCGGTGCGGCCTTCGGCGTTACCCTTCACCATCGCGTTGAAGGTGAGCGCTTCCCGATCCCACTTCAGGTCGCGGTCCATCGCATAGTAGCGGCCGCTGCAGCTTGCGAGCCTGCCGACACCGATCTGGCGCATCTGCTGTTCCAGCGCCGCAATGTGACCTGCGCTGGAGGTCGGCATGGTGTCGCGCCCATCCAGAAAAGCATGGATGAAGACGCGCTCTGCCTTCAACTCCGCACACAACTTCAGCAGCGCGTACAGGTGTCGCTGGTGCGAGTGCACGCCCCCGTCACTCAGCAGGCCCAGCAGGTGCACGGCGCGCCCGCGCTGCATGGTTGCCGAGATCTCGCCCACCAGCAGCGGGTCGCGAAAGAACTCGCCCGACGCAATCATTGCGTCAATGCGCGAGATGTCCATGCGCACCACGCGGCCCGCGCCCAGGTTCAGGTGGCCCACCTCGCTGTTGCCCATCTGCCCGTCCGGCAGGCCCACGAAGTGTTCGCTGGCGCGAATGACCGTGTTGGGGTACTCGCGCAGCAGCATGTCATACGTCGGCTTGCGCGCGAGCGCGATGGCATTGCCATGCGTCTCCGTACGCACACCCCAGCCGTCGAGAATGGTAAGAATAAGAGGTTTGCGCTGCGCCATGGCTGCCTCTCCTAAACGGGCTGAGAAGCAGATCCCTCCGCTTCACTACGGGATGACAAAGCTAAACTCCGAGGTCGACTTGAGAGCTACTCGCAGTTCACGGATTCGATGCCGAGGTACTCCGCCGCTTGACCAAGCTCTTCTTCGATGCGCAGCAACTGGTTGTACTTGGCGATGCGATCCGTCCGTGAAAGCGACCCGGTCTTAATCTGCCCGGCGCCCGTGCCCACAGCGAGATCGGCAATGAAGGTGTCTTCGGTCTCACCCGAGCGGTGCGAGATGATCGACGTGTAGCCATAACGCCGACCGAGTTCAATCGCATCCAGCGTCTCAGACACGGTGCCGATCTGGTTGACCTTGATCAGGATCGAGTTGGCTACGCCCTTGTCGATGCCCTCGCGCAGCCGCTTGGAGTTGGTCACAAACAAGTCATCACCCACCAACTGGCAGCGATCGCCAATCTCGTCCGTAAGAATCTTCCAGCCCTCCCAATCGTTTTCGGCGAGACCGTCCTCGATGGAGATGATGGGGTACTGCCGAACCCAGCCTGCCCAGTACGCGGCCATCTCGGCAGACGTCTTCTCACTTTTGTCGGACTTCTTGAAGATGTACTTGCCGGTCTCTTTTACGAAGAACTCGCTGGACGCGGGATCGAGCGCGAGTGCGATGTCTTCACCCGCTGCGAAGCCTGCAAGCTCGATGGCTTCAAGTATTACTTCAAGTGCTTCCTCGTTCGACTTCAGTGAAGGTGCGAAGCCGCCCTCGTCGCCCACGGCGGTGTTGTAGCCCTTCTTTTTCAGCACACTCTTCAGCGTGTGGAAGGTCTCGGCACCCCAGCGCAGAGCCTCTGAAAACGTTTCCGCGCCCACGGGCATGATCATGAACTCCTGAAAGTCCACGTTGTTGTCGGCATGCGCGCCGCCGTTCAGGATGTTCATCATGGGGGTGGGCAGCAGGCACGCGTTGACACCACCCAGGTAGCGGTACAGCGGCAGCTTTAGCGCATTTGCAGAAGCACGCGCACAAGCCATCGAGACGGCCAGAATCGCGTTCGCGCCGATATTTCCCTTATTCTCCGTGCCGTCGAGCGCCAGCATGGTCTCGTCGATCAGGCGCTGGTTGGTCGCGTCCATGCCAGCCAGTTCGGGCGCAATGGCTGTCTCAATATTCTCAACGGCCTGCAACACGCCTTTGCCCAGATAGATTTCCTTGTCACCATCGCGCAGTTCCACGGCTTCGTGCTCACCTGTGCTTGCGCCACTGGGAACCGCTGCACGGCCCATGGCACCGCCGCTCAAACTCACATCCGCTTCGACGGTGGGATTTCCACGGCTGTCCAAGATTTCGCGGGCTGAGATGGATACGATTTCGGTCATAGTGCCTTTCTGTTCGCCTGCTCGATTGGGTGCGCCATGCGCCAGGATGCGGTGTGTCATGCGGTCGTTCAGCTTTTGCCTTCGGTCGACAGCGATGCGAGTTCCACCCGCCGCAACAATCGTCTCCAGCAACTCAGCCATGTCTTTTGTTGGCGATGTTCACATGCTGAAAGCACATCGCCGTCGCGTCATTCTAGCAAACAGGTAAGAAATGCTGATGAACGGACTAAGAGAGCGCCCGGCGTGTTGAGAGCGCCCGGCGCGTTTACGGTCTTGAGTCAGCAAAGCAAATCGCCGCCGAAATTGCTGCCTTCTCTTCTAGGCTTGCAATAGCTGCCGTCCTATTCGGCAGGGGGAGCACTCGCATGAAGCCACACCTTGCACTCGCGCTTGTCTTTGCCTCGTCGCCCGTCTTTGCGCAACAGACCGGCGTGTCGCATCCGCCGGATGCAGTTGTGGAAGACCTGCCCGTACCTGTGCCGAAACCTTCCGCGGCTACACCGGTGACCGCACCCGCTGCCGAGATCTATCGGCCGTACCGGCCTGAGGTTACCCTGCACACCCGGACGGAAGCTGCCGGCGCACCTGCGGATCCCGATGCAGCGATTGTCACCAGCGTGCCTCGCCGACCGAACGAATTGCCGGTTGGAACCACCCTCCGCATGCGTCTTCGAAACGAGATCGCAACGGATGCGACGCAGCCGGATACTCCCTTTTCCGCTGATCTTTCAGAAAATGTCGAAAGCGATGGACGGGTCGTCCTGCCAGCGGGTTCAACCGTGGAAGGGATTATTACGCAGGTCCGAGGTGGCAGGCGCATCCGCGGCGCTGCGCTGATCCATCTTCGGGCGCAGTCTGTTCTGCTGCCAGATGGAACGCGCATACCGCTTCGTGCTGCCGTGATTGATACAGACCAGTATGCAAATACCCGCGTCGATGAAGAAGGCAACATCAAGCGCAAGGACCACGTGGGTGCCACACTTGCGGCCATGTCGCTGACAACCGGCGGAGCAGCTGCGGCAGGTGCTGTGATCGGCGGCGGTGTAGGCGCCCTGGTGGGCGCTGGAGTGGGTGCGGGTGTCAGCACCGCCTGGTGGCTGAAGCAGGACCGCCAGGCACATCTGCCCAAGGACACACTCATCATCCTCGGCCTGACCGAGCCACTGACCATCCGCCCACTGGTGCGAGAGCCTGAATTCTCAGCGACCCCCACGCAGGACGGCAGACTCGCGAGCACGGGTGGGGTGTACGCACCTGTGCCTACTGAGTACAAGGCACCTCAGAGCTTTGTACCGGTGAATTGATCCGAGATGATCAGCGGTTGACCTGCGCAAGCAGACGCTTCCAGTTCTTCGTGTTCCGCTGGTAGCTTTTCTTCAGGTCGCCAAGAATGAGTTGCAGATCGCTGGAGCCGTGCAGACGAGTCCATGCAGGGTTACGCACAAACCAGGGGTAGTTCTCGTTCCCAAGGTAGACCGCGCGCCGCAACCAGTGGAGCGCCTCGCTGCTCTCGCCATCCACGGCAAAATAAGTGGCCAGACGGTATGCCATTTCGCTGTCCGCCTCAGCGGCTGCCAGCGTCTCCTCGACAATGAAGCTGGCTGCCTTCTCGCGTTCTCCAAGCATCGCGTAACACATCGCAATGGTCGGGTATACGATGCGCAGGCTGGCATCTTCTGCAATCACGCCTTCAAAGGTGGTAATTGCTTGTTCCAGCTTGCCGAGTCTCATGTGCTGGTAGCCGCGCGTGATGCACAGCATGGGTTGACGCGGCTCAAGCGTCAAACCCTTCCGAATCTCCTCTTCAGCCAGCTCGAACTGATTCTGATACTGGTACACCCGTGCGCGATGGTTGTAGATCAGCGGTGCGTCGGACGGGTTTAGCCGCAGCGACGTTCCAAACTGCTTCAGTGCCTCGTCGTACTGGCCGTCGCTGCGCAGTGCCATGCCCGCAATGCGGTGCACATCCCAGTTATTGCCGGCGTTCTGCAGCAGGTTTGCAATGCCGTGCCGAGCACTCTCTTTTTCACCTCGCGACAGCAGCATGTAGACGCGGTACAGGTTTGCCTCCACAGAGGTGGCGTCCAGTGCAAGTGCCTTGTCGAGCGCGCGCCGCATTTCCAGCAGGTGCATCTGACCGCCCAGTCCATGGCTCAGGTATTGCAGGTGCGTGATGCCAAGCCCGCTCCAGCCGGGTGCGTAGGTCGGGTCACGCTGCACGACGCGCGTAAACAGTTCCGTCGCGTGCTGCAGGTCTTCCGGGCTGCCGGTACGGAACATAAACGAGTTCAGCAGAGCACGTGCCTGCAGGTACTCCTCAGAGACTTCCTGCTCCAGCAGGCCGGGTTCGCTGCCTTCCCGGCTGGGCATTGCGCCTGCTTTGCGAACCGCAGCGCCGCCACGCAGCGCGCTGAAAATTTCGGTGCCGATTTCATTTTGCACCGCGACAAGGTCGAAGGAATCCACATTGATTGACCCACCTGCGCGGACAGCCTGCTCCGGCACATGCAGCATCTGCCAGTTCAAATCGAAGCCAGTGGCACTGCGGAGAAAGCTACCTGCCACGACGTACTCCACGGAAAGGCGACGGCCCGTGCTCAGCGGGTCCAGTTGCCCGGGCGGCACGTTCATCAGCGTGCTGGACGGTCGAACAATCAGGCTCTGGATGCGCGCAAGCCGGGCGCTGATGGCGTCAGCCAGCGCATGGCCGTATAGCCCGGCACCTTCCGCCGCGCTCATGTTTACAAACGGCAGCACCACGATGGTGTTGTGGCTCATGTTGCCGCCGCTCTCCCGAAACCGCTCGGCCAGCATGGACAATAGGCCAGTAGAACGCTTTTCTTCTTCCGGCATACGGAACTCCAGGGAGTTCTGCACGGACAGGCTGGCCGCGGGCACAACCAGGCCATCCATTTGCGATGCTTTTAGGATTGTCCGGAGGCTTTCCCGCAGTTCCCCCGCAGAAGCGAACCTCTCCGCTGGTTGCTTTTGGAGGCAGTGCAGGATTGCACTTTCCAGTTCAGGCGGTGCTGTCGGCACTAGTTCGCGGATCGGCTGCGGCTCGACAAACTGGATGGCGCGAATCGTTTGAAAGTCGGGTGTGTCCGGCCTGTGGAAAGGGTGTCGGCCCGTGAGCAGTTCATACAGCACCACGCCAAGCGCAAAGATGTCGCTCTGCACAGACGACTGGCCGGTCACAAACTGTTCCGGAGCCATGTAGGCAATGGTTCCGCCACGCGCCGTGTAGGTGCCGGTCGGCATGGGTTTCCGCTCGGCATGCAGGGCCGGATCGAAATCAGACTGGTCAAGATGGATCCGCCGAGCGAGCCCAAAATCCAGGATCTTCAGCAATCCGCCGTCGGTCAGGATCAGATTTGCCGGCTTCAGGTCCCGATGAAAAATACCCAGGGAGTGCGCCGCGGCTAAACCGTCTGCGGCCTGGATACCAACCGACAGGACCAGTTCGACGCTGGCCGGTCCGCTCTCCACCAGGCGGTCCAGCGGCCTGCCGGGAACATACTGCATGACGATATACGCTTCGTCACCGGCTTCACCCACGTCATAAATCGCGCAGACGTTTGGGTGCTCGATCGCGGATGCGAGACGCGCTTCACGCAGGTAGGTCCTGCGCATTTCCTCTGCGGAGAGCGTTCCGCGTTGCAGCAGCTTCAAGACAACAGGGCGTTGCAACTGGATGTCATTCGCGAGGAACACCACACCACTGCCGCCTGTCCCCAGTTTGCGGACAAGTTCGTAGTGTTCGATCACGCGGTGCTTCATGCACTTATTATCTCAGGCGGTCTGCCACGCATGGGGCACGTGAGACACAAGCATGTCTTAGTGGGTCCGTTGTGAAACCGCCGGGGCAGAGCTGGATGTCGCGCTCGCTGCCAGGCTGCCGCGCGCACGGCGTGCCAGCAGAAACATGAGCAAACCGAATAGAGACATCATGCCGCCCCAGATGACGTTTACGTTCTGCCCCATGGATCGAAGGTACATCGGGCTGTGCCAGGTAAGCAGCCCGTATCCCACAAGCAGTAAACCGATGCTCAGGAACATAAGCCCAAGTGGAATACGCAAATCAACACCCATTAGGAAACTCCGATCGTAGAGGGTTTCAGGCAAATACCAGATTGAGAACGGCCAGTATGGCAAGTACCGCGATACCGAGAGCTGCGGGCTTCTGGTACCAGCTCAGGTGATGATCGGCCGGCTTGGGAGTCAGTGAGTACACCAGGCCTACCAGATCTTGCTCTTCGCGCGGCTTTGTCAGCATGCTGATGCAGGCTGTAACCAGCAGATTGGTTGTGAACGCAAGGATCGCCGTCCAGAAGTTCTGCGCCATTTCGCTGGGGTAGGTGTGCAGTTGCGTAATCCAGCCGCCGTGCAGACCGGCGGATGCGCCCGCAGGCAGTGTCAGGCCGTGGTGTAGCAGGGCCGCGCTGGTCCCGCTGACAAGCCCCGCGAAAGCTCCATGGCCGGTAGTGCGCTTCCAGAACATACCCAATAAAAACGTGGCAAACAGCGGTGCATTCACCAGCGAGAAGACCAGTTGCAGCGTGTCCATGATGTTGTTGAAGCCGGTTACCAGGTAAGCCGCGCCGACCGACAGGACCACACCACCCACTGTCGCCCACCGGCCCATCGTCAGGTAGTGCTTGTCGCTGGCATTTTTATTCAGGTAGCTCTGGTAAATGTCGTATGTCCAGACAGCATTGAAGGCTGTCACATTGCCCGCCATGCCTGACATAAAGCTGGCCAGCAGCGCTGTAAGGCCCAGCCCCAAAATGCCTGTGGGATAGTAGCTGAGCAGCAGCGTCGGAATGGCAAGATCGTAGTTGTAGATGGGTGAGCCATGCGAATCAAGTGCCGCCATGCCTGTGCGCGGATCGACTTTAACCGGGATCAGCCCCTTGCCCGTGTCGTGTGACTGAATCGATCCTGCAATCGCGGTCGCTGAATTGGTATGCGAGGCAATCGCAGGTGCCGCCACGGCGATCAGTCCTGGCAGAATCACCAAAAATGGAAAGAACATCTTCGGGATGGCCGCGATGAGTGGCACACGGCGTGCGCTTTCTTCGCTGTCAGCCGCCATGGCTCGCTGTACGACCAGGAAGTCGGTGCACCAGTAGCCAAAACTCAGGACGAAACCGAGACCCATCGTCAGGCCAAACCACTCGACGCCGAGCGGGTTGGTATTTGCATGTTCCATGCCACGCCACGAGTGAGTAAAGCCTGATGGCAGCTTCTGCTGCAATCCATGCCAGCCACCTACATTACGCAGTCCGATGAAGACCAGCGGAAAGAAGCCGGCCACAATCAGAAAGAACTGCAGCACTTCGTTGTAGATGGCGCTTGTAAGCCCTCCTAGAAAGATATACGCAAGTACAATCACCGCGGAGATCACGACCGACAGGTGAAACACATAGGCGTCCGGCACAATGCCCTTGAAGATGCCCAATGCGTCGATCAGCAGCGCCATGGCATACATGGAAATGCCTGATGAAAACAGCGTCATGATCCCAAACGAAACGGCGTTCAACGCACGAGTTTTTTCATCGAATCGCAGGCGCAGGTACTCCGGCACGCTGCGGGCCTTCGAGCCGTAATAAAACGGCATCATGAAGATGCCGACAAACACCATGGCGGGCACGGCCCCAAGCCAATAGAAGTGCGCGGTCATAATGCCGTACTTGGCGCCGGACGCGCCCATGCCGATCACTTCCTGTGCGCCCAGGTTGGCCGACAGGAAAGCAAGGCCGCAGACCCAGGCCGGTATGGACCGCCCGGCCAGAAAGAAGTCATTACTGGTACGCATGTAGCGCTTCAGAGCGATGCCAATACCCAGCACAAAGGCAAGATAGACCGCCATGATGAGCCAATCGACAGCTTGCAGGTGAACAGCCAAGAGACAACTCCGTGCACTGGAAATGGTGAAGAGTTCGTGCACCAGCGTAGCGGGAAGTGCGGCCCACGTCCATTCGCATCGGACGGACACAGCTTCGCAGTCTGGCAGCAGACCGCCACTGTACCCTTCATGGTGTCAGGGCCGTAGCTGCTTGTAAGCTGCTCTACCCCAAGTATCTGCATCGTATCCATCAAGCATACAAATGTTGATTGTCGTGGATCTGGCCACGTGGGTTTGACTTGGAGAAACGTTCCGTTTATGCAGGCAACGATTTTACTGATTGACGACAACGCAATCCAGGCAGCCACCCGGCAGACCATCCTGAAGCGTGTCGGCTATTTTGTCATTCCTGCACTTAATCCGCAGCGCGCGCTGCAGCAATTAAGAGACAAGGACTTCCCTTCCGAGGTAAACCTTGTTATCACCGATCACATGATGCCCGGCATGAGCGGAGCGGAATTTGTGCGCGAACTGCGGACCATACATCTGCATTTGCCGGTTCTTGTCATCAGCGGTCTGGATGAGGCGGAAGAGGAGTATCACGACTTGAACGTGCTGTTTCGCCTGAAACCGCTGCTGCCCGATAACCTGCTTGCCTCAGTGGACCGGCTGTTGCAGTCCGATGCCAGAGCTGACGAAAGTTCGGCACAGCCGGATAGCCCGCTTCCCTTTGTGCGGTAGTCGCACTGGATCCGCTTCGGGTTTGCCCGCTGCTGCGTCATACTAAGAGAATGGTAATGCGTCAGGCAGGCGCTTTATAACATGCCTCATCCCATGCCCACCTTCGGCACCTTCGCGCTTCTGTTGGCGTTTTGCTTGTCAGCTTACACCTTGTTTGCAGGTGGCTTTTCGCTCTTTGCGATGGCTCGCGGTCTGCAGATGCGCGTTTCACCCGAACGGTTGAGCGAAACGGCCCGGCGTTCCGGCATTGCAAGCTTCGTTGCCGTGGCAGCTGCCGCATTTGCTCTGGTCTGGGCTTCTTACACCAATGACTTTTCCGTCGAATATATCCGTGAGCACACCAACATTGCGCTGCATCCCGCGTACAAATTCAGCGCGCTCTGGAGTGGGCAGGAAGGATCGCTGCTGTTATGGGCGTTTCTACTGGCTGCGTACGGGTTTGTCTTGCGCCTGCGGCATCGCGAGGATGTTCGACTTTTCGCTTATGCTTCGACAATTCTCGCCGCACCGCAGGTCTTCTTTCTAACCCTGCTGAATTTTGCCGCGGAGCCTTTTTCGCTAACCAAGGGCGCGGTACCGCTCGACGGGAACGGCCTGAATCCCCTGCTGCAATATCCTGAAATGGTTATCCATCCACCCATGCTGTACCTGGGTTACGTCGGCTTTTCCGTGCCCTTTGCGTTCGCACTGGGCGCACTGATGATGCGCTATCCCGGCGAGAAATGGATTCGCATCACCCGTCGCTGGACGTTGGTGACGTGGCTCTTTTTGACCGTTGGTATCTCGCTCGGAATGCACTGGGCCTATGCCGTGCTGGGCTGGGGCGGTTACTGGGGCTGGGATCCGGTAGAGAATGCATCATTTCTACCCTGGTTGACGGCAACGGCATTTCTGCATTCCGTCATGATGCAGGAAAAGCGCGGCATGATGAAGAAGTGGAATGTCTGGCTTATCTTCATGACATTCATGCTTACCATTCTTGGTACGCTACTTACCCGGTCGGGCATTGTCAGCAGCGTCCACGCGTTCGCACAGAGTTCCATCGGCAACTGGTTTACAACGTTTTTATGTATCACCTTTGCCGTTTGCCTGTTTACGTTCTTCCGTCAGAATAAACACCTCACCAGCGAGCACAAGTTGCAGTCCATTGTGTCGCGTGAGAGTTCATTCCTGTTCAATAACCTGGTTCTGCTGGTCGCCTGCTTTACCGTCCTGTTCGGCACCCTGTTCCCCGTGCTGAGTGAGTACGTGCAAGGGTCGAAGGTTACGATGGGCGCTCCCTTCTTCAACCGCGTTGCCGTTCCTATCGGGTTGTTTCTGCTGGTGCTCACCGGTGTGGGCCCGTTGCTGGCGTGGCGTGCAACTTCCATCCGTTCCATTCGGCGGAACTTTATCCTGCCCTGCTCTGCTGTGGTCGGCAGTGCCCTCATCCTGATGATCAGCGGCTTGCGCCCCTGGAAAGCTGCTGACGCAGACCTTGAGGGCCAACTCTACGCTTTGGTTTGTTTCTCCATCGGAGCCGGTGTCTTTACTGCGATCACTGCTGAGTTTCTCCGCGGTGCGCACGTCGTCCAGACACAAACAGGCAAGAGCCTTCCAGCCGCCGCGTTTCAACTCACCATGCGGAACAATCGACGCTATGGCGGCTACCTGGTGCACTTCGGTATTGTGGCGCTGTTTGCCGGCTTGGCTGGTTCTGCGTTCAACCAGGCACGTGAACTCGAGATGGGCTTTGGCGATTCGATCACAATCGGCAACTACAAGCTGGTTTGCCTTAGTTACACGCAGGACTCAAACGCGAACTATGACACTGACTTTGCCCTCCTGGACGTCTACCGTGGCGACAAGAAGCTGACGCAGATGGCGCCCGAACGCCGCTTCTACAACGCCAGCCAGACCACTTCGACCATGGTCGCCATTCACTCGACCTTGCTGCGTGACTTGTACGTCGTCTTCGAAGGCCGCAATCCAGAGACAAACCGCCCCATCATTAAGGTCTTCCTAAATCCCCTGGTCTCGTGGATCTGGATCGGCGTAGCCATTGTCGTTGCTGGCACCTTTCTTGCGTTGGCGCCTGGCCTGCGCCCCGCGTTGACAGGTCGCGCCCTGCCCGTGCAACCTGAGCGCGAACTGCAGGCTGCAGGTGGTGACTGATGCTACGCCTCCGCTCCATTCTTCGAAATCGCGTGCTGCAAATGGTGCTGCTGTTTACGGTTGCGCTGGCCACGATCGGCGCGGGTGACACTACGGCGAAGTTCTCCAACCTTGGTCACAAGATGGTCTGCACCTGTGGTTGCGGGCAAATCCTGCTGGAGTGCAATCACGTTGGATGCCCCAATTCAGACGGCATGATCAAGGAACTTCGCAATCAGGTATCCAGCGGTGGCACAGACACCAGCATCTTCAATTTCTTCGTCGCGAAGTACGGCCCCACAGTGCTGGCCGCTCCCATCCGCGGCGGCTTCGACAATGCGGCGTGGATCGTGCCGATCGTAGTCTTCCTGTTGGCAATCACTGGTACCGCTCTGCTCATCCGGAAGTGGAAGGGCCAGCACATGCTGACGGCTGCAGGCGGACCTGGCATGACATTCGGCGACACCTCCAGCGGCAGTGATCTGCGTGACCGCATTCGCCGCGATACGGAGTTCTAAGCAATGGGTCTGTTTGCAGGTGGCGTACTTCTTATCCTTCTGTTCGGGTACGTGTTCTGGCCTGAGAAGAATCCTTTCGTGCAAAGTGCGAACACGCGGCTCGACTTTCTGCGTGAACGGCGAGATATGGTCTATGCCAATCTCCGCGACCTGAACTTCGAGTACAAGGCCGGCAAATACCCCGCTGAGGATTACGCAGCTCAACGCGACATGCTGGAGAATGAAGCGGCCACTGTTGTCTTGGAGATTGACACCCTCGAACGCGTCTGACATCACGTGCAGCAGGAATGTTAGTCTGCGCAGGTAACCACATATCAGATCGATCCTTTGAGGAGCTGCCATGCCCCTGCGCACTGCTTTTGTTTCTGCTTTTTTTCTTGCGCTCACAATGGGCACTGCCTTGCGGTCCTCCGCTCAGCCTGCGTACAAACCACAACACGGCTCGGAAATTCTTTGGGATAGGTGGGGCGTGCCGCACATCTTCGCGAAGAACACGCGCGACATGTTCTACCTGTACGGCTACGCGCAAACGGAAGCCCACGGCGACCTGCTGATGCACGTGATGGCGGGTAGCCGTGGCAAGTCCAGCGAGATCTACGGCGCTGGCGAGGGCGACCGTAATCTAAAGACAGATCGCTGGGTGCTGCTAAACGAAGTACCGCAGCGGGCGCAGGTCTGGCTGGGCAAACAGGCGCCGGAGTTCCACGGCTATCTTGATGCTTTTGCCGCGGGCATCAACGCTTACGGCAAGGCACACCCGGAAAAATTAAGCGCGGAGTCGAAGCAGGTGCTACCCATCTCGGCGCTGGATATCATCCAGCACGAAGAGCACTTTGTAAACTTCGAGTTTGTCGCTGGGCGCTCTCTCATGGAGCCACGCGCAACCAGCACGGCTGCTCTTGCGCAAGCGGCAACACCGTTCAGCCCAGACAACATGGATATGCAGGACGGCTCGAACGGGTGGGCCATTGCGCCGTCGCACACCACCAGCGGCAACGCCATGCTGCTGATGAATCCACACCTCGCCATGGGCGGTGAGCAAAGCTACTTTGAGGTACAGCTCACCGCGCCGGGCATCAATCTGTACGGTGCCACGCAGATCGGCCTGCCTGTGCTGCGCTTCTGTTTTTCAGATTACGTCGCCATCACCAACACGGTAAATACAAACAACGGCGCGCTGCAGTACAGCTTGACCGAAAAAGATGGCGGCTACCTGCTCGACGGCAAGGTGAAGCAGTATGAGCCAGCGCAGTACCCCTTCCG
>CAXTFT010000079.1:0-16403 GCA_964243585.1 uncultured Terriglobus sp.
CGCCGAGTAAATAGGCGGCATGTGCTTCTCGTCAAATTGAATGTCAACGGCAGGGCCGCTGATCTGAATTACTTTGCCAATATTCTCTGCCATAGGTTTCCTGAAGCTCTTTTAGAGCGCGGCGGCTCCTGAAACAATTTCAATAATTTCCGTGGTAATGGCTGCCTGACGCACGCGGTTCATGGTCAGCGTCAGCTTGTCGATCATGTCACTTGCATTGCTGCTGGCGCTATCCATCGCCGTCATGCGCGACGCGTGTTCGCTGGCGACCGACTCGAGCAGCGCATGATAAATCTGCGTGGTTACATAGCGTGGCAGCAGATGCCGAAAGAGCACAGCTGGGTCTTCGTCGTAGAGGTAGTCCACGTCTGCCGTACCGAATTTCTTTGCTTCTTCCTCCATCACGGTGTCTTCAACCGCGTGAATGGAAATGCCGGCAGACTCCGCAGCGTGGGCTGCGGCTTCCTTTTGCTCCTCGGTCATCTCTTCGGAGGCAGTGATCTCCTGTGAACCAAGCTTGCGAATGGGCAGCAGCTTCTCGACCACGACCCGTTGCGCAATGACCGATTTGAACTCGTTGTACACGAGATATACGGCGTCGATCTCGCCACGTTCGTAACGGTCGATGATGCTATGGGCGCTCTTGTCGACGTCAGGAAAGCTGAGCTTGCTCAGCAGTGGCGAAAGATCGTGGGTCAACTCCACTGGCTGCTTACGCTCACGGACGTCTTCAATGTGGTGCGACAGCCCGTTGTCGTAAGACTCGTCCACATGCTTCCAGGCGGCTTCAGGGTAGCGACGCTTGAACAGATCGCGCGACTTGCGGCCGACGGTCTCGATGTCGATATTCTGCTCCCCCGGCGCGGGGTTCTCTTCGGTAGCCGCGTGTGGCTGCCTGCGGTAATCAATGAACTTCTGCGCAGCCTTGCCGATGTTCGAATTGAAGGCACCTGCGAAACCCTTGTCGCCAGCAACAACAAGAATGAGTACGTTCTTTTCTTCGCGCTCGACCAGCAGTGGGTGCATCACATCGCCACCCTCTTCCCCGTACAGCGCGGCGCGGCGCACCAGGGACTGCAGCACGTTGGCCAGCATCTGCGCATAAGGCCGCGCCTGCATGGCGCGTTCCTGAGCGCGCCGCAGCTTGGCAGCCGAAACCATCTTCATGGCCTTGGTAATCTGCCGAGTGTTTTTTACGGAGCGAATGCGCCGCTTGAGATCGAGTACGTTTGCCATCTATCGGTTCTGCTTCTCTTCCAGGCGCGTAACGCGCACTTAGAGTTCCGTGAGCTTTCCAATCACCAAGAGCATGTCGGAGTGCAGGCGGCTCTCCAAGCCGGAGATACGTGCGTCGAGTTCCACCTTGATGGAGTTTATCCGCGCGTCGATTCTGCTTTCTACGACGCTAAGCCGCGCATCGAGCTTGTTGTAATCATTTCGATTGAGAAGAATGCCAACCAGGACGGCGATGGTAGGCAAAACGGCAGCAATGATGTCGTAATGCAAATCCTCACCTCCTTTGGATTCTATCTGCTCTACTTACGCTGTCACCATCACCGGCTTGTTTTTGTTCTGCCCGGCCTTGAAGGTCCCCTTGTAATCGTTGATCGCGTCGGTCAAGCGTTTGGAGATATCGTCATCCAGAGCCTTCTTGCTCATGATGTCCGCAAGAATCTGTTTGCCGGTTGTTCCCATGTATTCGTGGAAACCGCGCTCAAACGCCTGCACCTGCTTGACGTCGATATCGTCCAACAAGCCCTTTGTACCGGCGAAAACGATCGATACCTGTTGCGCCGCCGTAAGCGGTTGAAACTGTGGCTGCTTCAAGATTTCGACCAGCCGGGAACCTCGATTCAGCTGCTTCTGCGTGGCGGGGTCCAGGTCCGATCCGAACTGTGCAAAGGCGGCCAGCTCGCGGTACTGCGCGAGATCGAGTTTCAGCGTTGCGCCGACCTGCTTGGTGGCCTTCATGGCGGCGGCGAAGCCCACCCGCGAAACCGACAGACCCACGTTTACCGCCGGGCGGATGCCGGAGTTGAACAGATCCGTCTCGACAAAGATCTGGCCGTCCGTGATCGAGATCACGTTGGTCGGGATGTATGCAGACACGTCGCCCGCCTGGGTCTCAATGATGGGCAGCGCCGTCAGAGAACCACCACCCAGCTTGTCGGACACTTTGGAGGAACGCTCCAGCAGGCGCGAGTGGAGATAGAACACGTCGCCAGGGTATGCCTCACGTCCGGGCGGACGACGCAGCAGCAGGGAAATCTCGCGGTAGGCTGCGGCGTGCTTCGATAGATCGTCGTAGATGATGAGGCAATGTTTGCCGTTATCGCGGAAGTACTCGCCCATCGCAGTCGCTGCATACGGGGCTAGATACGACATGGGAGCAGGCTCCGAGGCGGTTGCTGCAACCACAATGGTGTAGGCCATTGCGCCATAGCCTTCCAGCGTCTGCACCACCTGCGCCACGGACGAGCGCTTCTGGCCCACCGCGCAGTAAATGCAGATGAGATCGTTTTTTGCGGAATTTATGATCGCGTCGAGCGCGATCGCGGTCTTGCCGGTCTGGCGGTCGCCAATCAACAGTTCGCGCTGGCCGCGACCGATCGGAATCATGGTGTCAATGGCCTTGATGCCCGTCGCCATGGACTCCGTTACCGACTTACGGTCGATGACACCGGGGGCAAGCCGCTCAACCGGCAGCGTATGAGGCGTATCGATAGGGCCTTTATCATCGATGGGCTGGCCCAGTGCGTTTACCACACGGCCAATCAGAGCATCGCCAACCGGCACCGACATGATCTTGCCAGTCCGCTTGACCTGGTCGCCTTCACTGATGCCGGTAAAATCACCCAGCAGCACCGCACCCACCTGATCTTCGTCCAGGTTCATGGCGAGCCCGCTGATCCCTTTGGGGAACTCAATCAGTTCGCCGGCCATTACCTTGTCGAGGCCGTGAATACGGGCGATTCCATCACCCAGCGAAATGATGGTTCCGACTTCGTCCACAGAAATCTTCTGCTCGTAGTTCTCAATCTGCTGACGCAGCAGTTCTGTGATCTCGTCTGCCTTGAGTTGTGCCATGTGTCCCTTTTCCGTTCCTGTGCGCCGCAGAAGTGCGGCAGCTATAAAGTCCTGCTAAACGCCCGCCAGATGCTGCTTCAACTGCTCCAATTGCCCACGAACCGAACCATCGTACACACGCGAGCCCAGGCGGATGATGGCACCGCCCAGCAGTGCCGCGTCTTCCGTCCATTGCACGCGCACGTCACCGCCAGCCAGTTCGCCCGCCCTCCACTTCAGCAGGTTGCGCTCTTCCTCTGGCAGTGTCTTTGCGGAAACAATTTCCACGTCGTGGATGCCGCTCGCCCCGTCAGCAAGAGCGCCGTACTCATCGACGATCTCCCGCAGAAAGTGCAACCGCTCGTGATCCATCAGGACGGCGACAAAATTGCGAACCGTCCTGTCCATCCCAACACGCGCACTGACCGCATCCAGCACTTTCAACTTGTCGGCCTGCGGCAGCGATGGATTCAACAAAAACTCACGCAGCTCGCGGCTGCCTTCAAACGTCTCTGCAAAGTCGGCCAACTGCGCGCGTAATTCATCCGTATTCATGCGCTGCGCAGAGGTTACCTGCTGAAAGGCTCGGGCATACCGAAGCGTAAAGGTAGCCATTTAGTTTCGGCTCCCTTCGGCATGGAGCCTTTCTGCGAACTTTTCGATCAACATGCGATCGTCTTCAGGCGTAATCCGCAAGTGCGACGCGGCGCGATCCACGGCTTTACCTGCCGCATACTCCCGCAGGGAACGCTGCGCTACGGCGCTTGCCGCTGCAATTTCCTGCTCTGCAGATTGCAGAATGCGTGCTTTCTCGGTTTCCACTTGTGCGTGCAGGCGCTGTTCTTCTTCTGCCGCAGCACGATCACTGTCGGCACGCAGAGCAGCAATCTCACCATCCAGCGCGCCCAGGCGAGCTTCGACCGCAGCCAACCTCGCCCGAGCCTCTTCCGTCGCGATCCGCGCCTCGACGATGTTCTTCTGAATATTTTCGCCGCGCTGGTGGAACGCCTTTGGAAGCATCTTCACCAAGGCGTAGAGAACGGCTGCCGCAAGCACCAGGAAGTTCACCCACTGGAACACGACGACCGACGTCTCAGGCCGCATGCCGACCATACCGCCGAGTTTTGTCACAGAGGTGGAGGGCTTCTTCAGTTCTTCCGCAGGATCGGCTGCTTCCGCCGCTTCAGGTTCTGACCTTTGGCCTGAAGCGACTGACCTGGAAGCCGCGCCGCCGGTGCCTACCGGCTGCTGCTGACCATAGACAACGGGCACCGCCACAGCAAGTGCAAGAACCAGCGAGAAAAGGGCAATCAGGAGTTTCTTCACTGCGACACTTCCAAGCCCGGCTTGTTCGAGCGGTGCGGCAAGATGGCCGCAATGACGCTCTGCGAGAGATCTGCCGCGCCTGCCTCAAGCTGTGCCTTTGCCTCGACCGCAGAGCGCTCCACTGACTCGCGGGCGGCAAGGATGCGCCGCTGCGCAGCGTCTCGAGTCTCAGCAAGAACCTTGTCGCGAGCGATGCCAGCCGCTTTCTGCTGCGCTGCACGAGCCGTGAAGATCTCGCCGCGCGCGTCCCGCAGGCGGTTCTCGTATGCCGCAGTCTTCTCTTCCGCTGCGCCGATCGCGGCACGCGCTTCATCCATCGCCCCGCCGGTTCGGCTGTGACGGTCTGCGAGTACCTTCTCCAGCGGCTTGCGTACCAGCACGGCATAGGCCATGAGCAGGATCAAAAAGAAGATCACAGTGGGCACGGAGCCGAGCAGAAGACCGCTGAGTTGATTCAGAATTGCTTGCATGAAGGTCCGTAAGCCGGGTCCAAAAAGCCATGCACCGGTCTTGCAGAGCCCGGGATGGGCCGTAGCGGTGAGGGGCTCAGGACACTGACGACCCCCTAGTTATACCAACCAGAGTGGCATAGGTCAATGAAACCGGCAGGCTGCTACACTCCGCCGCAGGTGCCATCTGGTTTATTTGCCAAGACTTGCGCTCGTGATTCCAACTGCGCGAGGACGGCCTGCAATGCCTGACGCCCGGCTCACGCTATGCTGCTGACAACCTCAAAACTGGAGCCTTCCATGGTCAGATGTTCCCGCGCTGTGATGCCAGTGTGTGCGTTGGCCTTTGTTGCCGCAGTTCCACTGTGCCCACAGGCGGTACCGACACCGGAACCTGTTCGTGCACCGCACGCCATGGTCGTCAGCATCCACCACGAGGCGACCGACGCCGGGGTCGCCATCCTGAAGCAGGGCGGCAACGCCGTCGATGCAGCGGTCGCCGTCGCATTCGCGCTGGAGGTAGTGTTTCCGCAGGCGGGCAACATCGGTGGTGGCGGCTTCATGCTCATCCGTCCGGCGCACCAGCATGGATCAAAGAAGCTCGGCGATGGCAAGCCGCACTTTCTGGATTATCGCGAGAAGGCTCCCGCGGCGGCCACGCACGATATGTATGTCGGGCCTGACGGGAACGTCATTAAAGGCATGAGTACCGTCGGCTACAAGGCGAGCGGCGTGCCCGGCACGGTGGCGGGCATGGTCTACGCCGAGCAGCACTTTGGCAGACTTGGACTGAAAGCCGTTCTGCAGCCCGCGATCCGGCTCGCACGCAATGGCTATGTCGTGACCGGGGAGGTGGATGCCTGGAACTCCAGGGCGCTGGCACAGAACGCCGAAGGCCGACGTATTTACCAGCGGGACGGCAACCCCTACAAGGTGGGCGAGAGCTTCGTCCAACCGGAGTTGGCCGCCACGCTGGAGCGCATTGCCGGGGATCCCGCCGAGTTCTACCACGGTCGCATGGCCCAGCAGATTGCCGACGAAATGCAAAGCGGCGGGGGCCTGATCACCCCGGCGGATATGGCAGCCTACGAAGTCAAGGACCGGAAGCCGCTGACCGGCAAGTATCACGGCTACAAATTCATCACCGCTCCCCCACCATCCTCGGGCGGCATTGTGCTGCAGGAGACGCTGAACATCCTCTCCGGGTACAAGCTGAGCAAGGTCGGTGCTGACCGCAGCCCGGAGCAGGTGCACCTGATCACCGAGGCGTTTCGCCGCGCGTTCCTGGACCGGTCCGATTACCTCGGCGACCCAGACTTTGTCTCCATGCCGCTGAAAGCGATGGCAGACAAAAAGTACGCAAAAGCCTGGCGAACAACGATCGACCCGGTCAAGGCAACCGCCTCAAAAGACCTAGTCCGGCCGGCAGGTTTCATGCCGCCCCCACCCCAGGCAGGCGACCGGCGCGAGTCGACACAAACGACCCACTTCAGCGTCGTGGATGCCGATGGGAACGCCGTCAGCAACACCTATACCCTCAACTTCTACTTCGGCTCCGGCGTGGTGGTTAAAGGATTGGGCTTCGCCATGAATGACGAGATGGATGACTTCACCAGCAAGGTCGGCGTTCCGAACGGATTTGGGCTGATCCAGGGTCCCGCGAACGCCATTGCGCCAGGCAAGCGCCCACTCTCTGCCATGTCGCCGACGATCGTGACCAAGGGCGGCAAACTGCGGCTGGTGCTGGGATCGCCAGGTGGTCCCACCATCATCTCCACGGTCGCCAACGACCTGATCACCGTGGTGGATAACGGCCTTAACATTCAGCAGGCAGCGGACGCGCCACGCTTTCACCACCAGTACCTGCCGGACGATCTGCAGGTAGAAAAGCGGTTCCCCGCGGCATCCGCCGACACACTCAAGAGCCACGGCTACAACATCAAGCGCTCAGGCGAGTTCGACGAACATAATCCCGGTGTCTGGGGCGACAGCGAATTGATCGCGATCGATCCGAAGACCGGCATGCTGATGGGTGGACACGACACCCGTAAGAACTACGGCAGCGCGGCTGGGTACTAGTCATTACCAGCCCTGATTCAAAACCATCCGGCTGCATCAAAGCGAGGAGGCTAGAACGCGTCCCGGCAGAACTTCATTCCCATTCTGGAACCTTTGGATATCACTGACGATTAGACTTAGGACCTTCGTAATTCCTCCCGGAAACACTGCCGATATCTTATGGACAGGTAACACAGACTTGGGAGAAGAGGGATCACGCTATGCGTGATCCCATTTTTTTTGCGGAAATACTCACACGCCGCGGGTAACCCGTAGATATGATGTGTGCCAGGACGACGTTTGCATTTTTCTTCTCCCGCGGGTACGCCTGCTGAGACAGTGCAGGCGATCAAAAAGGGGAATGTTCATCCCAGGTCTGTATAGATCCGTTCCCCCTTCGTCCCCCAATCCGCAATTTCAGATGTGGCTGGTCTGCACAATCGGCAAATAGACTCGGCAACAATAGCTACAATCGAAGCGTGATTGTCGCAAGTTGGAACGTCAACTCCATCAATGCCAGGCTGGGCCATGTGTCGCGCTTTTTGGAAGCGCGGTCGCCAGACGTTGTCTTGCTGCAGGAGTTAAAAGGCACGGAATTTCCTGCAGACCACTTCCAGGCGCTGGGCTACGCAAGCGCGGCTGTGACGCAGAAGGCTTACAACGGTGTTGCAATTCTGTCGCGCCTGCCACTTGAGACGATAAACACCACGCTGGCCGGTGATGAACAGGACAGCCACGCGCGTTTTCTCGAGACCATCATCGACACGCCGAACGGCCACCCAGTACGCATCATCGATATTTATCTGCCGAACGGCAATCCGACGGGCACGGACAAGTTCCTATACAAGCTGGCCTGGATGGACCGCCTGATCCAGCAAATGGCTGTCTGGAAAAACGATTCGATCCCGACGCTGATCGGTGGCGACTTCAACGTGATTCCTGAAGATATCGACTGTGACAAGCCCGCCAACTGGGTCAAGGATGCACTGTTTCAGCCGGAAACCCGCGAGCGCTACCGCGCCATGCAGAGGATCGGTTTTGTGGATGCCTTCCGCGCTCTGCACCCGGAGGCTACCGGCCAGTTCACCTACTGGGATTACTTCCGCATGGCGTTCGAGCGGAACCGCGGCATCCGGATCGATCATTTTCTGCTGTCACCCGCGCTGGCACCCCGGCTGGTGCGATGCGAAATCGACAAGGGACCACGCGCGGAGTACAAGCCGTCGGACCACACGCCGATCCTTGTCGAAATCAGCTAGGCAGGCTGGCCTTCAAACGCTAAAGCTGGTGGCTTTGCGTTCCTCCTGGCGTTCCACTGCCAGCGCAATCAGACGGCTGATCAGTTCGGAGTAGCCGATCCCGCTCGCCTCCCACAGCTTGGGGTACATGCTGATGCTGGTAAAGCCGGGCATCGTATTGACTTCGTTCAGGTAGACACGCGGGGCCTTCTTTGCGCCTGGTACCGTGGCTTCCATCAGAAAATCCACGCGTGCCAGTCCTGCACAGTCGCAAGCCTTGAAGGCCTCAACTGCCATGGCCTGGATGGCTTTGGCTTCCGCACGCGTCAGCTTCGCCGGGATGATCGGCTCGCTGGTGCTGCTGCTGTCGTACTTGGAGGCATAGTCGTAAAACTCGCGGTCCGGCACAATCTCGCCCACTACGCTGGCGACTGGCTGGTCATTGCCCAGCACTGCAACCTCAAGCTCACGAGCCTTGCCGGTGCCCTTCAGCCTGCCCTGCCCGGAAACGCCCTCTTCGACCACGATCTTGCGATCGAATTTTGATGCCTCGTCCATGGCTGGCGCAAGTTCGCCGCGCTCGCGCACCTTGCTGATGCCGACGGATGAACCCAGATTTGCGGGCTTCACAAAGACCGGGTACTGCAGTTTGTCTTCAATCAGCTTTGTGCATTTACGAGGACTCACCTTCCAGTCGCCGCGCAGCAGCGTCACGTGCTTCACAAGGGGCAGGCCCGCAGCGGCAAACATCTTCTTCATGGCGTCCTTGTCCATGCCTACAGACGAACCAAGCACACCGGAGCCGACGTAAGCCACGTCAGCCAGTTCCAGCAGACCCTGAATGGTGCCGTCTTCACCAAAGGTGCCATGCAGCACCGGGAACACCACATCCAGCCCCGCGGCTTTGGCGCCGGTTGCGGAAGCCTGCAGGGACAGTGCGACAACGTCATCGTTGCTGTCGTTGCTCCCCAGCGCGTCGGCCACACTTGCCACGGCGTTCGCGTGGGCTTTGCGAGTCGAAACCTTCCCCATGCCTGCGCCAGCAATCTGCAGTGGTATGTTCCCAGTCAACAAAACATCCGCGTCACTGCCGCCGAGCCACTGCCCGCTCTTCGCAATGCCGATGGGCACAACATCGTACTTCTTCCGATTGATCGCTTTCAGGATCGATTGTGCGGAGCGTAGTGACACTTCATGCTCACCCGACCGGCCGCCAAACAACACACCCACACGCAACTTCTTTGCCATACTGGTCAGGCTACCGGCTTACATTGCTATCGCACAGAATCAGGGCAGAGTCCTGCGCATGGCACGCGTTTGCAGTGGTATACCTCGGATACCGATATGAAGCCATCGCGACGCGACTTCCTCGTCAGCAGTACGCTTGCATCGCTTAGCGCGGCAGCGCTGGGTCAGGCAAGCCAGTCTGCCCCGTCCAACAATGCCGGCACACCCAGTGCGCCGCCGGTACTCGGAGTACTGCCATTGATTGGACCAGCGGTCACGGCGAAAGAGTTTCAGGCTGCGGAGAAGCTGATGCAGGTGGAACTGTCAGCCGCCGAGCGAGCGGAGGCAGCCGGCAACTGGCGTGGCAGCATGGCGGCTCTGGTGGAGCGGCGTACAGGTCCGCGCAAGGTCGCACTGGGCGAGGCTGACGTACCGGCGACGGTCTGGCATCCGCAGCACACAAGCATCTCCAACCTGTCCGCAGAGGTCATGCCGCAGACCGTTACAGTCCAGCTTGCGTCCGATGCAGAGACACCATTGCCGTCTACCGCCGCAGCCATCGCATTCAGCAGCGTTGCCGATCAGGGCCGCTGGCTGCGCAGCCGCAAACTTACCAGCGAGCGGCTAACGCACATCTACCTGCAGCGCTTGAAGCAGTACGATCCAAAGCTGAAATGCGTGATCACGCTAACGGAAGATCATGCGCTTCGGCAGGCACGCGCTGCGGATGCGGAGATTTCAGCGGGCAAATACCGAGGCCCGCTGCATGGCATTCCATACGGCGCGAAAGACCTGCTCGATACCGCGGGTATTTCGACTACGTGGGGAGCCGAGCCTTTTCGCAACCGCACGCCTGCCACCGATGCTGCCGTGATCCGCAAGCTGAATGATGCAGGAGCGGTCCTGGTCGCGAAATTGTCTTTAGGTGCACTGGCGCTGAATGATGTGTGGTTCGGCGGCCAGACAAAGAATCCATGGGTGCTAGAGGAAGGCGCGTCTGGCTCCAGCGCCGGACCGGCAAGCGCAGTTGCAGCGGGGCTGGTCGGCTTTGCTATTGGCAGCGAAACGCAGGGCTCCATCATCAGCCCCAGCATGCGCTGCGGCGTCACTGGTCTGCGGCCCACCTTTGGCCGCGTGCCTCGAAGCGGCGCCATGACCCTGAGTTGGACCTGCGACAAGCTTGGCCCCATGGCGCGCAGCGTGGAAGACACCGTGCTGGTGCTGGCCGCCATCAGCGGCTACGATCCCGGCGATGTGGCAAGCGTACCGGCTCCGCTGATCTACGAAGGCCGGAATGAAGTCCGGGGCCTGCGCGTCGGCTACTTTCCGAAGTGGATGAGCGAGCCTCCCGCAACAGATGTAGATCGCCACGCACTGGACACGCTCAAACTGCTCGGCATGGAGGCTGTGCCGGTATCACTTCCCGACTGGCCGTACGACTCGCTGAACATCATCCTGTTTGCGGAGGCTGCCGCTGCGTTTGAAGACATCACGCTGGACCACCGCGTCGACCAGCTACGCATGCAAACGCCGGAGGCCTGGCCCAACACCTTTCGCCAGTCACGCTTCCTGTCCGCTGTGGACCTTGTGCAGGCTGACCGGCTACGCCGCAGGGTAGCTGCAGAAATGGCAAAGCTGATGAATACCGTGGACCTGCTGCTGGTACCCAGCATGCGCGACGAAATGATGGTGATCAGCAATTTCACCGGCCACCCTTCGCTCACGCTGCCTGCCGGCTTTGTCGAAATCCGTGAGACCCGTACCGACTGGCTACCAGCTTCGGTTCCCGTCGTAAAGCTCAATCCACCGCGCCGCGTACCGCACGGTGTCACGCTGGTTGGCGGGCTGTTCCAGGAAGGCGTGCTGGCGCGGGCCGCTGTTGCTTTGGAACGCGCCTTCGACGTACGATCAGGCCGTCCGGTGGGCTTTGCATGAAGAGTGGCTTGCGCATGGCGTGGTGTCTGGCAGGGCTGCTGCTCTGCACACCGTGCCCTGCGCAGCAGACCGCCTCTCCGGGAACACCCGCTGCACCGTCGGTGTCTCAGCCGGATGCCGCGGGTGCGGTCACCACGCTTCGCATCAACACACGCACGGTTGAAATTTCCGCCGTCGTGCGCAACAAATTGGGCGACGCACAGCAGGCGCTTGCGAAGGACGATTTCGATCTAAAGGTCGACGGCAAGGAAGAGCCAATACGGTACTTCTCGGTTGCCTCTGACCTGCCGCTTACGCTGGCGCTGCTGGTCGATGTAAGCGGCAGCCAGCGCACCTTCATCGGCGACGAGTGGCGCGCCAGCGACATCTTTTTCGAGAGCATGCTAACCCGTCCACAGGACCGCGCCATGCTGGTAGAAATTGACGCACGCGTTCGCCAGATGATGCCCATGACGAACTCCGCATCAAAGCTGCACTTGGCCCTGACACAGCTCGGCTCCGACCCAGAGGATGCACGCGCCACGCTGCTGAACGATGCGGTCTATGCCATTGCAAAAAACTTTCTTGCAAAGGAGAAAGGACGCAAGGCGATCATTCTGTTAACCGACGGCGGCGACAACGGCAGCCGTGCCACGCTGCCACAGGTCATTGAACAGTCACAACGTGCCAACGTTCCGATCTACGTTATCGAATACAGCGCATGGGCAGGATTTACACCGCTGAACGCAGGACTGAGCGGCGTTTCTGCAGCAGGTAACATCAGCAACGGCCGAGAGTTGCTGAACAAATTAGCCGGCAGCACAGGTGGCCATGTTTATAGCGTCGAGCGCGGCATGACACTAAAGAAAATCTACGAAGCCATCAGCAACGACCTGCGCACACAGTACCAGCTCGGCTACACACCACCGCCCGACCTGCAGCCCAACACCTTCCACAAGCTTGAGTTGCGAGCGAAAGACAAGAAGCTGACCGTACAGGCGCGCAGCGGCTTTTATGTGCAGCCGTGATGGCTTATCTGCGCTTAATCATCTTCTTCATTTGCGTTTAGTAACTTGAACTGTTCCCCATCAACTACACCTTCCGCAGATTGGAGTACCTCTACACCCAACGGGATATCGAAGCGTCTTCTTTCTTCCACGATTTGCTTGATCGTGATAATCGAAATACGTTCGTACTCTCTACCCATGATCGCGTGGTAGTAGAGCCCTGCGGATTTTGCTTCTGCAACCATTGGGGCTGAGGGTGGCTGAAGCGTAATGAAAAATGCTAACTCGGCTGCATCCCTCGCCATATCGCCTCTAAGCTTGGCTATGTCGCCACGCTGAACGGAGCCGGATTTAACTTGAAAAATGGCTCTCGCGTTCTTCGTGCGACTTGTCATGAAAACAGCGACACCATCAATTCCAGAGTCTGCTCCTTTCTTCTCACTAATCATCGCGCGATTACTTGTAAACGTAAGAACAGCCCATTTTTCGAACTCTTTACGTAGTCGATCATCCTTTCTTTCGGCGAGAGCGGTAGCGGAAAGCATGTCTTGAGGAATGCCATCAGAACGGATCTGGTCCAGAACTTGCTCACCGAAACGACTTTCGAGCCTTCGTAAAATCACGGAAATGGCAGAGTAAGTAATGTCAATGCCAACCCACTGCCGCTTCAACCGCTGAGCTACAGCAACAGTCGTTCCACAACCACAGTAAGCATCGAGTACCAGGTCTCCCTCCTTCGTTGCGGCGGTAATCATCCTTTCCAGCAACGCTTCCGGCTTCTGTGTTTGATACCCCAAGTATTCGTTTCCTGATGCAGCAGTGCGTCCGGTCATCTGATGGATGTCGGTCCACCAGTCGTAAGGAATCTTCCCTTCATCTTCGTAGTACTTGTAAAGCTTCTTCTTTCCAGGGCCATATATCTCTTTGTACTTGCGCCCCTCTGCATCAGTTTTCGTGAAGGACGAAGATGATTTTTTTGAAAGCAACTCGTACTTGACGCGAATCTCCTTCGCGTTGAAAGTCCAAGTCTTACCTTTTGCGTACCAAAAGACGATGTCATGTTTGTTCGGAAAAGACTTGAGAGGACGCCCTCCCTGGCTATAACACCACACTATTTCGTTGAGAAATGAGCCGCTATGCGCAACAAAGATAGCATCCAGCAGAAGCTTTATATAGTGACTTGCGGTCGGGTCGCAGTGAAAGAAGAATGTTCCGGTGTCTTTGAGCACCCTATGTATTTCAGTGACCCTCTGAGAGATGCTAATGAGATAAGCTAGCAGGCTGCCCTCTCCAATACAGAGATGCAATCCCTGCAGTAATGCACCAAGTTGAACAGTAAACCGGCCTTGATCGTTCGCTTGGATTTCAGCGAGCCCGGCGATAGCGAGCCGGTCCCACTTCCAGGTATCGATATAAGACTGGGCCTGCGCACGATCTTCCTCACCTATGCGGTTGTAGATCTGACTGTAGGTACGTTGAGAATTAAAAGGCGGGTCAATGTAGCAAAGATCTACTGTGTTGCTGGCAATTCTTTTGCGCAGAACATCTAAGTTGTCGCCGTAAAAGAGCCGATTCATAGGAATTCGGTTTGCTGAGGTATTTTCCATCTTAGCTCCTATGGGTAGATCCTGTTCAGCGTGCGGGCGAACGGGATAGTCTCGCGCACGTGGTCCAGGCCGCAGATCCAGGCTACGCAGCGTTCGATGCCCATGCCGAATCCGCTGTGCGGCACGCTGCCGTATTTGCGCAGGTCGAGGTACCACCCGAAGGCCTCGAGCGGCAGGCCGTGCGAGAGGATGCGCTCCTTGAGCAGGTCATAGCTGTCCACGCGTTGTGAGCCGCCGATGATTTCGCCGTAGCCCTCGGGTGCCAGCACGTCCACGCACAGTGCCTTGGTGGCGTCCGCGGGATCGGGCTGCATGTAGAACGCCTTCACCGCCGCAGGGTAGCGGTGCACCATCACGGGCCGGTCGAACTGGTTCGAGATGTAGGTTTCATCAGGCGCGCCAAAGTCGTCGCCGTATTCATGCGGCTTCTCGATGGCACCCTCGGCAAACGCCTTTTTGAGCATCGCGTGCGCCTCGTCGTAGCTCACACGCGGGAAGGGTGACCGGATGTTCTCGAGCTTCGCGGCCTTGTCGTCGCCGCCGGTGATGGTCTTCAGGTCGATGCGGTGCTTCTCCAGCACGCGCAGGACGATGTGCGCGAGAAAATCCTCGGCTAGCCGCATCAGGTCGTCTAAATCCGCGTACGCCACTTCGGGCTCGATCATCCAGAACTCGGTCAGGTGGCGGCGCGTCTTTGACTTTTCCGCGCGGAACGTCGGGCCAAAGCTGTAGACCTTGCCCAGTGCCAGCGCCGTTGCTTCGATGTACAGCTGGCCGCTCTGCGTCAGGTAGGCGTTGCCCTCGTCGAAGTACTTCATCTCGAACAACTCGCTGGTGCCCTCGCAGGCGGCGGGCGTCAGGATGGGCGGATCGGTGCGAGTGAAGTCCTGCGTGTCGAAAAACTCCTGCGCAGCACGCATGATGGTGGCGCGAATGCGTAGAATGGCCGACTGGCGCGGCGTGCGCATCCACAGGTGGCGGCGCTCCATCAGGAAGTCGGGGCCGTGCTCCTTCAGCGTGATGGGAAACGGGTCGTCGGCACTGACGGCCTGCTGCACCTGCAGGTTCTGCACGTCGAGTTCAAAGCCGGACGGAGCGCGCGAGTCGGCCCGCACCGTACCATGCACAATCACGCTCGACTCCAGTCGCAAACCCTTCAGCGTCTCGAACACCTCCGGCGATACGGCTGCCTTCGGCACAATGCCCTGGATGGTGCCGGTGCCATCGCGAAAGGTGGGGAACAGCAGCTTGCCGCTGGAGCGCAGGTTGTACAGCCAGCCGCGCAGCGTGACCGCTTTGCCCTCATGCTGGCCGATGTTTGCAATCGAAGTGATTGGGGCGGATGGGAGCAATTCAGTTGATGCCATAGCAAGCAACAGTGTATTCCCCGGCCCTTGGTGGCACCGCTACCGAATGGAGGACTCGCTAACAGCGACCGGCTGCTCCAGCATGGTAAACGTCTGCGCCGCGCGCTCGCTCAGCGTCTTCGCTTCCATCTGCGGCTGGTAGCGTATTTCAAGCGCGCCGACGGGCGGCTGCTTCAGCGCAGCAATGCCCGCGCGCACCGCCTCCCAATCGAGCGTGCCTTCACCGGGCCAACAATGCTCATCCTTTTCGCCACCGTTGTCGTGCAGGTGCAGCTGTTTAATGCGGGCGCCCAGCAGCTCAAACGCCTTTGTTACTCCTGGCATGCCGTGCAGGTTCATGTGGCCCACGTCCAGGCACACGCCCACCGTGTCCAGGTGTGCGATCCTCAGCATCTCCATGAGGTGTTCGGGCGTGGTGACCTCGTTCGGCAGCGTCTCCACGAGCGTCTTAACACCCAGCGGATGCGCGAATGCTTTGATGTGCTCAACCGCAGTCATAGACAGGTCCAGCGTGCGCTCACTCCAGGTGTCATTGACGGTTCCCAGGTGCAGGACGATGCTGTCGATGTCAATCTGCTCTGCCGCCTCCAAAGCGCGTTTGACTTCGTCCATCGCGTCGATCCGCCGCGTCTTTTCGACATCGATCAGGTTGATCGTGGGTGGGACGTACTTGCTCCAGTCGGATCCGCCGCTCGCACGACCGTCAAAGATGGGCTGGTGCAGCGTGGCCCGGCAACTGTTGCTGCGGAACCATTTTGCGATCTCCTTCACCTCAGAGCGGTCGGCGTAGTCAAAGTGATGACGTGCCGCAAACAGTTCAATCGACTGCGCGCCGCCTGCGACCATGGCATCCAGCAGGCCGGCATGGAGTCGTTGCAGCAGAAAGACGTGGGTGCTGATGGAACGGATCATCACACCTGAACATAGCAGGCGAGCCTACGCTTGCCGCAGAACCAACGCAGATACCCTGCTACCTATTCCCGAGCGTGGCGTCAATGGCAGCCTGCGCCAGCGGAGCCATGATCGCGTAGCCCTCAGCGGTGGGATGCACACCGTCCTTGCTGGTGCCCGGCTTCATCGCACCTTCGGGCGTCGCAAGCGCCGTGTAGTAGTCGAGGTAGGTGTAGTGGTGTTCCGCGCAAAA
>CAXTFT010000080.1:0-16346 GCA_964243585.1 uncultured Terriglobus sp.
GATGTACCGTGCACTTTGGGGACGAAGCCGTGGACCACGGCGTGATCATCCTGCAACGCAGCGTGCCTGTGCTTGACGGCGACGACGAGACCTCACTCTCCGCGCGCATCCTCACCGAAGAGCACCTCGCGTACCCGGAAGCCATAGCAAGACTGCTGAGCGGCAAATCTTCATTGCAAGGTAGGCGCTACCTTACATTCGATAGTGTCTGACGATTCGAAGTGGGAGGGAGCAGTGGCCTTCAGGCCACGGAACAAGCTTCGGGATAAAGGGCTTTAGCCCTGGAGAAAGTCATCCGGGGCTGAAGCCCCGCTATTCCACAGCAGTTTCGGTGGCCTGAAGGCCACCGCTCCTTCCACTTCTCCGCTACCTTGCTTTTGTCAGACAGAACCTAATGGCTTCTTAGCTGACAAGGAGAGCATCCATGCCGCAGGATTTTCATTCGGAAGATGTCTTTGAGGAGTTGAGAGGCCTCGAAATGATGTTGCTGACAGAGACCGTCCGCAAAAACCGAGCAACGGTTTCGGCGCTTTTGTCAGAAGAATTTCGCGAGTTTGGCTCCTCGGGGCAAGTCTTAACGCGATCGGCCATACTGGATCTTTTGCGGGACGAGGCTCCAATCCAAATAACTATGGAGGACTTCAGGGTTCAGAAGATCGCGGACAGCGTGGCACTGGTCACCTATCGAAGCATCAGCTTGCCAGAGCCGTCCGTCCGTAAAGCTTTACGCTCGTCGCTCTGGAGATATGAGAACGATGGATGGAAGCTGGTCTTCCATCAGGGGACACTCACAACCTGAGTCGCTAAGCGTCTCAAGCCGTCTGCTGTCCCGCATCGCTTAACGTCACTTTCACATCAAGCCGACGCCGCCCGCGGAAGACCGTAACGGTGACCGTATCCCCGGCCTTGTGCGAGTTCATCACGCTTGAGATGTCCTGCGCATTCGTGATCTCCTGCCCGTCGATCGCAATGATGAAGTCGCCTCCAAGCATCACGGGAGTGTTGCCCAGCGCGGCGCGTTGCGTGCCGCCCTTCAGCCCGGCGCGGTCTGCAGCGCCACCCGGCAGCACACGCTGGATGAGCACGCCATAGTCGCTCGGCAGGCCGATCTGCTCGGCGAGATCGGGGCCAATCTCAAGCGGCGTGATGGCAAGCGACGGCCGTCGCACGTGACCGTACTTTGAAAAGTCCTCAAGCACGGCGCGCGCCGTGTTGATCGGAATGGCAAAGCCGATACCCGCGCTCTGATCGGCATTGTTGGAAGCAATCAGCGTGTTGATGCCGATGACCTGCCCATGCGAGTTGAGCAGCGGCCCGCCGGAGTTGCCGGGGTTAATGGCCGCGTCCGTCTGGATAGCGCTATCGATATTGGAGCCGGTTGGCCCACGCACCGAACGGATTGCCGAGATGATGCCGCGCGTCATCGTTCCCGTAAGCCCGAAGGGATTGCCGATGGCGAAGACCTTCTGGCCAACCTGCAGGCCGTTGCTATTGGCCAGTTCCACCGGCTCGAGGTTTGGCGCGTTGATCCGCAAGAGGGCGAGGTCGTGCGTCTTGTCGACACCCTCCACCGTGGCCTTGTACTTGTGCTTGTTGGAGAGCTGCACTTCCAGTTGCTGGGTGTTTTCACCCACCACGTGATTGTTGGTGAGGATGTGGCCCTGCTTGTCCAGGATGAAGCCGGAGCCCTGCCCCTGTTGCGGCACCTGCCCGTAGAAGAAGTCGAAGGCCACCGTGGTCGAGGTTACGTTGACGACGCTCGGCAACACGCGCTTGTAGACGGCAATGTTGTTCTGCTCTTCCGCGTCGTAGGCGGGCTGCGCGTTCGCAACGGTCAGTTGAAAGTCGCCGAGCGTTCCCTTGGTGGTGAGCAGGCTGGTGTTGTGTATGGGCGTGTACTGCTCTACGAGCCGCGACACGGTGCCCGCAGGCCAGATGTGGTCAGACAGGTAGTAGAAGCCGCCGATCAGAAGCACAACCAGCAAAATGCGTCGCAGTTTCATGCCGTTTCTTTACTCCGTCCTACAGGGTATTCGATGCGCGCGGCGGTACGCCCGTGCACGCCTACATGCTGCTTGCCAAGCGATCACCGGACTCCGTGAGCAGCGTGCGGTACACCCGCTCAACCTCGGCCTCAAGGTCTTTCACGGTACCGTCATTGCGCAGTACGTAATCCGACATCGCAGCCTTCTCTTCGTCGCTTCTCTGAACTGCGAAACGCGCCTGGGCATCGCGCCGGGCACGCGCGAGTTCCTCTGCATGATCAAACGCAGCTGCCCGGCAAAGGTAGCGCTGCAGGCGCACGTCTTCGGGTGCCGTCACCAGCACGATGCGGTCAAAGCGCGTGCGCCACGGCGTGCCGGTCGTTCCGCCGGCCTCGCCCGCAGCACCGTGCCGTGTCTCAAACAACAGAGCCGTTTCCACCACGGCCACCGCCTCGGGCTGCGCACGCTCCACACTCGACATCCATGCCGCCTGCGCCGCGATCACTGCCGGATGCACGATGCTGTTCAGTTCTTCCACGCGTCCGTCTTCAAAGGCGATGCGCGCAAGCACACGCCGATCAAGGGCACCGTCGGCTTGCACAACCTCGGCGCCAAAGTGTTGCACGATACGGTCGTATACGGGCTCACCCGGCTGCATCATCGCGCGGCCGATCTCGTCCGATTCCGAGACGTGCGCGCCCAACCTGCGCAGGATGTTGGCGACAGTCGATTTGCCGCTGCTCGTGCCTCCCGTAAGGCCAACGCGAAGCATCGGGCCTACACCAGGCCCCGGCGCATGCGCGCTGCCTTCACGGTGTTTTGCATGAGCATGGCGATGGTCAATGCGCCCACACCGCCCGGAACCGGCGTGTACGCGCTGCTCTTCTCATAGCAGCGTGGATCGATGTCGCCGGTCAGCACATAACCGCGCTTCTCAAAGGCTGCCCTGCGGCCCGCATTGCCGGGAAAGAAGCGCTCTACCTCGTCAAACGTGTTCAGGCGGTTCACGCCCACATCGATCAGCACAGCATCGGGCCGCACCATCTCCGGCACGATCAGCCCGGGCACACCGGTGGCGACGATAAGGATCTCTGCCTGCGACGTGTACGAGGCCAGGTCACGCGTGCCCTTGTGGCAGACGGCCACCGTTGCACCCTCGTTCAGCAGCATGGTCGAGGCCGGCTTGCCCACGATGTCGCTTCGACCCACCATCACGCAGTCCGCGCCCGCAACGGAAATGCCGCTACGCCGCAGAATCTCCATGATGCCGGCGGGCGTACACGGCGCAAGGCTCTGCTGGCCGATTTGCAACCTGCCGACGTTGATCGGGTGGAAGCCGTCCACGTCCTTATCGGGACGTACCGCCTCAAGGACGCGGCGCGTCTCGATCTGCCTCGGCAAGGGCAGTTGCACCAGGATGCCGTCGACATCGTCGCGCCCATTCAGTTCGTCAAGGATGGCGAGCAGCTCCGCCTCGGAGATGCTCGCCGGTGGTGTGAGCAGTGTGCTGTAGATGCCAAGCTCGCCCGAGCTCTTGACCTTGCTGCGAACGTACACCTCAGAAGCCGGATCGCTGCCGACCAGCACCACCGCCAGGCCGGGGACGATGCCCTGTTGCTTGAGGGCGACAATCGACTGTCGAACTTCCTCTTTGATCTCGGCCGCGATCGCGGTGCCGTCCAGTATGCGTGGGATCATTCCCATTCAGGATACCGTGCAGGTCCACGCCGATGCTGCGATGAGCGTCGCCAAATGGCGCATGGTGCTCTTACCGATTACGCGCACGGCACAACTCGCCCGGCACATGCACGTCTAACCACCGAAGTCACTGTTGGCATACCCGGCAGACTGAGGAGGCGCGATGCATCACAATCAGCAGACCGGACAATCCGACGATCGCTTCACGCAAGACTTCTCCCAGTCTGATCTGGAGTCCTTGCGCAAGGAATTGTTGCAGGCTGGGCTCGACAGCTGGCAGGCCGGTGAGTTGGTCGCCAGCTTTCTGGTCGCGCGGGGTTTTGGCGTCTCCGCCGGCGAGGCACGCCGGGTCGCTACCCGCATTGAATCGGAAAGCTGCTCACTAGAATGCATGCGGCACGAACTCGGCAAGCTCGCGCTGTTCATGTAGCAGCGGTGCGTAATGCGCGTGGCGTGACCAGTTCCGTCACATGCGCAAAGACTCGAAAGCTACTCGTACTTCAGCGTTTCTACCGGATCAAGCGCAGCGGCCCGGTTCGCCGGCAGCGTACCGAAGATCACGCCAACCAGCACGCTCGTCGACAGGGCAATCACCGGCGACCACCACGAGATCGGGATCTGAAACGGCGTTAAAAAATTGATGCTGAGCGGCAGCGCGACCCCAAGCAGCGTGCCGATCAGTCCGCCACTCAGCGAAAGAAACACTGCTTCCGTGAGGAACTGCATGCGCACCTCACGCTTTGTGGCACCCAGGGCTTTGCGAATGCCGATTTCACGGATGCGGGCGGACACATTGGCCAGCATGCTGTTCATGATACCTACCCCGCTCACCACAAGCGTGATGAACGCCGCGAGCGAGAGCACGTAGGTCAGCGCGGTGGCGATCTTGCCCATCAGTTCCAGCACGTCGACCAGCGTTTGCGCCTTGTAGACGCTGGTGGCCCGGTGCCGGCCCTGGATCACGCTGGTAATGCGCGCTGCCGCGTGCGGCACGTCGAGCGGGTTGTTGATCGTGAAGAAGATCTCTTTTACGGAATCGCTGCCGGTGAAATACCGGGCGACCGGATACGGAATCAGCATCGTCTGATCTGATAGTTCAGACTGTCCGAAGTCATTCACCCGCAGCCGCGCAACGCCGACCACTGTAAACGGGATGCCCACCACGGAGAGCGTTTGCCCCACCGCTGCCTGTGCATTGCCGAACAACACCTTCGCGAACGGCTCAATCAGCACGCACACTTTGTCATGCGCGACAGCGTCTTGATCGTCAAAGAAGCGACCAGCCACGACGGCAAGGTTGCGCACATCCTTATAGCGCGGCGACACGCCGAGCAGCAGCGCATCCTTCGTCTTGCCGTCGCCGATACTGATCGCCGAGTGCGATTCGAGCATGGGCGACGAATACGCGATGCCGGGCACCTCGGCGTTTACCGCGTCTTCGTCCTCACGGGTCATCCAGTCCGGTGTCGCAGCGTTGTTGGGGCCGACCGTGGTGCCGCCGCTGTACTGCATTTCGACCAGATTCGGTCCAAGGCTCGAGATCGTTTGCAGCGCATACTGCTTGCCGGTAAGCCCGACTGTGACCACCAGCACAATGGACGCGGAACCGATGATCATGCCGACCATCGTCAGCAGAAATCGCACCTTGCTGGCGCGGAAGCTGTCCATGGCGAGCCGCAGCGTTTCGGAGAAGACCATGGTGGTCTTGGCCGAGTTCAGCGTGCGTTCAAAGCTGCCGGTCTGAGTCGCGGGTGCCAATGGGACGATGTTACCTCGTTGGTGATTGGACGAGGGTCGCCGGGCAACCGTCGCAAGCGTTGCCCCATGACGTTTGCAGCGGTTGACGCCGTCGAAGAAGACAACGCGGCCTTGGCCGAACCTTGGCGTTTGCTGAAGCCGCTCCGAGACCTCTTCGATCCAGGTGAGAACCCGCTCCAATCATCGGATGGCAGGGTGAGTGGCATTGGCTTACCTTACAAGTGGTGGCACGTAGCATCGAGGTAGGTATGTTCTTGTGGGTGGCAGGTCTCTCCCCGCGCTGTAAGGTTTACATCGCCATCGTGTCTCTGGGACTAAGCGGTTCCGCGCTGCGCGGACAGCAGCCCGGCGAGCCCGCCATGCAGAAGCCAGCGGCTTCACCCGCGACACAAGCGGTCAGTACTGCAAGTAATCCTTTCGCGCGACTGGTCGACTTCTACCGCAAAGACTGGACGGGGACAGCCACCGCCGGAGAAGCGGCACCTCGGCGTGGTCAGCCGTCGCCTCTTAGCTCGCCACCCTTTCCAAGTTCCGATTGGAGTTACGGCGGCTCTCCCACTATTGGAGAGGCGGACGGTAACGTCTATCCGCTACAAACAGCCATTAACGGCGCCAGAAATCGAACCAAGGTCTACGGCTGGGTTGAGCCGACCGCTAATTTATCCACTTCGCGCGATAGAAATTATCCGGAAACGAACGATATCTACTCCAACCGGCTTGAACTTGGCCAGATTGTCGTCTATGTCGAGCGGCTGCCTGACTCCGTGCAACGAGAACATATTGACTGGGGCTTTCACCTGACCGGCTTCTATGGGACGGACTACCGTTCGACGACGAACAAAGGCTACTTCAGCAGCCAGCTTCTCGATCACAACCGTGAGTATGGGTTCGATCCGGTTCTGGAGTACGTCGATGTCTACTTTCCACATGTGGCGAAGGGCATGAACGTGCGTGCCGGAAGATACATTTCCATCCCCGGCATTGAGGCCCAACTTACGCCGAACAATTACATGTTCAGCCATTCCCTGCTCTACGCCGTGGACCCATTTACCGACACCGGCATCCTTGCGACTATCCAGGTCAACGACCGATGGGTCGTACAGGCGGGCGTGTCAGCCAGTCACGATGTGGCACCGTGGACGCCGGACGCGAAGCCTGCCTTTACCGGTTGCGTCAGCTACACCACAAGCTCCGTCAACGATAACTTCTACCTGTGCGCAAACGGCATCAACGACGGCGAGTACGCCTTCAATAACTTGCAGATGTACGACGGCACCTGGTACCACAAATTTGGCAAGACCTGGCATCTCGCGACCGAAGTCTACTCCATGTATCAGAGAAACGTTCCCAGCGTGAACGGATCACGAGCCATTGAGAAAGGCACAAACGGCGCGAACTGCAAAGCAGGGATGCAAACCTGTCTCGCACCCGAGTACGCGGTGGTGAACTACCTTAACAAGCAGCTGTCCGCGCATGACTTTGTCTCATTGAGAAATGATTTTCTGAATGACAAAAAAGGCCAGCGCACCGGCTATGCAAACAGGTACACCGAATCCACCCTGATGCTAAGTCACTGGTTAGGCACAACGGTCCAGATACGGCCCGAGTTACGCTTCGATCACGCCTGGGACCGCAAATCTTACGACCAGGGAACCAGGGTCAACCAGCTCACCTTTGCTACGGACGTAATCTTCCACTTTTGAGAAGTGGCGGAGAGTGAGGGATTCGAACCCCCGGAACCCTTCCGAGTTCTGCAGTTTTCAAGACTGCTGGTATAAACCGCTCACCCAACTCTCCGCGTGTGGTGATAGCGCGATGGTAGCAGCATCGTTCCGCTGTCTTCAAACCGGCAATCACGCTGCGGCGGTCCTGCATTTCGGCTGTGCGGACGGATGCTGGCGGATGCTTTGTGAAATGCTGACGGCAGGCCGGTTCGCGGCGGCGTGAACCTGCATCCAACCCGCCAGATGCCGCCAGATGCGTGTCCGTAGGGCACCGGCATCGGCGCTGCGCAGGCAGGAAGCCAGAGCGCAAGGAGTACAGGTGCATGGCAAACCCCTCTGTAACCACGGTCACCATTGACGGGTTGAAGTTCAACGCATACACGGCCAATGTGTCGATCGCTACCAGCGCAGATATGTCAGGCATGCCAGGCATGGGTAGCCTGAATGCAGCGGTGCAGGTGACCGTCGACATGCACGACAACACCAACATCCCTTTTTCCACCTTGAAGCACCTGTTCGACCTGGCCAGCGTGGTGACGCGCGACAAGGTGAAGGACATCAAGGTGGAGTACTGGCAGGACGAGTCGCAGCAGGATGCGCTGTGCGTCTACTCGTTCAAAGGTTGGATCAGCCACTGGTCCACGGGCAGCGGCGGCGACTCAAACCACACGCTGCAACTCAGCCTGCAGCCCGCACTCGATTCGAAGAACTTCGCAGACCTGCAATTCAGTAACTAACGCGTCTTGGCATCTCGCCAAGCAGCCCTCAAAGCGCGCTGGCCTGATCGCAAGAAGTACAGGATGATGCAGACATGGCTCAACCGGCAAACACTACCATCACGATCGACGGCACCAAGTTAAACGCCTTCTCCACGCAGGCTGGCATCTCCACCGTGGCCGACGCAAGCGGCATGCCGGCGATGGGTGCGGTCGTGGCGAATATGGAGTTCTCGGCCGACATGCATGACACCGCCAACGTGCCTTTCGCCGCAGTCAAAAAGTTCTTTGACATGGCAAACCTCGTCACGCGCGACAAGGTCAAGGACATCAAAATCGAGTTCTGGACGGATGACAGCCGCACCGATGCGTTGTGCACGCTGTCCTTCAGGGGCTGGCTCAGTTCGTGGCACATCAGCGGCGGTGGCGGGTCAAACCACATCCTCTCCGTCAGCATTCAACCCGCGCTGGACCAGAAGAACTACCACGACCTGCAGTTGGGCAACTAGCCGATGGGCACGCCCGCATCGCCGCTTGCACCCCGTCCTGGACCTCCAGTGCCCGGCGGAGGCGGACCGGCTCTACCACCTCGCCCCGGCGGCTCTGGAGCACCCCAACCACCCCGCCCCGGCGCGCCTCCGCAGCCACCCGCACCCGCAACGGCTCAGCCTGCTGCGCCTGTCTGCGTGGTCAACCCCGCCGTGAAGTTTTCCTGCGTTCGGCTCACCGGCGTCGTCGGCCCGGTGGACGCAACCAACGCGCACACCAGCGGCGTGAAGGTGCCTGCTCCCACCAATAACTATGCGGATGTACTGCTTATCCAACGTCTGATCAACGCTGTTGTGGACGCAGGTTATATGGACCAAGCCGTGCTCGGCGGCGGCAACGGCAAGCTCGGCACCCGACTCGCGGAAAACGGCACCTGGTCGCTGCCGCTGCAGAACGCCATCAAGCAGATTGAGTTGCTTTACTTCCACGGCCGCGCGAACCCGCACGGCATCGCCGTCATCGACCCTCAGGCAGACGAGTCTCTTTTCGTGTTCCTCGTAAATCTGGCGAACGGCAGTCAGAAGGCGAAGCAGCAGCTTTCGGTGCAGATGAAGGCACTCGCGGTGGCGATGATTCCAAGCTCGCGCGTGATGACCGACGCCGGAGGCACCGCCCCAGATGGTACGAAAATGCCCGCAAAGATGGAGGCCGTCGATCTCTACCTGCCCATCCTGCTCGATGCGCTGACACAGAAGGGCCTCCGTGACACCGATATGGTTCTGGTGGCTCTCGCGTGCGTCTTCACCGAAACCAACAACTTCGTGCCAATCAGCGAAAAGATGTATGACCTGAACACGACGGGCACCTTCACCAACAACGCGACAGGTGCTACGTGGACGGACAATCCGGCTGGCGTTCATAAAAATTACGGACTCTTGAAACAGCATTACAACGCTGCCTTGAAAGCCAATCCCAAGTTTCCGCTGCGCGGCACGGAGACGTTCACCCCAAATACACTTGGGCCGGATGGTTCGACTGTTAAGGGCAACATCTACGATCATTACGTGGACTCGGATGGAGTAGCTCACGATTTCAACGGCAACCACGATCCTGGCGATGGCTGGAAGTACAGAGGCCGCGGCCTGATTCAACTTACGGGTAAGGGTCTTTATGCTGCAGCAGACAAGAATGCGAAGACAGGAACCCTGTTCCAAGATGATCCAGACCAGGTAAATTCACAAAAGTACGCGGGCATCGTCGTGGCCGGCTTTCTCCTGGCTGCTGAGCCAAGGATTCGAAATGACCTCAAGAGAGATGATCTAGCCGCTGTCCGCAAGGTCGTCAATGGCGGTACCAACGGTATAGAGAACTTCAAGAAAGCAATGGCAGCGGGAAGGCGCGTCATTGCGCAGGACATCATCTTGCAAGCCAAAGCTTCCGTTCGCAAGAAGCGCACTGCACACCCCAAGCGCGGTGCCGGTGCTGCAAAGCCCAGCGCGTCAGCTAGGGGAGCCAAATGACAGGGCTTTTCCGCACGCGTTTGTGCTCCTTTGCAGTTCTAATTGCAAACCTGATCTTCGCTACCTCGTCCGTTTCTGCGCAAAAATATGCGGATCAGGTAATCGCGGCAGTGGCCGCCGACTCCTCCGGTTCTGCAATCGTGGTCGCGATTACAAACAGCCGCCTCCACCAGCAGCAAGTCGTCTTATGCTCCCCCGCAACCGGTCAGGTGATTTGGCAATTTGCGCCTCAAAGCACGATCAGTTCCGTCGCAATCTCCCCGGACGGAAAGACGATCGCGGTTGGTCTCTTCGGCGTTGCGGATCGTGATCTTGGGGTTCTGCTGCTGGATGCACGTTCCGGCAAGCAGATGGGGGGGCTTGGGCTCGACCTGGATCTCGATTTCATGCCCGGAACGGTCTATCCACGGTATGGAACAGGCGTGTCCCAACTAAGTTATTCGCCGGATGGTGCAATTCTTTACGGGCTCTCGAATGACACGCTCTTTGCCTGGAATGTGTCCGCGAAGAAGTATCTCTGGACCAAGGACGTGCCCGCCGTCATCGAGGCTCCGCCGGAATTGCCCGACCCGCTGCCGTATGGGCACGCGAGTGACTTCGCTCTCTCACCCGATGGCAAGCAAATCGCTGCCCTCCGCAATGCACTTCGCATCGGGGCAGCAGGGCGAACAAAGCCGGCACACTTTATTAAGCGCGAGACTCACAGCATGGTGATCGCGAGGGCGACGTTTTCGTCGGACAGCCGGATTCTCGCAGCCGGGGAGTACGGAGAACCAGAGAATGGCCACGGCACGACGTACGGCACCGATCTGTGGATTGCTGGCGCGATCAAAGCCGTTCACGTTGATGGTTGCGGCTCCGACATAGCCTGGACCGGTTCGCCTGACATCTTCGCCTGCCAGAACGACAGCGGCTCGCACCTGCGTAACATCCACGACCCGCAAAAAGATATCGGCGCCGCCGGGCCGTCGGCCAGTCTGCCTATCCTCAAGGTCGGCAATTCGCTCTGGTCTTCTTCCTACAAATTCGCCGACTGGAAAGACCCGGCGAAGCCGCTGACGATTACGCTTGTGGAGCTGGGCACGGGCAAACAGGTGAAGCTCACGCTGCCGGGCCGGTAAAGCCTACTCGCTCAACCTTCGGCGGGGCTGAACGGCTTCAAGAGGCGCGTCAACTGCGTGTGTCGTTCGCTTCGCAAAGACCTCTGGGCGGAACTCGGGCCGCGGGAAGCCCATCGTGTCGAGGATGCCGCTGAGTTCAAAGGCGCTGGCAAGCCGGGAAGCCGGATCGGACGCGATCAGTTGCCGCAGTAGCCGGGCGAGTGGGTCGCCTTCCTTTAGGCTCTCCGGCATCAGCCAGTCGCCGGCGATGTGCCGTTGCCGGATCGCCTCAAGTGTGGGCGCGGCAAACAAAAGTTTGCCGGAGAGCGCTTCGGCCATGACGATGCCGAGCGCGTACAGGTCTGTGCGGCTGTCGACACGCTCGCCGCGTACCTGCTCGGGGCTGGCGTAGAGCGGTGTGCCGCCGGTGAACGGCCTGCCCGTGAACGGCCCGGAGTGCGAGATGCCGAAGTCCAGGAGACGATAGCGGCCAAAGCGGTCAAGCCGCAGGTTCCCGGGCGTAAGGTCGCAATGCACAATGCCGGCGGACTCCGCATGGCTGAGCAGGCTGCTCATCTGTGCCGCCATCATGCAAACCTCGTTGCGGTCCAGCGGGCCTTCCTCTTGGAGCTTGCGGTCAAGGTCCACGCCCTCCACGAACGGCATCAGCATGAAGAAGACACCGTCAAGATCCCCGAAGTCGAAGACCGGCACCGCGTTGGGATGGTCGCCGAGCCGAGCCGCGTGCGTGGCTTCCGCGCGGAAGGCACGCAAGACGCCGGGGCGCTGCGTTAGCTCGGCATGCAGCACCTTCGCGGCGAAAAGCCCGCGATGCAGGCGGTGCCGCATCTGGAAGATGGTGGCCATGCCGCCGATCGCGACCGGACCCAGCACCTCAAAGCGGCTGCCGAAAGCCTGGCGCAGCCGCTGCATCGTTGCGTCCAGATCCTGCCGGCCGGTCTGCGGCACGGGTGCCTCACGGGTGTCTTCCGCGTCGCGGCGAGTCACGTAAGCCGGATCGGTCTCGTGCGACTCCGCCGTTGCTCCACGATTCGGCTGCTGTAATCCGAGCACGCTCACGACAGCCGCCTCCGCATGGCAACGGGCGGCGTTGGCAGCGGGTCTTCGTGAGTTACGCCTTGCAACATGTACGCTTCATCGCCCGGTCTGCAGGTCTCATGAGCAAGCGCTTCCGGCTGCATCACGTGCACGGCTTCACGATTGACGAGACGCCCGGCGAGCATCGCCGCCAGCCGGTGCACCGCATGCTCCGCCGTGTGGCTCACGCGATGCCTTTCCCAAAGGCAGGCGAAACCCGTCTCCGGGTGCACGTTGGGGTGGCGGACCGGTTGTTGCAGATACAGTTCCATGGGGGCTGCTGGGAAGTGTACCGGGTAAAACAGCCGGAAGCTGTGGTTCTTTTCCCACGTGTCCTGCATGACGAGGCGCGCCGATGGCCCGATGAGGTTGCCGCGAAACTCGGTGTCGTTCGCTGAAAGACCGCTTAGCCTGCCGGGATTGAGCGACGCAAGCCGGCCTAACAGGTCCCACTCTGCACTCAAACGGCGCTGCAAGACCTCAAACACGTCACTAGCCGTTCGTAGCGACCGTGGAGACTCGCAAGACGTCGTTCGGTCGCACGCCCTGCTTATCGAGAGGCGTCGCAAAGTCCAAGCTGTTGCCGTTCCACAGCACCTCCGGCTCGCCCTCACCTTTCAGCATGTCGCCGCGCTCACGCAGGTCGAAGAGGATCTCTTCCAGCACCTGATCCAGGGTTTCGCCGTCGTCGATGTCGACGTTGTATTTGGTCTCACCGCTCACGGTGTCGAAGTAGATCTGGTATTTCGGCATGGTCCATTCGCTCGCTAGTGTACCGGCCGCAGGTCGCCGTCCTGAAAGGTTTGCGCCACGGTACTCGTCAGGGATGCGGGCAGGTCGGGAAGGGCTGTACCGCAGCGCGAGCATTCCCCATTGTTGTGGTCCCAGCAATCGCGGCATTGCGGCCTGCGGCAATGGGAACAGGTACGCAGGTCGGCTTGGTCTGCGGAGGCGCGGCACATCTGGCAGCGGTCGACTTTGGCGCGCGGACCGCACGCCTTCATCCACCAGCCCTCGTCCATCGGCAGCAGCGGCACCCTTTGCTCAAGGCAAAGCTGGCAGCGCCGGTGCTCAAAACTCCAGCAGGTTTCGTCGCACACGTTCATAGTGCAACGCGGGCAGGTGAAGACGACATCCTGCGTGGCGAGGTGGCGATTGCACAAACCGCAGCGTGCCTCGGTGCGGCGAAGCACCGCCACGGCGGCACCGCTGCCCGCCGCTGCGAACAAGGGCGCGAACCACTCCGCGAAGCTGGAGCGGAAGGTCAGCTCTACTAGAGCGGTGCTCAGCAGGGCGACGCCGGCGCACACCAGTGGCGGCACCCAGGCATCCCCGGCAGCCAGCTCAAAGTGACGCCACAGCCAGGTCGCCCCCGCGCTCAGCAAGAGAGCTGCGACGAGACACACGCCCGCGCCGCCGAGACACGCGCCAAACTGCAGCGAAAGCAGCAGAATCAGCACGCCCACCAGCACCCCGGAGCGTTCCAAACCTCGACTCACAGAACTTCTCCTGTCGGCTCACGTGCAAACATTGGCGGACGTAACAGGTACAGATGCCGATCCGGCTGCCCAAGCTGCTGAAGCGTCAGGATAGCCTCTTCGCTCTCGGCATGCAGGGAGTGGACGGCGCGAAGCACCTCGCCCTGCACCTGTACACCGCATGCCGGGCACCGCAGCCCGGCACGTACCAGCGCCACACGGCAGTTCGGCTTCCAGGCATGACCGCACCGCGGGCAACGGGTCTGCACGCAGACCGGCCAGGGCAGTTGCAGCACACTTCCGGAGGCGTGGTCTCGCAGCAACTCACGTACTGGGACGCCGGGAGGCAGCGGCATGAGCGGCGACGCCTGCGCCTCATGCCAGGGGCAGGTCGCACTTTTGGTGAGCAGGACCTCTTCGCTACGCCATCCATCCGCCGCATGCCGCGCGAGCCGAAGAGCGGTTGACCTGTCCTGCGGCAACAGGCCTTCAGCCAGCTTTTCTATCTGCTGGACAAGTCCTGTCGCGGTCGCGTGCAGCACATCGAGACTCGCCGACATCGCCTCTGCAGCGGCGGGCGGCCGACAGCCGAGTGAGGTCGCGGTGGCGTATGCCAGAGCCTCCGCACGGCGGGCCTCGGTCATGCCGCATAGGTAGCAGGCCGCATCCGCTGCCGGCGCAAAGCAGGCGACACGCGACACCGCAATACCCTCGCCCTGCACTCCCGCCTCCAGCATCGGCAGCCGCAGCATGCGGGCGGCGTAAGCCGTCTCGACACGTGAGAGCGCGCTGTCTGTACAGCAGACCAAGACATCACACGCGGCGAGCCAGTGCGAGCCCACGTCTGCCACGGGCAGCGCAATCGCCCGCCACGGCAAGCCGTATGCATCGCGGACGTACTCCGCGATGAGCGCGGCCTTTCCGCTCAGCGTCGGAGAAGACAGCCGCGCATGGGCATGGGCCGCACGCAACATTTCACTAAGCGGCAGATTGCTCGGCTCGACCTCATCAGGATCGATGAGCAGGACGTGCTCTGCACCGGCCTCTGCCAGCAGACGGCAGACAGCGGACCCCAACGCTCCTGTTCCAACGAGCGCAATGCGGAGCTGTCCGCTTGTGAAACACCGGCCAGTATCTGCCATCACGGGACAACCCCCTTCTTCGATGCTCCCTCTATATGCCTACCAGCCCCGTCGGTATCGTGCGCAACGAGTTGAACCTGGCTGAGTCCCTGTGCTTTGGTATATCGCTGTGAATCTCTACCGGGGTTTGTACTCTGCAACGCTGATCGGCACCGTGGGCGGCCTTATCGCCTCGCTGCTCAGCGCGCTGGCCTCGGTAGCATTTGCGGACTCCGGACTCCGCTGGCTGCCCGACGCGGTGACGATGTTCGTCTTCGGCTGTGCGGTTGCGATCGCAATCTACCTCTACTTTGACAAGCTTCTGCTCGGTCGCATTCGCGGCTCCTCCGTTTGGTACGGACTCCTCTTTGGCGGGGTCGCCGGACTGCTCGCGGGAGGGCTCGCATACGGCCTGGCGCGCGGAATCGGGCCGACCGCACCCACGCTCTATCGCGTTGCCGTGTGGGCACTGTGTTTCTCCGTCATCGGTCTGGGTCTCGGTCTGCGCTGGGCACGGGCGAATGTGGCGCGCGTGCTGCATACCTACGCGGGCGGCCTGGTAGGTGGGCTGCTGGGTGGCCTCGTCTTCATCCTGTTTACGCCGCACCTGCCCGCCGGAGTTGCGGCGAGTGGCCTGATGCTTGCCGGCGCAGGCATGGGCTTTGGCGCGGGCATCGCTCCAGTGCTGGTCCGCGAGGGCGCGCTAAGGTTTGTGAGCAGCGGTGACGCGCGGGCCCAAAACAAGCTCGGCAAGAACAAAACCGCGTGGGACCTGGATGTCGAGGAGTCATACACTCTCGGCAGCGCCATGACCGCGCAGGGCGGCATGAAGTTCCAGCAGGGCGCGGATATCTACATCCCCGACTCTGCCGTCGCGCCCCGTCATGCCGTCATCTTTTCGAAAGACGGCCGTTACTTCATCGCGCGTCACCCTGAGGCTGGCGGCCCCGAAGGCATCGCCAAGTATGTGCTTCGAGTTAAGGGCAAGACGGTCGTAAGTTCGCAGGAACTGAGCCCGGCCGACGACCTCCTGATCGGCCGCACCGCGCTGCGCTTCGACAGCAGAAAGCGAGGTGAGTGATGAAGCTCTATCAACGCCTTGCGCTCGCCGCTGCCGCTGCATGCCTGCTTGTTTCTGCGAACGCCCAACGCGGCAAAGCGACGGGCTTGGCCACTACCGAACCGCCTCAGCTGGTGGACTGCTCGCCCGTATCACTGGCCCCGTGCATGTCCGCGCGGGTTACGCCGGCGCTCGCGGACGGCACACCGGCACCGGTCACGCTGCCACCGCTCAATCAGCTGAACAGCGCCTTCACCATCACGGGGCCTGGCGGACAGGTGGTGCCGTTCTACGCCTCCGCCGGAGAAGGCCCTGACGCCGCGCAGCACACCAATGTCGTATTGATGGTCATCGACATCAGTGGCAGCATGAACCAGCCTGTGGCGGGGGGGCAATCCCGCTTTGAAGCGGCCAAGAGCGCCATCTCCCAGTTTCTTGACGGCATGCAAGAAGGATCGGATCGGGTCGCGATCGTTCCATTCGAAAGCCATAACGTCATTCCCACGATCCGCTCCGCCGTGTTCACCACACGCAAGAGCGACGCTCTCGCACAGTTGCGCGCGTTGCCGCAGCCCGGCAGCAAGAACAACACGGCGCTC
>CAXTFT010000081.1:0-16305 GCA_964243585.1 uncultured Terriglobus sp.
AGACAAGCCATTGTCGCACATCCTGCCGGGACAAATCACCGGGGGCGAGCCGGGGTGTTTCACGGAACGGTATATCTTTAGAGGAGCAGCGCCGATGCGGACGCCAGGCTTTGCCGGGCGCGATCGCAGGAGCTTCCGGCGGCTGCAAGCAGTGGAGGAACATGCACATTTACCGCCCCCGGCAAGCCTTTGCCGGGCCATCACACGCGGCAGCCATTACAGTCCCCGGCGCGACGCAGTCAGCACCCCTGAACTTACGCAGACTTCTCTCCCTGGCACTTTGCGCGGCCGCTACGGCTGCGATTGCGCATGCGCAGGACACCTTTCGCCCGCCGCCACCGGTCACCTACACCGAAAAATATGAAGTTTACGGCGGCATCAACTTCTCGAACGGCCAGGCGGGCCAGAATCTTCCCAAGCGCTACAACATGGGTGGCGGCGAGGTCATGGCAACCTACTGGCTGACGCCGAAATTCGGTATTGCGGCCGACGCACGCTACACCGCCGGAACCACTCCCGTGCTTCCGGCGGCGCAGGCAACAAACCCGCGAGTGCAAACTCGTCCGCTGGTGTCACAATTTATCGGCATGGGCGGCCTGCAGTATCACTGGGTCGGTAATCAGCGCTACGGCTTGAACTTTCACGCCCTGGCGGGTGCCACGCACGGCACCTTTGACCACAGCAATCCAAGCCTGCCGGCCAGCACCTTCTACAACGCTACCGGTTTGTACAGCAATCGCACCTCCGCCACCGGCGTGGCGGGTGCCAGCCTGGACTTCAACCGGTCCGCCCGGGTTGCGATCCGGCTCTCACCGGAGATCGTTTTCGAGCACTTCGGGACGGAACTGCGCGAGTATGTTTACGTTTCAGGCGGCGTGATCTACCGCTTCGGCGAACGTTGAGAAGCGGTTTCTAGTTGCTGGGATTTTCTAGTTTCTGGAGTTCTTATTTGCCGCCGTTCCGAGTGTCAGTAGTTGCGGTCGTCCACTCTATCTGAGAACAAAACGCCCGGAACTTCTCCACTAGAAACTCAGCAACTAGAAGCCACTGACTCGCCGCAATATACTACATTGTTTGCATAAACTCCGGCGAAACCGGGTTCTCGTAGGGCGAGATGTCACGCGTTACCACGGTAAGGCCGCTCGGCGTCACGTGATACTTTTTGCGATCCTCCTCTGCGTCATAACCGATCACCGTACCATCCGGAATATGCACATCCCGGTCGATGATGGCTCGCCTGATACGGCAGTGACGCCCGATGTTGACGTGGGTAAAGATGACCGACGAGTCAATATCCGAGTAGGAATTCACACGCACATCCTGTGAAAGAACGCTTTGTCGCACTGCGGAACCTGAAATTACGCAACCCGGCGACACAACGGAGTTGATTGCCATACCGGTACGCCCCATCTCGCCAAAGACGAACTTGGCGGGCGGGTACTGCGTGGGCCGCGTCCGCATGGGCCAATCCTTGTCGTAAAGGTTGAAGGTCGGCGACACAGAAGCGATGTCCAGGTTGGCCTCGTAATACGCGTCCAGGGTACCCACGTCGCGCCAATACAGCGCTTCTTGACGATTCTCATCTACGAAGTTGAACGCGGAAACCTTGTACCGGCCCAGTAACCTGGGCAGGATGTTGTGACCGAAGTCGTGCTTCGATTCGGTATCCTCGGCATCCGCCATCAACTCGGGTAATAGAACATCCGTATTGAAGATGTAGATGCCCATGGAAGCGTCCACCTTGTTCGGGTTGAATGGCGAACGCACGTCCGTGGTCTTGGGCTTTTCCTGGAAGCCAACCACCTCCCCGCTCTTGCTGACTTCCACAACGCCAAAGCCGGCAACCTCATTCGGATCGACCGGCAATGTTGCAATAGTGCATGCGGCACCACTGCGGCAGTGCTGATCCATCATCAGCGCATAATTCATCTTGTAAATATGGTCGCCCGAGAGGATGATGACGTACTTCGGCTCTTCCGAACCGATGGAGTAGATGTTCTGGTAGACGGCGTCTGCCGTGCCCTGGTACCAGTTACGGTTGACGCGCTGCATGGGCGGCAAGATCTCAATGAACTCGCCCAGTTCGTTAGCTACAACCGGGCCCCAACCTTCGCGGATGTGACGGTTCAGTGATAGCGCTTTGTACTGCGTCATGATGTAGACCTTGCGCAGATCGCTATTAATGCAGTTGGAAAGGGTGATGTCGATGATGCGGTACTGGCCTGCAAACGGAACCGCCGGTTTGGCTCTTTCTTTGGTAAGGGGAAACAGCCGTTCGCCAGCACCGCCTGCCAGCAGTACTCCCAATGTGTCTTTCATCCGAGGTCCCCAGCAAAATGGAATCGACGCCGCCGCAAATTCAACCCGCGACAACGTCGATTGGATGCAGGAACCAGGAAAGAAGAGACTTCCCAAAGTTGCGGGTTTTACAGGCCGGTATCTTCCTTGTCGCCGGACCCGTCAGATGCTTCCTCAGGCAGGGAGATCCGCAACGATTTCAGGAAACTGACGTCATTGCGGGTGAAAGTCTCTCCTGACTCTTCAGTCTCGCTATCTTCCGAGTCAACCGTGACCTCGTTCAATCCAATGGTGGCCTCCAGCATCAGGAGCACATCAAAGCCCTCCTCGCGGATCTTTCGAACGACGCCGGATATCTGGTCCGAGTCTGAAACGGACTCATGAATGGCCTCTCCCAGTTGCTGGATCAGTTCCTTAATTCTTGGGTTGATTCTCTTATCCAACGCGCCCTCCATGCTCAGTCGGGAAACGGAGCGCAACGTACTGATGCTGCTGCACGCAAATCGCCTGCAACAAATATATTCGGTCGTGCCACCTACGCGGCGCTATACCTGGGTATGGTGATCAGCCCAGGCCGTTTCCAACTGGTGTGCGAGTTCACGTACCGGCTCAACCCGTTTGGGGCCCCACACAATCCAACCTGCCGCTGCCGCACAGATTCCACCGACCATCCACACCCAGCTTTTCATTGCCGCCTCACTCACCAATCCTGAAAAATGCGCCCTGCGGCGATGAGCATCTGATGCCGATCTTATGGGCGGCGCTGTTTCGCGCCTCTGACGTTCCCTTCGCAGCCGTAGAATGACCGGATGGATCGTGTCCGTTTTGGGCGTGTGCTGGGAAAGGGTGCACGGCTTGCCGCGCGAACGGCAATCGAAGCGGTAGACGCTGCAACCGCTTCGCCACCTGAAAGGCCTGCAAGCGCCGGCAGGGCGGAAACGTCCGTCTCTTCGGCATTGAAACCGCCTGTGCGGGTGCCCATAACGTTGTCTCCTGCGCAGTTCCGCCCTGCTGTAAGAGCAGCGCGCGCAGGTATTATGTCACCGTTGCGCAGGGCATCGCGCGCGCTGTGGCATGAGTTGACTGGCAGCTTTTTTGCGCTGTTCGCTTTTTCCTTCGGTGTCGGCGTCTGGCACACTCGCTCTACTGCGTGGAGCAGCGTTCCCGCAGAACGTCACCGCTTTGTGATGTTCTGCGCACTTGCGCTTCTCTTTGCGTACTTCTCCGTCAGCAGCTTTTTACGGGCGCGACGACAAAACCTTCCCTAGTGCTTCTTCTTTTTTCCACCAGCAGGCGCATCAAGGTTCTGGCCGGGGGTCACCAGGTCCTTCGGCGCAGCCTGTCCCGTGTTGATGGAAAAGTCGTACACCAGGGGAGACAACGAGGTAACGGAACGGGCGACGGGCAGCAACGCGTACTCCCCGGCTTCCAACGGTGCCCGCGGTGTAATACGAAGCCAGCCACCCGGCAGTGTTTCTGCCTGCGTGCAGAGGACGGGTCCAGCGCAGACAGTTGCCGCGTTGACATCAGAGAATTTGACGTGCTCGATGGTGCGTTTGGACCCGTCGATCCTGGCTGGCAGCAACGCCCATCCGGTAGGCGTACCCCTGCCAGAGTCGCCGGTGTTTTCCGTGCGATCGCTGGTATGAACAAAGAAGACCGGCAGTACCGAATGCAGCGCGGTGCGCGATGACGCACCCTCAAGGGTCGCAGCCGCGTCGCCCGGCTGTTCCAGCGCCGCATGGTGGACTGGCACCAGAACCTGCTTGCCTTCAATAACATCCAGTGCCCAGGGTACGTTGCCGTTCGGGATGCGCAACCCCGGTGCCACAATGAGTTCCCCGTTGGAAACTGCGTAGGTTCCGCCGTGCGCCGCCGGCGCGGCGATGGCTGGCGGAGGAGGAGCAGCCGATCGGTCGGCCGTCTGTGCCGCGCAGGTCAACAGGCTGGCGGCGCAAAGGTGCAGCAGCAGAAGCTTGGTCATCAGCATGGGCACACGCGGATACGATGCGCCAGATCGCGCTCACGATACCATCAAAGCATGACCGGGTTGCCCTTTCTGCACCCTGGAGATCACAGACTGGCAGGACCATGACCGACACGCACGCCTTCGCACTTCGCCGTACCGCACTGTTCGCCACGCACAAGTCACTCCGCGCAAAGATGGTCGACTTCGGCGGCTGGGAGATGCCGGTGGAGTACAGCGGCCTGCTCGCCGAGCACAACGCGGTCCGCACGGGCGTAGGTGTGTTTGACGTGTCGCACATGGGCTGCATCCAGTTGCGCGGACCCGGTTCGCTGGATGCAGTGCAGAAGCTGCTGATGAACGACGCGAGCAAGCTGCAGATCGGCCAGGCGCACTACTCCGCCATGCTAACGCCGGAAGGTACCTTCGTCGATGATGTCGTGCTGCACAAGCTGAGCGAAAACGACTACCTGATTGTGATCAACGCGGGCACACGCGAGAAGGACATCCAGTGGGTGCGGAAGACGATCGGCAGCATGCCGTCTGTCCACATCAACGATTACAGCGACATGTACACACAGATAGCTGTCCAGGGTCCGCGCGCGCAGGAGACGCTGCAGAAGCTGACGGACACCGACCTGTCCGCCATCAAGAACTACTGGTTCACCTGGGGCAAACTCGCTGGCTTTTACAACGTTCTGATCGCACGCACCGGCTACACGGGCGAAGACGGCTTTGAGATCTATGTGCCCAGCGACGAAGCCACCAGTGCGAGCGTTTGGCAGCAGGTCTTCGCGGCTGGCGAAGAGTTCGGCATCGTTCCGGCGGGCCTGGGCGCACGCAATACCCTGCGATTGGAATCGAGCATGGCCCTCTATGGCCATGAGATTTCTGATGAAATCAACGTGCTGGAAGCAGGCCTGAACCGTTACTGCAAGCTGGACAAAGCGGCAGACTTCATAGGCAAGGCAGCCCTGCTGCAGGCCAGCACTTCACAGCCGGAGCGCAAGTTGGTGGGACTTGAACTTATCGACCGCGGCATCGCACGTGACGCCTACCCGGTTCATACGCTGGAAGGCGAACGGATCGGTGTCGTCACCAGCGGATCGCCCTCGCCCACGCTGAAAAAGAACATCGCCATGGCCTTTGTGCCGCCGAACGAAGCCACTCTGGATAATGTCGTTGCGATTGAGATCCGCGGGAACCTGGTCAAAGCCAAGGTGGTGACCACACCGTTTTACAAACGAATCCGAACCAAACCGTCTGTGGCAGTTCAAGGCTGATGGCAGCAGTTCGCGTTTAGGCTGCGTCGGCCTTTGCGCGCGCCGCCAGGCCGATGCTTTTGAGGGCTGTACGCATAGCAGTTCGCTGCTGTGGGCAAACGCCGCTCATCACGTCTTCCAGGTCGCGCTCGTGCTGCGCAAAAATCTTCTTGATGACTTTGCGCCCCTCCGCGCTGAGCCCCACGGTGCGGACGCGGCGGTCTTCCTTGGCACAGCAGCGGGTCACAAAGCCGAGCCGCTCCAATCGATCCACAGCGGCAGTGATGGAAGGGTTTGCCAGCAGTACCTTTTCGCCTATGTGCGACATGCTCATAGGACCCTTGTGAAGCAGCGCCTCCAGGATCATAAAGTCGCTCAGGCCGATGTCCATGCTAACAAGGGTGCCTTCCACATAGTTCTGCATGGAGCGGTAGGCCTTCATCATCACCAGCCACAGGCTGGCCGCGGAGGTCGCCGGTTCGCTGTCTGCAGGTGTGTCGCTCATCCCGTGGAGTTCTCCAACTTCCATTCTCGACTACCCGGCGGCAAATCAGAAACGCTTTCCACCCTTTCGGCATTTTGAGCACCGGCTGGTTTACTTCGCTGGAAGGCGATCTGTACGATGAGCCATCTATGACCCGCCTCCTGAGCCGTCGCTTTGTCCAGGTTTTATGCTGCGCCCTGCTGGTTTGCCCGCTGCTGGTCCACGCGCAGGATGCGGTGGATACGGTGAATCCGCTCATTGGTACGGGGAGCGGAAAGATCGGCTACGGCGGCACCATGCCATTCGTCACGGCGCCCTTTGGCATGACCAACTGGACCGCGCAGACACGGCAGAACAAGCTCAGCGTCACCTCCTATGAGTACGGCGACACCACGATCCAGGGCTTCATGGGCACGCACCAGCCTGCCATCTGGATGGGCGATTTCGGTTACGTCACCTTGATGCCGGAGGTCGGCGCACGAAAGACCGATCCACAGCTACGCGCGCTACCGTTCGATCACGCGCAGGAAGTGACCCACCCGGACTACTACGCGGTCGACCTGAAGCTTGCGGGTAATAAGGTCATCCACGCGGAGGTGACCGCGACAGAACGTTGCGCGTACCTGCGCTTTACCTTCCCAGCAGGCACAAAGCCACGCATTCTACTGGAAGCCTCGCGCCCCGGCACCGGCGGCCAAGCCAGCTTCGACAAGGCCCGCAACGAGATCACCGGCACCAACCCGGACCGCATCGACCGCAACCTGGGACCCGCTGCCCTGCCGCACTTCTCCGGCTACTTCGTAGCGCAGTTCCGGCAGGTGGCCGCCGGTGGCGAGACGTATGGCGCAGGCACACCGAGCGCCCACGGAGCCACCGCTACCTTCACGCCCAACTCGAACAGCGCGACCGTGGTCGAGGTCCGCATCGGTACTTCGTTCCTCAGCGTAGACAGCGCCCGCGCGAACCTGCGCGACGAGATTCCTGCGTGGGACTTCGATGCCGTCCGCAGGAGGCTGCACGCAACGTGGCTCGCGAAACTGGGCGCACTCAGCGTCGAGGGTGCCAGCACATCCGATCGTCAGATCGTCTATACCGCCCTGTACCATTCGCTGCTATACCCGCGCGTCTTTTCCGAGCAGGGCCACTACTACAGCGCCTTTGACGACACCGTGCACGCGGGCACGGCCTATACCGCTTACTCCATCTGGGACACGTTTCGCGCCGAGCACAGCCTGCTGACGCTGGTTGCGCCCGAACGCATCGACGGCATGATCACCGCGCTGCTGCAGGACTTCAAGGAAGGCGGATGGATGCCAAAGTGGCCCAACCCCGGCTACACCAACATCATGATCGGCACGCACGCCGACAGCATGGTGGCCGAGGCCATTCGCAAGGGCTTTCACGGCTTCGACCGCGCCACGGCGTGGCAGGCCGTGTATAAGGACGCCATGACGCCGCCCGACGGCGACACCACCCGCCGCTGGCTCGACCGCGAAGAACACACGCCCTACGAGGGCCGCGCCGGCCTGACCTACTACAAGCAACTCGGCTACATTCCCACCGACAAGACCGACGAAGCCAGCAGCCGCACGCTCGAAGACAGCTACGATGACTGGTGCGTTGCGCAGGTCGCAAAAGCAATGGGCAAGATGGCGGATTACCAGTTCTTCCTGAAGCGCTCGCTGAACGACCGCAACCTGTTCGACCCAGCCCTGGGCTTGATGCATGGCAAAACTGCTGACGGCAAGTGGGCACCCACCGGCGGCACGGAAGACACCAACGAAAACCGCGCCGTCTCCGGCTGGACAGAGGGCGATGCCTGGGTCTACACCTGGGCTCCGTTCCATGACATCGCCGGAGTCATGCAGCGGCTCGGCGGCCCGGAGGCGGCCAGCGCAAAGCTGGACCAGCACTTCAGCGGCGGGCACAACGTCCACAAGAACGAGCCCAGCCACCACTACGGCTACTTGTACAACTTCACCGGCCAGCCCTGGAAGACGCAGGCCAAGGTCCGGGAGATTGCCGCCGCCGAGTACTCCAGCGACCCCGCCGGGCTGGACGGCGACGACGACTGCGGCCAGATGAGTGCCTGGTACCTGTTCACCGCAATGGGCATGTACCCCGTCAACCCGGCCAGCGGCGACTATATGATCGGCAGCCCGCTGTTCACCCGCATGAGCCTGAAAGTGGCCAACGGCAGGACGTTCACGGTTGCCGCTGACAACAACTCGAAAGCGAACATCTACATTCAGTCCGCCACGCTCAACGGCAAACCCCTGACTAAACCTGTCATCACGTGGGAGCAGATTCAGGCAGGCTCGACCCTGCGACTGGTGATGGGACCGGCACCTTCAAAGTGGGCAGCGGAATGGCGACCTGCGCTCCCCGGGGCTGGCATCTAGGGTCACTGAGAAGACACTCAAGCGGAGATGCGGGCCTGCAGGTGAAACTGGCTCGCGGTAGCACCCACGATTGCTACCTGCCCGTGCCCTGGATTCGCCTTCTTGCTGACGACGAGCATGCCGTATTCACGCAACGCACGCACGTCTCTCGACACAGCGGATCGGTTGCGCTTCAGGGCTGCCGCCAGATCCGTAACGGACCGGGGCTTCTTCATAGCGGCTTCGATCAGGCGCACCCGCGGCCCGGTCAGAAATGCTGCCATATCCTCTGGCCTGTCGAATGTAATGCGGCGCTCAGGAGCGACGGGTTGTTTTGCAACCAGTCTTGCCGCGCGTCGCAGTTTTCGTTCAACCAGTTCGTCAAAAGTCTCGACGGTAATTGTCGTTTTCACGTCCGCTCTCTCCATTCCCGCACTTCTTTTAGAAAAGACTCCAATAACAGGTCATAGCTTGTGAACAGCACACTCTCGATCATGCCCATGCGATGCCGCTCGTGCACACCGTGAGCATTGTCGTACCCCAGCACGCGTCCGTTGTCCACGGCAGAAACCGCATGGCAAATGTACGCAAGGCTGTATTTCACGACTTCGTTCTTTTCGTTGACCCAGACTTCTTCCTTCAGAACGCCCATGCTGCCAGACCTGGTTCGGACCGAGTCTGTGTCATCGACGACTTTACGAAGTGTGCGCTTCCTCATCGTCTGTTTCACTATATAGTCAGCCGTACCGACGCATGTTGCACCTGAGCGCGCACAGACGCAGGTTGAGTGCGTACAGTCCCATCATCTGAGAGATCTCAGCAATCCTGCAGTGCAGGGCTTTAGAATGTCAGCATGAGCTACCCGGCAAACTATCGCTACACCAAAGAGCACGAATGGATTGAGGCGGACGGCACCAACGCCACCGTCGGCATTACGGACTATGCGCAGCACCTGCTGGGCGACATCGTCTTCGCAGATCTGCCCAAGGTGGGCCAGCAGCTTAGCCAAAAGGCCTCGTTCGGCTCCGTCGAAAGCGTCAAGGCGGTCAGCGATGTGTACGCTCCTGCCTCCGGCACCGTGACCGAGATCAATGACCTGCTGACCTCCGCACCGGAGACGATCAACGCCGAGGCCAACACCACCTGGATGATCAAGCTGACGCTGACTGCCCCAGCGGAGCTGGACAGCCTGCTGGACGCGGCTGCCTACGAGCAGTACGTGCAGGAAGAGACCGGCAAGTAGCTCCAGTACGGTAAACGGATCCCGGCGCTATGCGGTGAAACGCTGCGCTTCCCCCATCCTTTGCGACGCACACGGGGCGTAGAGGATGCGACTTCACCTCCCGGCACAGCATCGGAGAAGGCAAGACCATGCGATACCTACCGAAGTCGCCCGCAGACCGAGAAGCCATGTTGCAGGAGATCGGCGTCGAGTCCATCGATGACCTGTTCTCTACCGTTCCCGCCGAGTACCGCCTCTCCGGCGACATGGATATTCCGCGCCAGCACAGTGCACATGAAGTGATCGAAGCCTTCAAAGTCTTCGCCTCGCAGAACGCGACTGGCTACAGCAGCTTTTTGGGTGCGGGCGCCTACCGTCACTACCGCCCGGTGTTGATCGATTCCCTGTCGCAGCGTGGCGAGTTCCTGACCAGCTACACGCCTTACCAGCCTGAGATTGCACAAGGCACCCTGCAGGCGCTGTTTGAGTTTCAGTCCATGATCTGCGAACTGACCGGCATGGACATTGCCAACGCCAGCATGTACGACGGCAGCACCGGCGCGGCAGAGGCAGTGATGATGGCCGTCCGCGTGACCGGGCGCAACGCCGCCGTAATCGCACGCACCGTTCATCCGGAGTACCGCGAGGTGCTGGCCACTTACGCGCAGCACCAGGGTATCCCGACGATGGAAGTCAGCTATGCGGCAAACGGCATGGTAGATCTTGCCGCGCTGGATGCGGCCATTACCAGCGACACGGCCTGCGTGCTGATCCAGTCCCCCAATTTCTTTGGCACGATTGAAGACGTTGCAGCCATCGCCGCGGTCGCCCATGCCAAGGGTGCGCTGCTGATTGTGTCGATCGCAGAAGCCGTCTCCCTCGGCATTGTGAAGCCGCCCGTCGAGGCTGATATCGTCTCGCTCGAAGCACAGAGCTTCGGCGTCGCTGTTGGCTATGGCGGACCATACTGCGGCGTCATCGCGGCCAAGGAAAAGTTCCTGCGGCAGATGCCCGGACGCCTGTGCGGCCAGACGGTGGATACGGAAGGCCGTCGCGGCTTCGTACTGACACTGTCCACGCGCGAGCAGCACATCCGCCGTGAAAAGGCCACCAGCAACATCTGCACCAACCAATCGCTGGTCGCGCTGATGGTCACGATCTTCCTGACGGTATACGGCAAGGGCCTGCGCGAGCTTGCAGAGCAGAACCTGGCCAAGGCGCACTTCACAGCATCCTCACTTGCCGCCGTGGGAGGCGCAAAGGTTTTGTTTGAGGGCGCGCCACGCTTCAACGAGTTCGTCCTGCAGACGTCGCAACCAGTGGACACCATCAACGCGGAGTTGCTGGAGGAGAAAATTATCGGTGGCCTGCCGCTTGCCCATTGGTATCCGGAACTGGGTGAAGGCGCTTCACTGTGGTGTGCGACGGAGTTAACGACGCGGGCACAGATCGATCAGGCTGCAGCGTTGCTGGCGCAAGCGGTCGGCAAAGAAGAGTTGGTAGGTGCGTAGCAGTCATCTACCCCGATGAGAGTGTCTCCACCATCGGAGTGAACTCGGTAGGAAGCGGCTTCAACCGCCGGGATGTGAATTCCCCGATAGGCATGATCAACATTCGGCAGGTGGTGTTTGCGCCGAGGATGCGAGGTAAGCATGAGTCTCGATAGTCTTCCCGGCGAACGACTGTCGGCGGTGGAATTTGTCCATGAACACCTGCAACTGCGCTTTGATGAAGATTTGCTGACGCTGTACGTCTGGCCCGACGCGGCAGATGCGGATGGTATCTCGGTCGGCTTTGGCCAGCCTAACTACCGCGATGCGCTCTGCTCCGCGATCGGCGAGTTAGTGACGGCTGCGGAGTTCGATGAAGGCCGGTCTCTGACCGTCGAGTTTGAGAACGGTACGGTCTTCGCACTGAGCCTGCGTGCGGAAGACCTTGACACACCGGAAGTGGGCAGCTTTCTCTCGTCGGATGGCGAGACAACCGAGTTCTAAGGAGTAAGCATGATCGGCAAGGATCATTATTACGCAGCAACGCTGCGCTGGACCGGCAATCGCGGCACGGGCACCTCCGGCTACCGAGACTACGACCGTTCCTATACGCTGGCAGCAAACGGCAAGCCGGAGCTCGAAGGTTCGTCCGACCCAACCTTTCGCGGTGATGCGACCCACTGGAATCCAGAGGAAATGCTGCTTTCCGCGCTGTCTTCGTGCCACATGCTGTCGTACCTCCACCAGTGCGCCGACGCGGGCATCGTCGTTCTGGAGTACACAGATGATGCTTCCGGAACGATGGCATTGGACCGCGATGGTGCAGGCCGTTTCACCGGTGTGACGCTGCGGCCGCGTGTACTCGTAAGCGACGCTTCCGACCTTGTTGCGGCGGAGCAGCTGCATCACATTGCGCACGAGAAGTGCTTTATTGCGAACTCGGTCAACTTTCCCGTGACCTGCCAGGCAGTCGTCCTGCGCCGCTCACGCGCTCTGCAGGAGGCATAGAACCATGACACCCAGTGCAACGCTCGAAGCTCCCATTGCTGAAACGGCCACGCAAACTCAACCGCCCGCACCGCCCTTTGTAGGCACGCCGCGCAAGGCGACCACGCACACCAGCCAGAACGAAGGGCTGATTTTTGAGAAGAGTTCGCCGGGCAAGAAGGCCTACCGCATGGACGCGCTCGACGTGCCTGAAGTGGACGCCGCGGCCTTGCTGGGCAGCAGTATCCGCAAGGATCTGGGCGAAATGCCGGAGATGAGCGAGATCGAAATCGTTCGCCACTTCACGCGGCTCTCGACCTGGAACTACGCCATTGACCTCGGCATGTTCCCGCTGGGCAGTTGCACCATGAAGTACAACGGCCGCGTGAATGAAGCCGTTTCGCGCTTCGAGGGCATCGCGGAAGCACATCCCTACCAGCCGGTTGCCCTGTCGCAGGGCGCGCTCGGCATTATGAAGCAGTTGCAGGACTGCCTGCTGGAAATCACAGGCATGGACGCCATCACGCTGCAGCCCGCGGCGGGCGCGCACGGCGAGTTTACCGGCGTGCTTATGATTCGCGCCTACCATCAAAGCAACGGCAATCCGCGCAAGAAGGTGCTGGTTCCCGACTCTGCGCATGGCACCAATCCGGCGACCGCTGCCGTGGTCGGCTATCAGGTGCAGAACCTGAAGTCGAATGCCGAGGGTGCCATCGATCTGGAAGAACTCCGCAAAGCGGTCGATGAAGACACCGCCGCGCTCATGCTGACCAACCCATCAACCATTGGTGTTTTTGAGTCGCAAATTCACGAAATTGCCGACATTCTGCACGCAAAAGGCGCGCTTTTGTACATGGACGGCGCGAATATGAATGCGCTGGTCGGCAAGACACGTCCGGGCGACTTCGGTGCCGACGTCATGCACCTAAACCTGCATAAAACCTTCTCCACACCGCACGGTGGCGGCGGGCCAGGCTCCGGTCCGGTTGCGTGCAAGGCAATCTTAGAGCCGTTCCTGCCCAAGCCGACCGTCGTGCAGAAAGCAGACGGAAGCCTCGGTTTCGACTACGAAAGGCCACTTTCCGTGGGCCGTGTGCGCATGTTTTATGGCAATTTCGGCATGTTCGTCCGCGCGCTGGCTTACACCCTGGCGAACGGTCCGGATGGCCTCCGTCAGACCACGGAGGACGCCGTTCTGAACGCGAACTACATCCGTGCCAAGCTCGATGGCTACTTTGACCTGCCCTACAAGACCGCGTCGATGCATGAAGTTGTCTTCAGCGACAAACTGCAGGCGAAGAACGGCGTCAAGACCGGCGACATGGGCAAGCGCCTCATCGACTACGGCTTTCACGCCTACACGACCAGCTTCCCCATGATCGTCAGCGGTGCCATGATGATCGAGCCGACCGAGAGTGAGTCGCGCGAGGAACTCGATCTGCTCATTGATGCCCTGCAACAGATCTCACGCGAAGCTGCGGAGAACCCCGAACTGGTCAAAACAGCCCCGCACAGCACGCGTATTCGGCGGCTGGATGAGACCGGTGCGGCCCGCAAGCCAATCCTGCGCTGGAAGGCTCCCGTTGCGAAAGACTCGCTGGAGCCGGACTCCGCCGCGAAGGAGTGGTAGCTGCATGTCCGTGTTCTGGGACCACAAGGATGAGTTGGAGAAGTACGAGTTCATGATGGGCACCGCCCGAGGCAGGCTGGCGGTGTCTCTCGACGTGCTGACCGACTCACTGGCACTCATCGGGCAACATGGTGTGTACTGCGTCTCCAACCGGAACCCGTCGATGCCGGCTATGGATCTTACGGCAGTCATGAAGAAGCAGTCTGAGGTAAGCAGGATCGCCGCAGGGTACTAAGCGGCTTGCTGCTAGCCAGCAGACATGCAGGTCCCTTCACTCCGCTGCGGATGGCAAACCGAAAGAGTTCGGCGATCTTCTTAGACATCCGCTACGCTCTACGCTTTGAGCGTTTCTTGTACACTTGCCAAAGGCACTCGTAGCTCAGCTGGATAGAGCGGCAGCCTCCGAAGCTGTAGGTCAGAGGTTCGAATCCTCTCGAGTGCACCATGTTTCTTACCGCCGATTACACAGAAAAGCCCCGGAGCGATCCGGGGCTTTTCTGCACTGCTGCGAGCGGGTTAGAAGTACAGTCGTCCCAGCAACTGCAACTGACGCGGACCGTACAGCGTGCTGGAAGTACTGGTCTGGTTCTGGAACTGCTGACCGGTATATGGCACAAGGCAGCCATTGCCGATGCCCTGGCTTGCACTTGCAGGGCACGCCGTACCGTTGCTGGTGGTGCCGCCTGCGGTGTAGGCGGCAAAGATACTGCTGACGCCCAGCCGGTTGCGGTGATTGGCAATGTTGAAGGCTTCCGCCGCAAACTCAAGACGAATGCCCTCGCGGATCGGAAACTGCCGCGAGATGCGCATGTCCGTGTTGTGGATGCCGGGTCCCTTGAAGGCGTTGCGAGGAGCCACCGCTGTCGGCACGCGTCCTGGTGTTCCCGCGTTGTTCAACGACAGAGCAGCAAAGGACAAGCCGCCATCGCCGATCGGCGAGGTGGGCGAGTTGTTCAGGAACGCTGTGATGGGCGCGCCTGTCTGCGCGGTTACGGTGGTGGTCAACTGCCAGCCGTTCACCGCGTACTTGAGATAGTTGTTGCCGATCCCGAACGACGAGGTGGCAACCAGCGAACCAACAAATCGGCCACGCACATCGATGTCAGAGCGTGAATATTCCGAGCTGCGACCCGAGCGATGACCGGTAGCGAACGGATCCAGGGCAACGTCTGTGCCGTTGAAAGTGCCGTTGACGCCGGAGACCTGGCCGCCGTCCATGTTGTGCGCCCAGGTGTAGTTCGCCAAGATCTCGACACCATGCGAAAGCGGCTTCCGGTAACTGGCCGCCATGGAGTGGTACCAGCTGTTCACATCAGAGAAGCCCGTCAACACGGAACCTGTATTGGTGGAAAGGCGGCGCGTGTACGTTGTAACCGGAACGACAGTCGTGGTGCCGTTCGCCGCGATATTGGTGTAGGTGCGAGGCGTGGCGGAGGTGGGATCAATGTTGGTGTCCACAAAGATGGGCAGCCGCATGCCGCGTGTGCCCACATAGGACATCGTTAGCGTAGCGCGACCTGGCAACTGCTGCTCTACCGACAGGTCATAAGAATGCGTGAACGGATTCAGGAAGCCCGGATCGTTGCCGCGGGCTGCAAGCACTGAAGCGGGCAGATTTGGGCCACCCTGCGCCGGTGTGGGTGCACCAGTAACGAGGTTGGTTGGGGCAGGTCCGGGAGGTGTAAACGCCGGAATGGCACCCTGTGGCGCATACGTCGGAAATCTGCCTGCCGAGCGGAAGCAGCGGTTGGTGCCCGCTGTGGGAACGCAGGTCTGTGCAAAAGCAGTTCCTGCATTGATGGTGCCGGAGTAGTAAGGGCTGTTCGGCGAGTTGTCCAGGGCAACCGTGCCGGTCGCGGCATTCGCCGTCACGTTGGGAAGTGGGCTCACGTTGAATTGCTGCTGGTATACGCCATTCTCACGCCGGTTGGCGTAGAAGGTAGAGTTCGACGTCAGAGCGAAAAACAGGCCGTAGCCGCCACGGACGACGGTACCTTCCTGCGGCGTGAACGCAAAACCGAACCGGGGCGCAGCCTGGTGGTAGTCGATGTTGATGGTGCTGGTATAGGTCTGCGCGACGGCGGAAGTCAGGTTCGGGCGCTCGGGCTGCGGCACCAGTTGCACGTCGTAACGCGCGCCCAGCGAGAGCAGCAACTTGGGCGTCAGCTTCCAGTCATCCTGCGCGAAAACGTCCAGGTCCTTGTTCCAGAAATCGTCCGCGCCGACTCCGGTAACGGGATCGGTGACTTGCGTAAAGCTGTTGTAATGCTTGCTGCCGTTGGCTCCATACACGTCCTGGATCCAGTTGGCGAAGTTGAACTCTGCCGTGCCGGTGTTGTAGGTAAAGCTGCCATCGCCCTGGAACAGGTTTGCGATCTGCTCGTGGATCAGGTTGACGTCAACGCCAACCTTCACACTGTGCCTGCCGATGACGTTGTTGTGGCCGATCATGACGAGGTTGTCGATCTTGGTCCCGTCGCCGATCCTGGTCGAGCCGAAGGTGCCGCGGTCGACGGCGCAGTTGGAGCCGATCTCGACGTCGGAGCCGACCTCGACGCGGCCGGTGTGGGGGACCTTGACGTGGC
>CAXTFT010000082.1:0-15865 GCA_964243585.1 uncultured Terriglobus sp.
AACGCCGTCAATGGCGCGGTTGTGACTACATCCCAGAGCTACTCCCCCACCACCGACAGCAACGGACTGGTCGCCTATACGCACATCATCACGCCGAGACTCATCAACGATCTTCGCTTGGGCTATAACAAGTTCTCGTCGAACCAGCTAAACTACTTTGCCGTGAACGGCCCCAATAACGCCGGTACAGCACTCAATATTCCGGGCTTTACGGCAGATACGACAAACAACAATCCCGGCATTCCCACGATCGCCTTAAGCGGCAACTACGCCAGCCTGGGCGCGGAAGGCACCAACTGGTACCAGGACGACCGCACCCTGCATGGCTACGACCAGGTCAGCTACACGCGGGGTAAGCACAGCATCATGTTTGGCGCCGACATTCGGCGCATGACCATTGGCCGCGCAGCCACCAACCAGAATCGTGGCCAGTTCGCCTTTACAGGGAACTACTCCGGCGATGCCGCGGCAGACTTCCTGACCGGCTACTCGCAAACCGTGACCACCCCGCTGACCCAGGTGAAAGGTGCCATCGGCGAGTGGCGCAATGGCTTCTTCGTGCAGGACAACTGGCAGGTAAGCCAGAAGCTGACCCTGCTGTACGGCCTGCGGTATGAGCTGCCGCTGGTGCCCTACAGCCTGAACGGCATCGGCCGCATTCTGAATGCAAATTTCACCGCGCTGATCCCCACCAGCACCGCCACCACTGGCGGAACGTACGTGCCGACCCCTGGCTTCAAGTTCCACCAGGGCAACCACGACCTTGTTTCGCCGCGGCTGGGCCTTGCCTACCGCGCCAATGACAAGGTGGTTTTCCGCGCGGGCGGCGGCATCTACTACAACCCCAACCACCTGAATGCCTTTACGCTCACTACCAGCAACTATCCCTTTGCCGCCTCCACGACCTTTAGCGGCCCGAGTGGACTTTCGACAGCCACTGGCCCCAATGGCGTTCCAACCAGAGTCGGCCTGCCCTTCCAGCCGAGTTTTGCAAATCCGTCCAACGGCAGCAGTGGCTCGGCTTCGGCGGCGGCAGGCACGCCCGGTACCTACCAGAACGCTTTTACGGACAACCCATACCTGCCTACGCCTCGCCTGTACCAGTGGAACGTGGACACGGGCGTGGAGATTGCGCCGGGCACCGCGCTGGAACTGCAATACCTGGGATCGCACTCCATTTACTTGGATCACTCGCTCTACCCCAATCAACCGCTACCCGGCTCCGGGGCGGTTAACCCGCGCCGTCCTTACCAGCTGTTCGGTCAGATCCGGCAAATCCAGAACGACGGGCTCGAAACTTACCACGGACTGAGTGTGCTGCTACGCCAGCGCGCGTGGCATGGGCTTGAGACCAACCTGGGCTACACCTGGGCGCACACGCTGGACACCAGCAACGATGCCAACGGTGGCGGCACGCCCATGATCCAGTACAACTTGAAAGCGGATTACGGCCCGGCCAACTGGGACATCCGGCACCGCTTTGTAGGCACAGTAACGTACACCATGCCTAGCCTGGCCCGCTTTGGTCATACAGTGGACGCGCTGGCAGGCGGCTGGCACGTGAACACCATCGTTACCCTTCAGGGCGGGTTGCCATTCAACGTGGCCATTACCAATGACCAGGCCAATGTGGGCGGCATCGGCACGCAGCGGCCCAACTTCGCGCATCTGCCCAAGTTCACCTGCGGCAAAGCGCAGGCCATTGCAAAGACGCCCTGCATCGACATTACGGCGTACGCACTGCCAACGCAGTACACGTTTGGCAATCTTCACCGCAACGACCTGCGCGGCCCCGGGGCAGCTAACACAAACCTGTCAGTCTTCAAGGATTTCCACGTCTACGAGAACGTTGCATTGCAGTTGCGTGCAGAGGCATTCAACGTCTTCAATCATGCCAATCTGGCCAACCCAGGGAACGTGACCCTGCCGGTGGCTAACACTGCTGGTGCGTTTGACCAAGGGTCGTCTTCCTTTGGTGTGGTCAATGGCACCCAGACGACGGGCGGCCTGGGCGATCCACGGATCCTGCAGCTTGCGGGCAAGATCAACTTCTAACCCAAACCCTGACGTGTGCCACGGTCGCATAGGACATGTGACCGTGGCGCGTCAGGTCCTTGTAGCAGTACCATGTTGCTACTTTTGAACAGCAGGTATTGCGTGCACTTTAGCGACCCCCTTCGAATTACTTTTCTTGCGGCAGCAGGCGTGTGCGCGGCGGCGGGTGTACTTCTGCTGCATGCCGACACACCCATGACGCAGGCTGACTACGAAAAGAACCCGGCAGCCATGCTGGAGGCTTACCGGCATGTTGAGGCCGCGTCGGTCTCCGACGCGGAAGAGCAGGTGCTGCACGCAAAGCACTACATGTCGCACAGCATGCAGCCGGTATTTCCAACCAAGTTCGCTGGTACGGCACTGACTGTTCTGCTGAAGAAAGAAGAGAACACCGATCCCAACGCGCTAGGCGGGATGTTGGCCGCTATCGACAGTGGTGGTCCTGGTTCCGTCTACGTGATGAAGGTAGAGGATGGCGCGGACATCGCTGGTATGGGTGGGCTGATGGGCACGGCCATGTTTGCACGCGGTTTTGCGGGCGCAGTGGTGGACGGTGGGGTCCGCGATCTGCCGCAGTTGAAGCGCATTGGTTTTCCCGTGTACTCCACCGGTGCTGTGCCCTCCACTTCGGTGGGGCACTACCGCTTTGGTGGCCTGAACCAGGCCATGGAAGTGGGTGGAACGCACGTGGAAGCGGGCGACATTATTACCGCCGATCAGGACGGTGTTGTGGTGGTTCCCCGAGCGCGCGCGGCGGAAGTGCTCATCAAGGCGCAGGCGCTCGATAACAGTGAACACAGCATGTACCCGTACATCGAAAAGTTCCATTCCATCGTGGAAGCGGTCAAGCAGTTCGGACGCATTTAGAGTCGCGGGATGTCTCCGGATAGAAGCAGGAGCAGGATGGAAGCCAGGTCGGCAACGCTGAAGAGTCTGTTCTCACGTCGCGGCTTCATGCGTCTGCTCGGCGCTTCGGGCGCAACGCTGGGCGTAAGGTCAGCCGTTGCCGCGCCTCTTTCGCCGCGCGAACCCGCGGGTGAGGATTACTACGCAAAGCTGGGCGTGCCGACCATCATCAACGCCGCTGGTACTTACACCACCTTGACCGCTGCCTGCATGCCGCCGGAAGTGGTCGCTGCGGTCCAGCGTGCCGCGCTGCACCCCGTGCGACTGCACGACCTGCAAACAAAGGCTGGGGAGTACCTTGCGAAGCGCCTTCGCTGCGAGGGCGCGGTGGTTACTTCGGGCGCATCGGGTGCCATCAGCCTGGCGACAGCCGCCTGCATGTTAAAGGCAAATCCCGGCCTGGGGCCGTTGGACCTGCCGCAGAAACTCAACGCCGACAATCCTGGCCCTATGAAGAACCAGGTCATCGTGCAGAGGGCGCACCGCTATGGCTATGACCATGCCATGTTTCTGACCGGCGCTCGTGTCACCGAAGTGCTCACGCTAGACGACTACAAACGTGCCTGCGACAAGGGCAATGCGGTCATGACGAACTTCTTCAACGCCGCCGAGGACGAGGTCGGCCCGCTCGGTCCTGCACAGCTTGGCCGCGAGGAGTGGCTGCGTGTGGCGCACGAGCACGGCATTCCATGCCACATCGACGCAGCAGCAGACATGCCGCCCATCAGCAACCTATGGAAGTACGCCGGCATGGGCTTCGACCTGGTGTCATTTTCCGGCGGCAAGGGCATTCGCGGGCCGCAGAATGCGGGCCTGCTGCTGGGCCGCAAGGAACTAACGGACCTTGCTGCCAGCAACAACAATCCCACCGACGGCGTGGGCCGCGGCATGAAGGTAGCCAAGGAACAGATCGTCGGCATGGTGGCTGCGGTGGACTGGGTGCTGTTCCATACCGAAGAGCAGATGCAGGGTGACTACCGGAATCGCGCCGATCGGATTGCGGGCATGGTGAGGGGCATCCCGTCGGTGCGGACGGAGATCATTACGCCCGGCATTGCCAACCACGTGCCGCACCTGCTCATCCGCTTTGACCCGGCGGTGACAGGCATGACGACGCAGCAGGTGGTTGCGTCGTTGCGCGCGGGTTCACCGTCCATTGAACTGAATCCCAACACCGGCCACAAACCGAACCAGGGCATCCCGTCCGACGCAAACACGCTGGTGGTCGGCGTGTGGATGCTGCAGCCCGGCGAAGACGAGATTGTGGGCCACCGCATCCACGCCGCGCTGACCAGACAAGCCTAAGGAGAAAGCCGATGAAAACGCAAACACGCAGGGGACTTCTGAAGAACGCAGCCGCTGCTGCAGCCGGAGTCACTGGCGCAGCAGCCCTCACCACGAACGAGGCGCAGGCGCAGACCGGTATTGTGTGGGAGAAGAAGATCATTCGCCGCGCACCGGCTGCAGCCGCGCCCGGTGAGAAGCAGACGCCCATGCCTGCGACACCCACCGCACCGGCCAAGGCACCGCTGTTCAACGGCATCGTTACCTTCGGCAATCTGGTCTTCATCGCGGGCATCGGCGCACACTTTAAGGGCACCATTGAAGAACACACCAAGCATGTACTCGACGAGATTGAATCCAACCTGAAGCTGGCGGGTTCGTCCATGGAAAAGGTGCTGAAGGTCAACGTCTACCTGGCCGACCTGAAGTACTACGCCGGTATGAACTCCGTGTACCAGGGCCGCTTCGGCATGGAGCCGGGTGTGCGTACTACCGTTGCCGTCGCTGGCGTACCGGGTGACTCGCTGGTCGAAATCGACTGTATTGCTTCGCTCTAAACCGCTGTTGTCAGCCCCACTGGAGTCTCCATGTCGTTCATCCGCCCATCCCGCCGCGACCTGCTGAAGCAGGCCGGCCTGCTTTCCGGCGCTGCTGCCGCAGGTCCGCTTGCACTTGCCAGCGCTGCTTCCGGCACGGTAGAGCCGCAGCCTGCCGTGAAGCAGCTTGTCGCCAAGGGCACGCCCACCGCGAACCTGTTCACCGAGATTGGTGTGCGTCCCATCCTGAACGCGCGCGGCACATACACCATCATCTCTGGTTCGCAGTCTCTGCCAGAGGTAAAGCAGGCCATGTTCGAGGCGTCGCAGTACTACGTCCAGTTGGACGAACTGATGGCCGCAGTCGGTAAAGAGATCGCGAAGCTTATGGGCTCGCCGGGTGCGATTGTTACCTGCGGCTGCGAGGCTGCCATTGCGCTGGCTACAGTAGCCTGCATGTGCGGCACCGACCCGGAGAAGTCGCAGGCGTTCCCGTACAAGAAGGCGAAGAGCCAGGTGGTTATCCCCGGCTATGCGCGCAACCAATACGACTTTGCCACCCGCATGGCGGGCGCTGAAATCGTGACCGCCGACACAGATGATGAATTGCGCGCAAAGCTGGGCGACCAGGCGGCAATGATTTACATCATCTCTGGCCCGCGCGCGTTTCAGGAGCCGCTGTCGATCAAGACCATCTGCGCCATCGCGAAGGAAAAGGGCGTGCCGGTGTTTGTGGATGCCGCGGCGGAAGAGCCGCTGGTGCCGAACATCCACCTGCAGGCGGGCGCGACATTTGTGGGTTACAGCGGCGGAAAGTGCATGCGCGGGCCGCAGACCGCGGGCATCCTGCTAGGACCGCCTGATCTAGTGAAGGCCGCATTCTGGAATGCCGCGCCGCACCACAACTGGGGCCGCGCGCTGAAGGTGGGCAAGGAAGAAGCCATGGGCATGCTCGCCGCTGTGCGCATGTGGTATCAGCGCGACCATGACGCAGAGCAGAAGCAGTGGCTCGCGTGGGACCAGCACATTGCAGACGCGCTCAAAGGTATTCCTTCGCTTACCGCGCGGATCCAGATGCCCACCGACGACCTGTCCAATCGTGCGCCCACCGTTGAGATTGAATGGGATGCTGCAAAGGTCGGCATGACTGGTTCGGAACTGGTAAAGAAGCTGGATGAAGGTACACCGCGCATTCTTGTCGCGGGTGGCTCGGGCAAGCGCCCTGACAGCATGAGGTCCGCCATCAGCATCATGCCGTACATGATGCAGCCGGGCGACTACAAGGTCGTGGCTGATGCGCTTTCAAAACATCTGCGCAATCCCGGCACATTCGAAAACCCTGCTACCTCCAGCGCGCCCGATGCGAACATCGCAGGAACGTGGAACGTCACCATCGACTATAGCGTGGGCACAGGCAAGCAGCAGCTGACGCTGCAGCAAACCGGCAATGCGATCACTGGTAAGCAGGCTGGCGAAATCTTCAGCACAGAAATGCGTGGCAAGGTGCAGGGCGATCATGTTGAGCTGCGCAGCAGCATGCCGGCCAACGGTTCCACCATCAACTTCACGTTCAGCGGTGCAGTCAGCGGCGGCACTTATTCCGGTGACGTGACTCTGGGTGAGTATGGTGTGGCAAAGTTCAAGGCGGTCAAAGCGTAAGGGTGGTGTAGAGCCACAGCTTGTGCAAGCGCGCCGAAGACTGAACGCGCCTGCGCTGGCTGTATTGGAAGAGCACAGCTTTAGCTGTGGTTTAGGTCAAGGCTTTAGCCACTCAGTTCAGCTTTCAAGCCGACCTCGGCGGCTAGAGCCGAGTGTCAGCATGGCGGGTTGCGGCACAGCTAAAGCTGTGCCCTTCCGCTCTAGGTCATAGTGAAAGGACCCAAGATGAACCTGCGCACCACACTCACCATCGCTGCACTCACTCTTACCTTTTACCTAACTGCCGCCGCGCAAGAAGGCGGCGTGAGCCGCCAGCCGCTGCCGCCCAATCCGCTGCCATACGATCTCCTGCTGGTCAATGGGCACGTACTCGATGATAAGAACCGCATCGACGCAATCGACGATGTCGGTATCAAGGACGGCAAGGTCGCAGCCGTGGCCGCGCACCTGAACCCGAAAGACGCGCTCAAGACGATCGACGTCAAGGGTCTGTACGTCACGCCTGGCCTCATCGATCTGCACACGCACGTCTACACAGGCACAGGCGAGAAGGGCTCCTACGCGGGCGATCTTTCGCTCTACCCCGATGGCTTTACTCTGCGTAACGGCGTCACCACCATCGTGGATGCGGGCAGTTCCGGCTGGCGCAACTTCGATGACTTCAACGACAAGATCATCAAGCGCAGCAGGACGCGTGTACTTGCAGAACTGAACATTGTCGGCTCCGGCATGCGCGGTGCCAGGTTCGAAGACAACCTGGAAGACATGGACGGCAAGCTGACCGGTGACAAGGCCAAGCTGTTCCCGGGTGTCATCGTTGGCGTCAAGAGCGCGCACTTCACCGGCCCGGAGTGGAAGCCCTATGACCAGGCCGTAATCGCGGGCAACGCCGCGAACATACCGGTCATGATCGATTACGGCGCGCGCCGCATCGAGCGCCCGCTGCTGGAACTGGTGTCCACGCACCTGCGACCCGGCGACATCTACACGCATTGCTTCTCCGGCCTGCGCGGTGAGCAGAACCCGCAAACCGGCGGCCCATCCGAAGCTCTGCTGGTTATGAAGAAGCGCGGCATCTACTGCGATGTGGGCCACGGAGGCGGCAGCTTCGCGTGGACTGTAGCCACACCCATCATGAAGGGCGGCTACCTGCCCGACTCCATCTCGACTGACATCCACGTCGGCTCTATGAACAACGGCATGAAAGACATCCTGAACGTCGCGGACAAGATGATGCTGCTGGGCGAAAGTGTGCCGCAGGTCATCGCACAAATGACCTCGCATCCCGCGCATGAGATCAAGCAGGAGCAGTACGGCAACTTGTCCGTCGGCGGCATTGCAGACGTCGCCGTGTTCTCCGTTCAGAGCGGCAGCTTCGGCTTTGTGGACATGTACAACACCAAGATGATGGGCACAAAGAAGCTGATCTGTGAACTGACGGTAAAGGACGGCAAGGTGGTGTACGACCTGAACGGGGTCTCCGCTGACGCGTGGGACGCTGACAAGCACTCCGCGGACGAGCGGCTGGCGCGCCGCTGGACCACCTTCAACGAGCGGCCGTTCGGTGCGACACGCGGACAGAAGTTCCCCGCCTCGACGCCGGTTGGCGCACCCAATACACCGGCCAAGCCGGAAACGGTGGACCAGGCCGCGCCAAAGAAGTAAGTCTTGCCGTACGGGCTGGATGCCCCACATCCTGGAGATGGGTATGTCCCAGCCTCATGGAATCTGAGAGGATAGAGCGTAGTCTCCCATGTCTCTGTGAGGCACGGGCACCCATTGTGACGCATGCACAGCAGGGGAGGGCAGCATGAAGAGGCTCGTGATCGTCATGGCCGTTGCCACGGCAGCAACCGCGATGCCTGCTGCTTCACCCGCGCCGCAGACGGTAGGTTGGTCCACGCTGAAGACGCTTACCTCGGTCAAAACCTCCTCGCCTGCCACCGCACTGAATAACAAACAGGTTGCCATTCCCGGTTTTATGGTGCCGCTGGAAGACGATGCGGATCAGGTGACGGAGTTCTTATTGGTGCCGTTTGCGGGGGCCTGCATTCACGTGCCCCCACCCCCACCCAACCAGATGATTTATGTCAAGCTGCGCGCCGGTAAGAAGGCACCTATGAGCTTTACAGAACCCATCATGGTCACAGGCCAGTTACACGTGGCAACGGTGCAAAGCCCGTATGGGGACGTTTCGTTCAACCTGGATGGGGACACAGTCAAACCCTATGCGCAGTGATGGGTGACCTTTCCCGGGGCTCAGACGAAACGGTTCTTCTTCGCTCTGTGAAGTTCGCGTATCCCGGCGGTGCCGAAGTCCTGAACATGGATGAGCTGCGTATCGCAAGGGGCGAAAGCGTCTTTCTGCATGGTCCGTCCGGCAGCGGTAAGACGACGCTGTTGTCGCTGATCTCCGGCATGCTGCTGCCGGGCGCTGGCCTGGTTCAGGTCCTTGGGTGCAACCTTGCAACGCTTTCCCCGTCCGCCCGGGACAATCTGCGTGGCGCGAGCATGGGATACATCTTTCAAGGTTTTAACCTGATCCCCTATCTTACAGTGGAGGAAAACATCGTGTTGCCTTGCCAGTTGCATCCGCGCCGCCGTGCACGCATTGGGTCTGCCACACTGTCGCAGGAAGCAGTGCGGCTTGCACAGCGTCTGGACATCCAGACGCAGCTCGGTTCCCCGGTAACGCAGTTGTCCGTAGGGCAGCAGCAGCGCGTGGCGATTGCGCGTGCCATGATTGGATCGCCGGATCTGCTGATCGCGGACGAGCCGACCAGTTCGCTCGACACGGACCGGCGCGAGGCATTCCTTCGGCTACTGATGGAAGTGACACAGGAATCGAGAGTAAAGGGCTCAGGCACAACGCTGCTCTTCGTGTCTCACGACCGGAGTCTTGCCACCCGCTTTGATCGCACCTGTTCCCTGACAACGCTTAATCGTCCTGGCAGGTTGGACATGGAGCCTCGCTAGTGCTTTTCCGGCTCGCGTTCAAGTCACTTCACGCACGTGCGGTTACCACCGGGCTGACCGTGTTTTCCATCGCGCTTTCCATGATGTTGCTGGCAGGCGTGGATACACTGCGCAACAGCGCCAAGGCGGGATTCGCAGGCACGCTGTCCCACACCGATCTGGTGGTGGGCGCGAGGGGCGGAGACCTGCCGCTGCTGCTGTCCACTGTGTTCCACATGGGAAATGCCTCGAACAACATCGCCTGGCAGACGTATCAGCAATTTGCGCATCACCCGGCAGTGGCATGGACGATTCCCATTTCACTGGGAGATTCATTTCACGGTTACAGGGTGGTTGCCACCGACGAAAACCTGTACAGGCATTACCGGTATCGTGGCAGCCATGCGCTTGCATTTCAGCAGGGCCATGCACCGGCAGGTCTGCTGGAGGTCGCGCTTGGGTCAGAGGTCGCGAAGAAGCTGAACATCGGCCTCGGCCAGTCATTGACGCTTGCCCACGGTGTGGAGTCGAGATCAATCCTGAACCATGACAATGTCGCGTTTACCGTTTCCGGCATCCTGCAGCGTACGGCCACTCCTATCGATAAGGCGCTCTACATCACCCTGCTGGGAGACGAAGCCATGCACTTCGGCTGGACGGACGGCACGCCACCTGCGATTGGTGAAGCGATGCCGAAATTTGACCGGTCGCAGCTCAAGGTGGACCAGATTACGGCCTTCCTGCTGGGCGCAAAGTCGCGCGTCAGTACCCTGTATTTGCAGCGCGAAATCAGCACGTATAAGCCGGAGCCGCTGACTGCGATCATTCCCGCCTATACGCTGCAGCAGCTGTGGGCCATGCTGGACTACGCGGACGAGGCACTGTCCTTTGTCGCCGCGGGCGTAGTGGTTGTGGGCCTGCTCGCCATGGTGTCAGCCCTGTACACCGCGTTAAATGAGCGCCGCCGCGAGATTGCCATCCTGCGGGCGGTCGGCATGCACATGTGGCAGGTGCTCCTGCTGTTTGTCGCAGAGGCCGCTCTGATTGCGATTGCCGGTCTGCTGGTTGGGCTCGCCTTGCTCTACGCCGTCTTCTTCACACTCAAGGCGCAGATCGAAGTGCTGACCGGTGTGCCGCTTGCGCTCCAAAGCCCGTCCGCGAGGGTTGTCCTATATGCACTGGTGACCGTCAGTGCAGCAGCGTTGCTGGCGCTGTTCCCGGCGTGGCGCGCTTATAAGAATTCGCTTGTGGACGGGCTACACACTTCTTAGCGGTCAGTGTCCCCTGCTTGCCGGCAGTAGTTCGTCTGCGTTGTGCCCGTGCATGGTACGGCGTAGCAGGCCGTCCAGCGCAGGCAACAGTAGTTTCGGCAGCAGCAAGCGCGGCATATGCCACGCGGACGCTGCTTCTTTCAGAGCTTTTGCACGCAGGGCTGTCTCGTATACCGCGAGCGTTTTGGTGACCATCTCGCGCGTTGAGAACTGCTCCGCAATCACAGGGTACTGTTCGCGACAGCGTTGCCTCAACGCTTCATCCTGAAGCATCGCTGTAACGCCATCTGCCAGGCCCTGTGGTGTTCCACAGGGAACCATGATTTCGGGCAACAGCTCTCCAAAGACAGAGCGCGAACCTGGGTTGCACACCGTCACCACCGGTACATCTGCGGCTACAGCTTCCAGTAAAGAGTATGGCAACGACTCAGAGACGCTGGTGTGCAGCATCACGTCCATGTTTGCCAGTTGCGGCAGGCCCGGCACGGCACCCAGCCACCGCATGCGCGACGACACGCCCAGTGCTCTCGCAAGCTCTTGCAGCGAACCTCGCAACGGTCCATCCCCAATAACAATCGCAGTGGCATCGTGGCCGCGCGCCACCACCTCTGCCAGGGTCTGTACAAACAACGCTGGATTCTTCTGATCCACCAACCGGCCAAGAAAGCCCAGCACCGGTCCTTTGCTGTCGCGCTGCTTACGTCCGGCCGTGGCCTGGCGGCGGACGTTGGCAGGGTCCACTCCGTTTGGAATGTGGTGGATTCGGGTGAGCTTTACACCAAGTGTTGCGGTGTAGTTCTTCTCGTCTTCAGAAACGGCAATGATGCCTTCAAAGGGCTTGCTGAAGAGCTTTTCCACGATGCGAAGAAAGGGTACCTGGCGGCTGGATCGACCGGGATCCATGCACGGGTAAGCATGCGGCGTGAACACACGGCATGCACTTCGACCGCGCATTGCCCAGGCCACCATGCCCGCCTTTGTAGAATGCGCATGCAGGATAACCGCCCCGCTCTCCTGGCGTAGCTGGTGCTTAATGCGCCGCATCACCCGAAGGTCAGTCACATGTGGCGACCGGCGAAGTTGAAAATAGGAAACGTGGTCCTGCGGAAGAGCCGAAACTTCTTTTTCAAAGGAAGAATCCATGCGAGTGGTGGAAAGCAGCAGGTGCACATTCCAGCCGGCAGCTATCAAGCCCGCGTACAGGTCCAGCACGTGCCGGCCGGCACCGCCGCCGCCGGTTTCCAGCAGCAGGTAAACCTTGGGTGCAACAACGGCGCCGCTTGCAGTAGCAAGGGGCGCTTGCTTCCAGCGAAGGCCAGCATGGAGTAAAAGCTGTCTCATGCAAAGCCTCCCGCCTGGCGGTAGCGCATCACCCTGGCCGGTACGCCGACGCTGATGCTGTTTGCTGGCAGATCCTGCGTTACCACAGCGCCTGCCCCTACCACGCATCCGTTGCCAATGGTCACGCCCGGGGTCACCACGGCATGCGCACCAATCCAGACGTCATCCCCAATGGTGACGTCTTTGTCTATACCTTTCTGCTTACGTATCAGTTCACCGGCCTGAATACCGTGACTGGAAGAAACAACTGTTACGCACGGGCCAAACAGGACATTTCTGCCGATTGTGATGCGACCGTTTTCTGAAGCCCAGATCGAGCACAGATGATTGATGAACGTGTCATCGCCAACATCGATATGCCCTGGGAACTTGAAGAAAGCCGTGGGTGAAATCTTTACGCGCGCACCGCGGGATCTCAGCCTAGAGCCGCGAATGAAATTCCCACCACTTATAAACGCTATAAGCTGTGGCCAACCTTTTATGACACTTAGCATGGAACGGACCATATAATCACCCATGAACAAGAGCTATCAAGCCGAGCAATAAAAGAAAATCACACGACTGATAAGCTCGATTCGCCGCTGATTATATGGAGCGGAAGTGGCCTGTTTCCGGGCGTTTTCATGTTCAGGATTGCCATGCCGGTTCATTTCGGGAAGCATGAAAAATGTCTAATCCGAGATAAAACATAAGAGGAAACTAAGAAGTGGTAAAAGATAAAGTCTTCTTATCGATAAATCCACGAGTAACAGTCCTGTTGCCCTGTCACCAGGCTGATGCTTATCTCAAAATAGCCATCAATAGTATTTTGAAGCAGAGCATGCGAGACTTCGAGCTGCTGATTATCATGGACGCGCGGCTTCGCGGGCAGGAATCAAGCATTGAGGCGTTCGCCCAGGGAGATGGGCGCGTCAGGCTGCTCTCATCCCTTGTCGTAGGAAGTTTGGCGGCCAGCCTAAACCTCGGCATTCATCACGCCAGGGGTGAATACATTGCCCGCATGGATGGCGATGATGTAAGCCTGCCGGACCGCATCGAAGTTCAGACGCGCTACCTTGATGAACATCCGGAGATTGCCGCGCTTGGTGGCAGACTAGAGTTGATCGACGAGCAGGGGAGCAAACTCAAGCGCAGTTACCCCTTTTATAAGACTGACTTGGAGATCCGATCTATTCTGCCCCTGCGCAATCCAATGCCTCATCCGGCGCTCATGTTCCGCAGAGATGTATTGCTCGCAGTGGGCGGTTACAAGTACGCGCACTCCGCGGAAGACTGGGAGCTTTTTCTTCGTATTGCCCGCGACAGGAAGCGGTTGTTGCACAACCTGGACAAAGTGCTTGTGCAGTACCGTCGTCATGCGTCGCAAATAACACGGCCAGAGTTGGCGGGTGCCGTGTTCTACGAGACTGGCGGCTTCCTTTTCTCAGAATTCCTACGAACAAGCTCACCGAAGTACCTGGCAGGCATCGTCCTTAAGCTGCCGTTGCTGGTGCGTGCACGGCTAGCCTGGCGCAGGCTTCGCGGTACCGCAAACCAGCTGGATCAGACGTAGGGAAACAATCGCCCCGGCAATCCATCTGCAGTAAAGGTGCGCTGTCCCAGCAACCGCACAGATAGTTCAAACGTGATGCGGCGTGCGGCTTGCAGAGCGCGGCGCGGTCCCCACACGAACCTGCAAATTCTGATAAGCATGGAGCGATAGTGACGCTCCGGGAAACTCAAAGGACGATTGCTAAAGGCACCCTTAGACCTTCTGCTATCCGGCAGGTTGCCAGTGTTCGGCTGGATACGCAAAGCCTGCCTCTGAAGTGCGTGATCAAAGAGTCCACGCAGACGCGATGGGTATAAATGCTCTGCGCGTGTACGTTCATAAGCGGCTTTTGCCATGCTGTCTCGCAGGGCCGGTCTGTCCAGGTAGAAGCGTATTTTCCGCTCCAGATCGTCCGGGCCATCAAAAACATCAATTTCTGATCCAATCCGGTAGAACTGGTCGATGGACGGCGCATGCTCTGAGAGCAGGAAGCCGCCTGCGCCGGGTACTTCGAACGTGCGTGCCTTTACCTGACGGTCGTGGCTACCGTCGGAACGGAAGCCTCCGCTGAAGTTCAGGCTTATGACACTGTCGAGCATGATCTGCGGGATCTGCTCTGTTGTGACAGGACCGGACGCCCAGCCGTATCCGAAGCAGGAAACTTCGAGGCCGACGCTACGCAGGCCCTGAATCAGATCTTCGCGTCCTCCGTATTTTGTTCCGATAAAGGTGACTTTGTGGGTGCATTCCACGGCGGGCTTTGGTTCCTGCAGCCATTGCTCATTCGCCGCCCATTGCGTGTAAAGTGCTCCCTGGATACCTGCCTGCTGGTAATTCTCAATGCGGTACTTATAAGTTGTACCTACGCTGTCGTAGTAAGGTGCGATAAAGCGAGAGTACTGTTTGAATTTAAAGCTGTCGTCCGTAATCCAGGTGGCGAGCGCGATCCCGAAATCTTCTGAGAGCGTCTTGAGAGTTTCAAGCCAGATCTCATAATCACGTTGAACCGTGAACACCAGTCGGGGCCTCCACGTTGCTGCTGCTTCCAGCAGGGCGCGATTCATTTCCGCATAGGTAGAGTACCGTGTGCTGTTCCACGTCTCGAAGTGCATGACCTCGTGCCCCAGGCTTCTAAGTGCCGGAAGAAAGGATGCATACTCGATACTCACGCCTCGCGCTTTGTCGCCGTAGTTGTATTGCGTAAAGACACAGAGTATTTTCATGGTTTGTTCCCCCATGCAGTGTCTGAAAGTTTGTGAACGCGCAGGTGCCGGTCGGCGTCGAGCAGCTCTACTGGCGTGATCGCCAGCAGCCGCGCGGGATCGATCTGCTTACATGCCATGTCCGCACAGCCAAGCGGTAGCAGGCAAGGCGCGCAGGGCAGGTGATTGGTGAAGACGACGGACGCGGTGTTAAGCGGTCGCCATCGGGAAACCCCCCCGGCACCCTGGTAGGCAGACGCGACAGGTGTACCAACGGCAGCCGCGACATGGCCGGCCATGGAATCCACACCGTAGACCATCTCTGCCGCGCGAATGGCAGAGACAAAACCCTTCCAGGACAGCTTGTCGCAGGCATCGAAGCAATTCGGCAGGCCATGGATGATGCCTGCAATCGCCTGCTGTTCCTCAGGGCCGCGTCCGGTAAACAACAGCCTGTGGTCCCGCGACAGTGACGCGGCAATGTGGCCCCAAAATACGGGCGGCATCTGTTTCATCGGCGCGCCCGCACCCATGTGGACGATGCGGTACGGCACCCGGTCAAGAGACTTCACTTGAAGGCCCGCGCATACTTCTTGGATCGATTCCGCAGTGTCCGCAGTGACTCGAGCTTGCACATGCTGCAGCTCTGATACATCGACACCAAGGGCCAGCAGTGTTCTCGCCTGACGAAGTGCCTGATGCCGCAGAGAACGGCTCTCGTGCGGCACGGTACGTGTTGCCAGTGGTGCAAAGAAACTACTGTTCCAACCAATCCTTACGGGAATCCCTGCAGCCCATGCCACATCGAGCAGATCGGGGTCGACGTCGAGCAGACTAATCGCAACGTCATAGTGCCGGAATCGGATTTCACGAAGTGCGGCTGCGCGTGTCTTCCTGTAATGAAGCCACCTGCCCGGCAGGCTGGGCAGTCCACGATTCAGGCGCCAGTGGTCGAGGGTGTGCACATGGGCGATGCCCGCAACATCGCAAAGCGCATGGGCTGACCAGGAACCCGCGACAAAGCCGATCTCTACACCTGGAAAGTGCTTCTCAATCGGGCCGAGGATCGATGTGGAGATGACCATGTCTCCCAGGTGGCCCGGGTGCAGCAGCAGGATGCGACGG
>CAXTFT010000083.1:0-15853 GCA_964243585.1 uncultured Terriglobus sp.
GTACGCGTAGGGCGCGGTCTGGCGGAAGGGCTACGCCGCTGTTTTTGGGTGGCCGGGAAGAGTGAATTTCGCTACGAGTCTTCGACCCAGGATCGCGCTGCAACTTCATGGGGGTCCCATCGCGCATCTTACGAGGCTGAGGGAGTATTTATGAGCAAAGAAGCGAACATCGCAGCGCAGAAAAAAATGGGTGAGATTGTCAACAGCTACCACTTCGAGAAGCTGCACGAAGTCTTCGCACCCGGCGTGAAGGACCACGATCCTGCGGACGACCAGGGACCCGGTCCCGAGGGCTTTGCAGGATGGTTTTCGCAGTTCCACTCTGCCTTTCCCGACTTCAAGATCGCTGTGGAACATATGCTTGCGGATGAGGACAACGTAGGCTTCGCTTACACCATCACCGGCACGCACCAGGGGCCGTTCAACGGCTTCGCGGCCACCGGTAAGAAGATCAAAGTACGTGGCATGCAGATTTCCAAGTTCGACTCCGACGCCAAGATCGTGGAGCGATGGGGTGCTTCGCATGAAGTGGGCATCCTGCAGCAGATCGGCGCCATGACGCCGCCCAAGCACCTGGATGAGCCGGTGATCTTCTCGGCTCCCGCATCGTCGGGCCAGATCTAAGCGGCAGCAGCAACGAGCCCCGCGCGCCATATCCGTGCGGGGCTTTTCTGTTTAGTAATCGCCGCCAGTGCCCTGTGCTGCGAGATTTTCGAAGCGCGTGTAGTCCGCCAGGTACGCCAGCTTGATGCTGCCTGTGGGCCCGTTACGCTGCTTGGCGATGATGATCTCCGCCTGTCCCTTTATGTCCTCGTTTTCGCGGTCGTAGTACTCCTCGCGGTGGATGAAGCAGACCACGTCGGCATCCTGCTCGATGGACCCCGACTCGCGCAGATCACTCAGCAGCGGCTTCTTGTCGCCCTGACGCTGTTCGCTGCCACGCGACAACTGCGACAGCGCGACCACGGGCACGCCCATCTCCTTGGCCAGTGCTTTCAGACCGCGGGAGATCGCGGAAACTTCCTGGTTGCGATTCTCTGGCCTGCGGCCGCCAGGCCCCTGCGACGCCATCGTCATCAACTGCAGGTAGTCGATCAGGATGAGGTCCAGCGAGCCCTCCTGCTGCTTCAGCCGGCGCACCTTCGCACGCATCTCGGTGAGCGTGATGCCGGGCGTGTCGTCGATGAACATCTTCGATCCCATCAGCCGGTCCAGCGCGTTGATGAGCTTCTGCTTGTCTTCGCGCGGCAGGAAGCCGGTCTGGATCTTGCGGCTGTTCACCAGCGCCTCGCTCGCCAGCAGGCGGCGCAAAAGCGATTCCTTCGACATTTCAAGAGAAAATACCGCGACCACCTTGCCATCGCGCACGGCAGAGTTTTGCGCGATGTTGATCGCCCATGCTGTCTTGCCCATGGAGGGGCGCGCGGCGATGATCATGAGGTCGCTCTTCTGCAGGCCGCTGGTCATGCGGTCGAACTCGGTGTAGTGCGTCTCCAGGCCGGTGATTTCGCGGCCCTGCTCGTACAGCTGGTCGATGGAGCCAAAGCTCTCGCCGACGATCTGGCCAATATCGGAAAAGCCGCGCTTGATCGCCGACTCGCTGATCTCAAGCAGGCGCGACTCGACCGAACCCAGCACATCGAGCGAGTTCTCGCTCTGGTCGGCGGCGCGGTTCAGGCCCAGTTCGCACACCTGCATCAGCTGCCGCATGATGCTCTTGTCCTTCACAATCTGGACGTAGTTTTCGATGGCCAGGTGGCGCGGCAGGTTCTCGTACAGCGATGCAAGATAGCTTTGATTGCCGACCGCCTGTAACTCCTTTCGCTGCTCCAGGACATGCGAAAGCGTAGTTAGATCGATGGCGTGGCCAAGTTCCGACAACTCGATCATTGCGCTGTATATGCGGCGGTGCGAGTCGAGCGAGAAGTCGTCCACCTGCAGCTTTGCCGTGGCATCCACAACAGCCACCGGATCGGACATCATTGCGCCAAGGATCACGCGCTCCGTGTGGATGGAGGCTGGAAGTCCGTCGCGCTCGACGATTTGCAGGAATGTTGCCATAGCTAAAGTTTAGGCGTATCCCGGCCAGAAGACCCTCTGTGAAGAATCACAGGTTCGGTGGATAATCAGCACCATGAGCCAGAAAGACGCACTCCGTATTCCCGCCGCTGCCATGAAAGACCCACGTTCCATGGAAATCCTGCGGGTGTGGGTTGCGAATGGTGAGCAGCACGTGGCACTCTCGTTCGGCATGTGGGAAGAGCCTTCGTCGTGGGGCGTGTTGCTGGCAGACCTGGCGCGGCACATCGCAGACGCGCATGCGCAGCGGGACGAGCAGGTGGACCCAGAAGACTTTCTGGAAAGCATCCGTAGCGGCATGGAAGCCGAACTGGACGGTCCCGGCGACGATGATATCGAGGGTTCCGTGCAGTAGAAAGTCAGGCTAGCTGCGCAGCTTCTCGTGTATGGACTTCGACCAGCACGTTGATCAGTGTCATGGCAGCGGGCGTTACCCCGGGGATGCGGCTGGCCTGACCTACGGTTTGCGGACGCACGCGGTCCAGCTTTTCCTGCAGCTCATGTGACAGGCCGCTGATGCCCTTGTAGCGGAACGTCGTTGGGATGACTCTTCCCTCTGCCTTGCGCAGCTTGGCGATGGAACGCCGCTGCTGGTGGAGGTAGCCGGCATATTTGATCTCGGTTTCTACTGCACGCAGTTCGTTGCGCACCTGCGAGGACATCGGCTCTTCGGCGTAGGCTGCGAGGTTCTGTGATGCGAGCAATTGCGAACGCAGGACCGGGACGAGCAGTTCGATCCGCAACTCAGGACGTTTTAACAGGTGTGCAAACGTCTGCCCCTTCAGGTCATTTGCATCTGCCGCAATGTGCTGCGCACCGGACCGGCCGCCGCGGCTTTGCCTTTCCGAGCAATCCGCGTCTTCGTCACTGGAGCTGGAATCAGCCTCGCGATTGAACTGGTCGATGGCATCGGCAAGACTCTTCGACATTTCTACAACAATCAAAGCATCCACACGAGCCGTCTCCAACAGCACGGTCATGGCGGCCATGCGGGTCTGCCGGGCTTCATAGCCAGACCACGCTTCATCGTCAATCAAGCCCAGCCTGCGGCCATGTGGCGTCAGGCGACGGTCGGCATTGTCAATCCGCAGGTGCAGCCGGAACTCCGCACGCGAGGTGAACATGCGGTAGGGTTCATTGGTGCCCTTCGAGATCAGGTCGTCGATCAGGATGCCCGTGTAGCCCTCGCTGCGATCGAGCGTAAACGGTGCCTCACTCTTGAGGTAAAGCGCGGCATTAATGCCGGCCATCAGGCCCTGGCAGGCGGCCTCTTCGTAGCCGCTGGTACCGTTGATCTGGCCCGCAAGGTAGAGGCCCTCAATAGACTTCACGCGCAGCGAGCGGTCGAGCTCTGTGGGGTCGATGCTGTCGTACTCGATGGCATAACCGGGCCGCAGCATAACCGTGTTCTCCAGGCCCGGAATCGAGTGAACCATTTGCAACTGCACATCCGCGGGCAGGCTGGTGCTCATGCCATTGATGTAAATCTCATCTGTATCCAGACCTTCCGGCTCCAGAAAGAACTGGTGCTGCGCCTTGTCCGGGAACCGCACGATCTTGTCTTCGATGGATGGGCAGTAGCGCGGCCCGATAGCCTCGATTTGACCGGAGTACATGGGCGACCGGTGTACGTTGTCGCGGATCAGTTGCAGCGTTTCCGGCGTGGTGGTGGCGATGTGGCACGGCACCTGGCGCAACTGCGGCACACCTTTCGACCGCAGTGAAAATGGCGTTGGGTCTGTATCGCCTGGCTGCTCTGCGAAGCGCGACCAGTCAATGGTGCGGCCGTCCAGGCGCGGCGGCGTGCCGGTCTTGAGCCGGCAGGCACGCAGTCCCAACCGCTTCAGCGATTCACCCAACTTCACGCTGGCAGGTTCATTCGGCGTACGGCCCGCGCTGGTCTGCTGTTCTCCGCAGTGGATCAGACCATTAAGAAACGTGCCAGTAGTAATAACGACGGCCTTGGCGCGCAGTTCGCTGCCGTCGCGCAGCTTCAGGCCGACACAGCGACGCACCTCCCACTCACCCGCTTTGCGTGGGAATGGGGCACCCTCTCTGTCGCTGCTCCCAGCTTCTAAAAGAACGTCTACGACTTCGGCCTGCAGGATCGTCAAGTTTGGGGTAGCCTGCAGCTTTTCGCGCATAACGAGGCGGTACTGCGCCTTGTCGCACTGCGCGCGCGGCGACCAAACGGCAGGTCCGCGCGATGTGTTCAGCAGCCGGAACTGAATGCCGCAGGCATCCGCCACCTCGCCCATCAGGCCGCCCAGCGCATCCACTTCGCGCACGAGATGCCCCTTCGCAATGCCGCCAATGGCAGGGTTACAGCTCATCTGTGCGATCAGGTCCAGGTTCAAGGTGAACAGAGCCGTCCGCATGCCCATGCGCGCCGCTGCTGCCGCGGCCTCGCAACCAGCGTGCCCCGCACCCACTACCAGAATGTCGAACTGTTCTGCGTGATCCACAACTCTATTTTACGGCGAAGGGAGTCGCTGCTACTCAAATCGGGGCAGGTGCCGCATTTCGCTGAGTGGCACCGGCTCCGTGGGACAGCCAGCACGCAGCCAGCCGCGCAGACCGCCTTCGATCACGTGTACTGTCTGGCCCCGCTGTTCCATCACATGGGCGATGCGGATGCTGGTAGCGTCCCGCACGCACGAGCAATACACGTAGATATCGCACTCCGGTGCCAGCGTTTCGCGCAGGGCGTCCAGTTCCACGCCCAGCCTGTTCGGCTCCACGCGGATGGAATTCTTGATGCGCTGCATGCCGGGATCGTAATAGCCGTGGGAGCGCACGTCGGCGATGACGATGGGATGCTCAGGATCGGGATTTTCAAGCCGCTTCCGCACTTCGTTCACGGAAATGCGTTTTACGTCCTTGTAGCGGCGATCACGTAACTGGACAAAAACCCACATCACCGCGTAACCGGCTAACGCCAGCAGAACGATGCCGAGCGCCACATGGCCCACAACCGCCAGCGCGCCTTCGACCGCGCGAATGTAAGGGCTGGCGAAGAAGCCAACAGCGGTCCACGCGCCAACGTGCAGCACGGCTCCGGCAAAGTCCAGCCGCCAGAACTTCCACACGCGCATGTTCAGGCTGCCTGCCAGTGGGGGCGCCATGCTGTTCAGCCCGGGGATGAAGCGCGCCACCAGGAGGACGCGCGGGCCGCGTTCATAGAAGAAATCAGCTGACCGGAAGATGCAGTTCTCCGGGTCCATGGTGATCCGGCACAGGCGAGCCAGAAGCCACCAACCGGTGACACGGCCGCCGGTGTACAGCAGCGATGCGCCGGCACTTTCCGCAAGCACGGCAAGCGGTATCAGCCAGTACAGGTGCAGCGAACCACCGTGAGCGGCAGCGCCACCAAGAATCAGCGCCAGGCCGGTTGGCAGGGGTAAACCCAATGCGGACACAAATAAAAGAAGAGTGACAGACAGGTACCCGTGTGCCGCAATCCATGCTGCGAGACTCATACTGCTTCCCAACTCGCTGTTTCATCTGTTCAGATGCGTGAGACGTCCCGGCGTCGCGCAGCAAGACGCTTCAATTGTTCAGCAAACAATGTAGTTTCTACTGCATCCAAACCGGTTTTGTAGGGAGGGTTGCGTGAAAGAGGAAGTAAGCAGCCGCAACGAAGACCAGAATGGTGCAGAACCAGTGTACGGACCGGCGTACAAGGCACGGCCAACTGCCGGTCCGGCCGCGCCGGACGCGCCCTATCCACCTGTCCTCGACGGGCCATCGCCGCCGTACACGGCACCGTACCCTCCTTACCCTTCTGACGTACCTTACACGACCGCGATCCCTGTCAACGTTGCCGCCGGTCTGGCTTACCTGGTCGCGCCTGCCGTGCTCTTTCTGCTGCTGCCGGCGTACCGGTCCCAGACGCTGTTGCGGTTTCACAGCTGGCAGGCCATCTTTTACTTCATTGCGGCAGTGGCTGCGCGTGAAATCGACCAGTTGCTGGTGTCCATGCTGCCGTCAGCGGCTGCCTTTACCCTCAGCGGATTGCTGATGCTGGCTATCTTTGTCGGATGGATTGTTGCATTGATCAAGGCTCTGCAAGGCGAAACATGGCTGTTGCCGCTGATTGGACCGTACGCGGAGCGGACCGCCAGCACAACCAGTTCAACCCCGTAGGAAGCTAATCGGCGCTTCCGTCCTCGACATGAGGTTGGGGTCTACCAGTCGATACGGAACCCGGCCTGCAGGCGGCGCTCACGTGTTGGACTATCGGCCGAGGTATTGGCAGTTCCGAACGCCCGGCCTGTGAGCCCTTCAGACGCTATGGTAGCGACATCCTGAAAGACCAGCGGCACCACTCCCACTACGGCCGTGCCCGCCAGAAAGGCGCGCTGCTCCACGGCGGTAACATTGACATGGTTCAGCAGGTTAAAGGCTTCAGCGCTCAGGCGCAGCTTCAGGTGCTCGCCGGCGTTGAAGGCGGTGTGACTCGCAGGTCCACATTCTGTGTGGAGGGCAGCCGCAGGGTGTTGCGCCCCACGGATGGCAGGGCTGTCGAACCACCGGAGCCGTTCAGGCTTTCTCGCCCGCCTGTCAGCGACGTGCCGCCCACGATCTGGTAGCTGTACGGTCTGCCGCTGCTGATCAGCACGACTGGGGAAGCACTCCATCCGTTTGCAAAAAATCGCAGGGCGCGGCTGCCATGCTCCAGCGTTGGTGCCCACACCAGGGCGGCGATGACGCGGTGGGGCCGGTCGAAGTTCGAGGGGGCGCGGTCGAACAGCGGTTCCGCGGGGTCAAGCTGCGCATTTTCGTTCGGCACGGCGCCCGTGGTTCGCACATTGTCGAGCGCTTTGCTGTACGTCCATGACAGCCGTCCGCTGAACCCATGCGAGGCACGCTGCAGCAGTTGCACCGCAAGGGCGTTATAGGTTCCGTTGCCGTTGGACAGGATGCCGGTCACCGGTCCATACGCATTAGAGCGCCGCGTCGTGTACAGCGGCACGTTGAACACTTCGCCGCCACGCGCCCCCGCTTCGCCGCCGCTATTGGCACTGCTGCTGCGGACGATCTGGAAGGCGACTCGCGATGTGGACGGCGCGATGTTCAGGTCGGTGGTATTTTCCAACTGCCGGTTCAGCCCGAAGACGTAGCTGGCGTCCAGCGTGGTGGTCCGCGTCAGGTCGCGCGTGATGGAAACTTCACCGGTCTGCACAAAGGGCATCTGGAAGCCTGCCGCAAAGACCGTGGCCGAACCCGCTGCTGCCACCGGTCCGAAAGGTGAGCAGACATAGGTCACGGGATATCCGAAGTTGGTACCGGCAGAGGCGCAACTCGGGTCCAGAACGGTGCGCGGTGTCAGACGGAGCCGTGTCTGGCTGAGAGGCTGTGCCGTGTTCTCAAGCGCGGCCTGCAGGGTGCGTCCCGGAACGCGGCCGAAGTGGACGCCATAACTGACACGCACCATCGTGTGCTGGCCCGGAGCGTAGGCAACGCCCACGTGGGGCGCAAGGTTATTGGTATCGGCGGGCATGTTCGCCGTTGCGGCAAAGCCGTCAGTAACTGACGCCAGCACCGCGTCCAACGCAGCGTTCGGGTGCTGTGGAGGAGGCAGCCGGTTGTACTCGTACCGCACTCCGGCTGAGAGGCGCAGGCTTGAGGTCGCGCGCCAGGTGTCGTCCGCATAGGCGCTCAGTTCGGCGGTATGGAAGCGCGTTTCCGGTACGGACCCGAATGTCTGCGTGAAGCTGCGGAAGCAGAAGAGGTGCACCGCGGCATAGATGGACGGGCAGCCGCCGTTGGGGTAGCTTGTGGCGGAGTAGGTGAAGTCCGTGATGAAGTCGACCAGGCCGCCCGCCCTTCCATTTGTGGTGCCGCTGGTGAAGTCATACGTGCCGGCTGAAGCCTCGCGGCTGCCAATGCGCTCATCGATTGAGTTGAAGTGCGCGCCCAGCCGGATCGTGTGCGCACGGCCCTGAAAGCTGGTTTCTGCCGCGGCTTCGGCACGGCGCTCTTCCGGCAGCCTGCGCGCGCCCACGCTGCTGCTGTTGCCAAAGGCAAACACACCGCCAATCGAGACCTCAGGGGCTGTGCCACCCGGTCCGGTCTGCGGCTCTGAGGCGAGGGGCGCGGGCGTTTCCGCAAAGGCAGCATCGCGGCTCCACTGTGCACGCAGCGTGCCCAGCCAGCGCGTGGACAGCGCAGCAGTGGCGTGGAATTGCGCTGAGTCGGTGTGAGTTGTGATATCGCCAAAGCTGGCGCGTCCGCGAGGCACAACCGGCGCGCTGCGCTGCCCGGCAGGCGAGCGAAAGCGTACATGCGCCCATGTCGCCGAGATGGACGTATGCGAACCGGGCTGCCAGTCGACGCGGGGCAGCAGGGAGAGTTCGTCCGCACGCCGTGCGACCGGGCCGGTAAGACCATCCAGGAACGTCAACGCCTTGCTGGTCGCGGCGCCATTCACTCCGCGGTTGGCCAGCAACGCTGTCTGTACCGGGGACAGGCGGTAGAAATCCGGGTCGCTAGGCGACGATATCCCTGGAAAGCTGCGGCGCTGCCCCTCTGCCGCGACAAAGCCGAAGACGCGCGCTGCCGCCGAAGTTCCAAGCAACGGGCCGCCAATGGAGCCACCGAACTGCTCACGCTGGTCGCGTGGCTTTACCAGCGTGGAAGTCGGCGACCCGCCGTTGTAGCGGGTGCTGACCGCAAACGGGTTCGTCGCGCCCACGCCGCTGTTGCGCAGCAGGAAGAAGGCCGACCCATGCACCGTGGCCTCCCCGCGTCGAGACACCGTGTTGACCGAGCCACCGGCGTCGCGTCCCCGCCCGGTTCCTTCGCCAACGGCGCGCACCTGAAACTCCTGCACGCCTTCCTGCGCGATGGTAAACGGCAGCGTGCGTCCGCCACGGGGTTCGCCGTCGAAGGCACGGGAGAGGCTCAGGCCGTTCAGCGCGTACTGATTGTGCATGGGGTCCAGCCCACGAATCGAAAGCCGTGCGTTGTCCGTGTCAGACGCTGCGGTACCGGTACTATCCACTCCGTTGCTGTCCACGGGATCAGCTGGTGTTGCGTCGTCTGCGTCCACGAGGGGGGTAAGCGGTGCCAGGCTCTGGAAGCGGCGGCCATCCAGCGGCAACGTTTGCAGTTCGGAGGGCTGCAGATTGCCGTTCACCGGCGAATCGAACGCTGGCAGGTCATCGGCTGCCTGCACAGAGACGGACTGCGCCACACTGCCGATCCGCAGCAGGGGTGCGAGGCGCGTGGTGCGTCCAAGCTGCACCTCTTCTGCCTGGAGTTGCAATTCGTCGAAACCCAGTGCCTGGATCTGTACGCGGTAGGTGCCGGGTGCGATCTCCGGAAAAAGGAACTCGCCCAGCCGGTCGCTTGTGAGTTCTGTAGCGGCCCCGGTGCTGACGCTCTCCAGCGTGATTCGTGCCCCGGCCACCGAAGCGCCGAAGGGGTCATGCACCACGCCCCCCAGCGCCCCGGTCGAGGAGGTCTGCGCGTGCAGCAGCGATAGCCCGCCCGGCAGGAGCAGTAGCAACGACGGCGCGAGAAGACGAAAACAGCGCAGACGCGCACACTCCAAGGCAGCCACGCGGACGTGGCGGGAAGTTTACAGAAGCCGGGGAAAAGTTGATACCACGGGCGATCGCACGTTGCAGTCCTGCGAAAGCCTCAAAAGACGTCATAAAAGTGGTGTAAAGGAAGCGTACCGGCTCCTACAGTATCTTGCAAAGGCCCAAGGTGATCACCACCACATCAGACAAAGAAAAGGGCGGCAGCCAAAGCTGCCGCCCTCTTCTCAAGTAGGTAGCGGTTAGAACTGCAGCCGCAGCGCGAACTGGAATTGCCGTGGTGCATAGGCGTAAGTGCTGTTGGTGGCAGACACCGTGCCGAAGCTGGTGATGGGAGCCAGCGTTGCGTTGGTTGAACTGCCAGTACCCACAGTGTTGGCCAGCGTGTAGGCCCCCGTGTTGATCGTGGTGACATTCTGATGATTGGCTAGGTTGAACGCCTCTGCGATCAACTGCAGATTGTAGTTTTCATGCAGGCGAAAGTCCTTTTGCACGCGCGTATCCACGTTGATGGTGCGAGGGTAGTTGAAGGTATTCCGCCCCAGTTGCGGTATGTAGCTGACTGAGGTTCCCTGCAGTCCGGATGAACTGGCTGAAGATGCGGCAAGACAACCGGCGCTGTAGCACTGCTGCGGTGTGGACCCGGTTACCGTCGCGGAGTACGGCAGGCCGGATTGTAAGGCGATGAGCGGCTTTACCGACCAGCCGTTTGCCAGGTACGACATAACTGTGTCCTTCGCGGCAACACCAGGGATGTTAAGGATGGCCCAGCCCACGGCGCGATGCCGCGTGTCCAGGTTGCTGTTGCCGTAGTTTGCGCGCTGGTTGCCGAACGGATCGATCCAGTTGTTGGTCGTGGTACCGGTGGTCTGCAACTGCGAAAAATCCAGTGCGTGCGCCCACGTGTAGTTCGCGTCGAACGTTACCCAGCGGAACGACCGGTTGGTCACGTCGACCGACGCTGCGTGGTAGGACGAGTTGATGTTGCTGATGACACCGGTGATGCCGGCAAACTGCGTATTGGGCGTCACGGCCGCACCGTTATAGACGTTGGCCAGCGTGCCGCCCGTGCAGGTCATGACGCCGTTGATGGGTGTCATCGCTGTGCAGTTGGTCTGGCGGCGTCCGCCATAAACCTGCTGTGTAATGGGTCCACATGCAAAGGGACCGCAACTGCCTGTAGCATTCGGCACCACGTTGTATGTCACGTTGTAGGCATTGGCTGGGTCCAGGTTGGTGTTGATGTAGTTTGGCAGTTCCCGGCCCAGGGCGCCCAGGTACTGCACGCTTAGCACGTTATGGAAGCCCATATCCTGCTGCACAGCAAAATCAAACTGCTGCGTGTAGGGATTCTGGAAGTGCTTGTCAAAGTAGTAAATTGAGGCCGGAGCCACGCCATTGCTGAGGTTGGCCTGGTTGCGGATCGTCGGCTGCCCCACTGAGCCCGGGGTAAAGGTGACCGTGGTCTGGCTTGCCGCGGAACCGGTGTTTTGGAAGACGTTCAGCAGCACGGAGTTCGGGATGCGGCCGTAGTACAGGCCGTAGCCGCCACGCACCACTGTCTTGCCCACGCCATACGGATCCCACGCAAAGCCCACGCGCGGCGAAATGTTGTTCTTGTCGCTGGGTGCGTTTGCGGTCTGCGCTATGGTCGTCAGGTTGCTGTAGGGCGCGGGCAGCTTCTCGTAGTCGTACCGCGCACCCAGGTTTATGGTGAAGCGGGGCGTCAGCTTGTAGTCGTCCTGCACGAAGAAGCCTATGTCTGTCGTGTTCAGGGTAAATGCCGAAGGGCCGGTGCCCTGCACGTAGCTGTTGTAGCAGGGCAGGTTGCCCACGCCAGTCAGCGCCGTGTTGCAGGTGCCGCCGGGCCTGGCAAGATCTGACAGAAAGTTCGCGATGGAGGTGCTGTAGGTGAACGTGCCCTGTGCCTGGAACAACTGGTTTTGCACGTCGTTGTTATGCACAATGTCGACACCGGTGCGGAGGTTGTGCTTGCCAAGGCTAAGGCTTAAGGTGTCAGACACCTGCCATTTGCGCTCGTCCGGATAGGCCACGCGGTTGCTGTAGGTCTGCTGACCTGCGCTAAAACCAGCCGACGAAAAGATGCTGTACGCCGAGACGTTCCCCGTAGTGGGGTTCTGCAGGTTGTTCTTCGTGAAGGTGTTGTATGGCTGCTGACCTTCGTCGTTCAGCTCGCGGCCGTACTGGTAGCGCACTTCGTTTGCAATGCGGCTGGTCACAAGTGAGTTCAGCCGGACCAGACCATAATCCAGCTTGACGAAGTCTGTACCGAAACTGTCTGTGGCATCGGCTACCGAGCTCTGCGTCTGCACGCCGCCCGGCGAGTCCCAGCGCATGCGGTGGTACAGCGCGTTGATCGTGTGCTTTGGGGTGAGATTCCAGGTGAGCTTCGGCGTGTTGATGTTCTGGTGGCCGTAGCGCGCCGTCGTGCCAAGTGCAGTATTTAGGTTCTTCAGTCCGTCGTTGTATGCGCCGACGCCACCGGCCACACTGGTATTGGTGCGCGCCGCCAGCAGGCAGGCACCCACGTTGGGCACGGTCTGTGTCACCGTGGGTGCAGTTGTGGTTGTTTTGGTTACCTGCCCCGTCGTCGTATTGCAGGTGTAACCCGTGGAGTAGTTCCCGTCTGCAGTCGCAAAGAAGGTGCCCGATGCGCTGGCGCGGCCTACGCCGGGGAACTGCCGGTCGAACACGTCAAAGGCGTACACAAAGAACAGCTTGTCCTTGACGATGGGACCGCCCACCTCAAAGCCGTACTGGTTGCGCTTGTCCTTTGGCCTAAACGGTACCTGAAAGAACTGGCCGGCAGAGTTGAACTGGCCCAACGAGGTATACGGATTGAACGCGCTGGTTTGATCGTCACGGCGGTAGAAGTATGCCTCGCCATGCAGGCTGTTCGAACCCGTCTTCGTGACGGAGTTGATTACGCCGCCCACCGCGCGGCCAAACTCGGCCGAGTACACGCCGGTGTTCACCTGGAACTCGCGCACCATGGCCTGCGACGTGGAGTAACCGGCGCGGGTACGTCCACGCTCTTCCGAGAAGAAGGCCTGGTTGTCGTCGGCACCGTCGATCTGCACGTTGTTCAGCACGGCTGAGATGGCGCGAAAGCTCAGGAGCCCGAAGCCCGATGCATCGTTGGTGACGCCCGGCGTGGTCAGCGCAAGCGACGACCAGCGGCGATTGTTGATGGGAATGTTTTCGATCTCGCGGTTGCTCAGACTGCCGCCAAAGGTCGGCGAATCAAAGTTGATGGCGGGCGTCTCTGCTGTTACCTCGACGACGGTGCCTTCTGATCCGGTTTGCAGGTGCGGGTTCAGTTCCGTTACCTGGTTCACCTGTACCACGATCTGCGTGGTCTTCGCAGCGGTAAAGCCAGGTGCGGTAATGGTCACGGTGTACGAGCCGGGCGTAAGCTGTGGCGCACGGAACTCTCCGCTGTCACTGCTCTTCAGCGTAATCTCTGCGTTCGTGGCTTCATCGTGAATGACGACGGTTGCGTTGGGAATCGCGGCGTCGGAACTGTCGTATACCGTGCCGCCAATGGCACCCTGCGTGGTGGACTGGGCGCAAGCCACGAATCCGGTAGTTGCTGCTGCACTCAGAACGCACGCGAGTGCCAGGCTGCGTGCTTTGTTGGTCTGCATCATGAGGCTCCTGAAATTCTGCTTTGCAATGGCGGACGTGGCGCGTTCACTGTATTTCTGCTATGCAGCTGTGCTCTGGACGTAACCGGGCACAGGCATGCGACTTTGTTGCGTCCAGCCTGACACCCGAACGTCAATACCACGTGAATGGGCGTGAAGTGGCGAACCGGGAATGTAGTTTCCCCTATCTTCGCGCAAATCCGACCAGAAAAAGGCTGTGGATTTATCGCCAGAAACGGTGGATCGCCAGTGTCCTTCCGCTTACCGCAGCAAACCGCCTTCATTGCCCAAAAAGAGCGCGCTCCGCGCAACTACGGCGTTCAGCAGGACGATGCTGAAGATAATGGCAAGGCAATCCTCGGCAACTGCAACCGGCCAGTCCGGCACCTTGAGCGCGACCACGCTGCGAACCCGAACAAACCATCCCGCGTAGGTGCCGATCAACGCGCCCACGATACCCAGCAGGATCGCTACAGCGGGACTCAACAGCAGCGGCTGCGCCAGCAGCAGGCCCACAAACGCACCGAACGCCGATCGCCCGAGCAGTCCGATGGGTGAGGTGCGGCTGGAGGTGTTGGGTAGCTTGTCACCGATGTACTCGCCCAGCGCCATCAGCGTGAAAACGATCACGGCGACCATGTTGGCGGTGAAAGAACGCCAGCCCACCAGGTGCAGCGCGTTGCGGTACGCAAACCAGCACAGCACTGCAATCGGCGTCATGGTGCGCAGGCCAGTGCACATACCCAGAAGAGAAACCAGCAGATAACCCATAAGCGTAGGATGACATGCGCTGGAAGAAAATTTTCCCGTAATCGTGACAGGTGCAGTACGTTTCACACATGCTCACAACGCCGCACTGTTTTTGTTCGCCGGTACTCGCATTCCTATGCTGCCTGCTGCTCACACCGTCAGGCACCCTGCAGGCACAGCCACCTGAACAGCGTGTTCAGGTGCTTAGTGAGGCTTTCTGGCAGTGGCGTGCGACGGAGCAGCCGTTTACCAACGATGACATTCCCCGGCTCGAGCGGCCGACCGGCTTCGTGGCGAGGTGGTCGGCTGCTGATGTCGCAGGGTACGAGGCAAAGATCGCCGGCTTTGAGCGGGACTGGCGTGCGCTGGATGTGAGTGCCGCACCGGTGCCGGTGCAGGTGGATTACCGGCTGGTCGGATCGGCAATTGCACGCGTGCGTTGGGAGCTGGACGTCATTCCCGACTGGAAGCGCAATCCTTTCTTCTACGTGGACCAGGGGCTAACGGCGACGTACACGCTGATGTTGCCGCCTGCGCCCTTTTCGCCCCAGCGGCAAAAGCAAGTGGTACTGCGGCTGGAGAGCCTGCCGCGCCTGCTGGATGAAGGCCGCGCGAACCTGACCGACATCCGGCAGCCCTACGCGGTGATAGCCATGGAACACCTCACCGGCATTGAGGCGCGCATGCAGCGATTCCGCGACGGTGTGCATGCAAAAGCTGGTTTCGCGCCGGCAGAACTGGCCCGGGTCGATGCCGCGGCAGCAGCTGCCGTGAAGGCGCTGGTCCGTTATCGGGAGTGGCTGCGGCCACAGGTTGCGGGTCTGCCGCAGCAGACGGCCATCGGACGCGAAGGGTACCTGTACTTCCTGCGCAATGTGGCCCTGCTCTCGTACACGCCGGAGCAGATGCTGGCCATCGGTGGGTTGGAGTTTCAGCGCGCTGTCGGTTTCGAAGCGCTGCAGCAGGCGGCAAACACCGGCCTGCCACAGACGCCGGTGTACCCCACATTGGCCGCGCAGATTGCAGAAGAGGAACGGCAGGAGAAGTTCATCCGCACATACATGGTGAGCCACGGCATCCTGAGTGAACCACCAGCGCTGAAGCACTATCACTATGCCGAAATGCCGCCGTACATCGCGGCGCTGTCATTCCTGGGCGTGACGGACGACCTGACCAGCCCCGCGCGCCTTGACCAGGAAAGCGTCAGCTACAAGGGCAAACCCAGCGCGGACAGCGGCTTCTTCAGCGCCATCACCGCGCGTGACACGCGTCCGCTGTCCATTCACGAGGGAGTGCCCGGCCACTTTTACCAGATGGCGTGGAGCTTTGGGCAGGCTGACCCCGTTCGCCGCCACTACTATGACTCGGAGGCGAACGAGGGCATTGGCTTCTACGCCGAGGAGATGATGATGACTGGCGGCCTGTTTGACAAAGAGCCGAAGACCAAGGAGGCGATCTACAGCATGATGCGGCTGCGCGCGTTGCGCGTGGTGGTGGACGTGAAGCTGGCACTGGGCGAGTTTTCGCTGGAAGAGGCAGCGCAGTACCTGCAGAAGACCGTGCCCATGGACGTGGAAACCGCGCGCAGCGAGGCGGCCATGTTCGCGTCGACGCCGGGCCAGGCCATTACCTACCAGGTCGGCAAGACCGACATCCTGCGCCTGATGACCGACGCGCGCGAGCGGCAGGGTGCCGCCTTCAAGCTGCAGGCGTTTCACGATTTTGTCTGGGAGAACGGCAACCTGCCCTTCAGCCTGCAGCGCTGGCAGATGCTGGGTGACAAGGCCGATGTGCCGCCGATCCCGCCTG
>CAXTFT010000084.1:0-15747 GCA_964243585.1 uncultured Terriglobus sp.
CGTGATCTCTGCAAAGGGAGAGTTTCTCGGAGGAGCGATCGCGCCGGGCGTCGGCATTTCGGCAGATGCACTGTTTACCAGCGCCGCACGTTTGAGCCGGGTGAACATCCGCAAGCCAGCCAAGGTGATCGGTACCGGTACGGTGGACAACATCCAGATTGGTCTGTTCTATGGGTACGTCGGCCTGATCGACGGCATCTGCGACCGCATGATTGCAGAACTCGGGCCAGAAACGAAAATCGTGGCGACCGGCGGCTATGCAAAACTGCTGGCAGAGAGTTCGCGTCGCATTGCCACCGTAGATGAGAACCTGACGCTCGACGGCATCTGCATGATCTACGAGCGTAACCACGACCGCCTGCGCCGCCGCTCGCAGCCGCCTGCAAGCCAGGTGGGCTGACCGGCAGCGGTGCAGAACTACTTCAACTACTTTACGGAAATCGAAACGCGCTTTCAGGCAAGGCGCGGCAGCATCCTGCTGCTCTCGACCCTGGACTGGGCGCTGATTGAAGCCTGGCGGGAGGCAGGCATACCGCTGGAAGCCGTGCTGCGCGGCATTGACGATGCCTTTGATAAGTACGACGCGCGTATGACCAAGGCGAAGGGCAGGCTGCGCAAGGTAAATGGCCTGGCATGGTGTGCGCAGAGTGTCATGCTGGCGACGGAGGCCATGCAGGAGGCGGCTGTTGGCAGCGATGCTCTTTCGGCAAAGACACCGCAGCAAAACGGCTTCGAAGAAGATCGTGTCGCGGCTCATCTGCTGAGCAACGCACAAGCTGTACTCAAGGCAGACCTGCCAGGTGCTGCAGGCGATACACTGCGCGGCATTGCGCAAAGGCTTTCTGATTTGGCGGCTGAGATCAACGCGAAATCAGGTCCGCAGGCATCTGCAGCCAGCACCGAAGAACTTGAGATGACGCTGACGGCTCTGGAAGCGCGCATGTTTGCCGCCCTGACCCTCCACGCCAGCGAGGACAACCTGCTTGCGCTGCGCGAACAGGCCGCACGGGAACTCGCACCCTACCGCGGCAAGATGTCCGGTGTGCAGCTCAAGCAGGTGACGGACCAGTTCCTGCACAAGCGCCTGCTGGAGGCCGCGGGCCTGCCACGCCTGAGCCTGTTCTACATGGGCCTGGAGTGAAGCGGGCCGCGCGCGGTGCGGAACGCTCTGCACCCGAAGATCTGCTGACAGTGATAACAGATGCGTCGCCGGAGCGCATCGAGCCACAGTGCAGGCACTTCGGTGTCTGCGGCGGCTGCCAGTTGCAGCACCTGCCCCAGAGTTCGCAACTTGCCGCAAAAACCGGCATGCTGGTGGACCTGCTCGGCCGCGCGGGCGTGCGCGACGTGCCCACACCGCAGGTGCACGCGGCAGAACCGTGGGGCTACCGTAATCGTGCCCGTATGCGGGTGGAAGGCGATGCGATTGGGTACAGCAGACGTGCGAGCAATGAATTTCTCGCCATCGAGGAGTGCCCCATCGTGTCGCCGCTGGTCTGGCGGGCAGCGTGTACGCTGCGCGATACCGTACGGGCAGGCAGGGCAAGTTGGCCGGCAGAGACCCGCTCTTTTGAAATTTTCGCGAACGGCAACGAATCTGCGCTGCAGCTCTCCCTCCACCTGGATGCGACCGTAGGAACCGTGGACCGGGATGCGCCCCGCGCCCTGCGGGAACTTTGCGATGCTCTCGCCGCAGGCTTACCCGAATTGTGCGGTGCGGGTCTGCTGGTGGCTGCGAATCCAGATCTCAAAGTGTCACGCCGCGTGCAGGAGAGTGGGCGAGTCGAGATCGCGCGCTGGGGCAAGCCATCCCTGACGTACCACGTGGACGGCATTGGCTACCGCATCACGCGCGGTGCGTTTTTTCAGGTGAACCGTTTCCTTACGGCAACCATGAAGCAGCTTGTAACAGAGGGCCGCAGAGGTTTACTGGCTTACGATTTGTTTGCCGGTGCAGGCCTCTTCTCCGTCCCGCTTGCACGGCACTTTGAACGGGTAGTTGCGGTCGAGATCGGCGAACCGGCAGCGACCGATCTCCTCGAACATCTGCGGCAGATCGGCGGGCAGCACAGGGCAGTTCGCAGCACCGTAGCCGATTTTCTGCAGCGCCGTTCGGGCAGCGAGCAGCCTGATTTGGTCGTCCTGGATCCGCCGCGTGCGGGGCTTGGTCCGCGGACCGCACGCGCACTTGCTGCAACGCGGGCGCAGCAGATCGTCTATGTGTCGTGCGATGCGGGCAGCTTCGCGGCCGACGGCCGGACGCTGGTAGAATCCGGCTACCGACTCGAAACCCTGCACCTCCTGGACCTCTTCCCCCAAACCTTTCATACCGAGACGATTGCCTTCTTCCGTCGTTGACGGGACGGCACGCCAGCAGGGGTTTGCCATGCAGGAAACAGTACGGGAGGCGCAGCGCGGCGCACAGAGCCTCCTGGCGTGCGAAACAGCCGCCCATCCCGCGCGCTTCTCCCGGGTCGATCCGCTGTATCTGCGCGACGCTCCCATGCTGTTGCTGGCCGTCTGCTTTGCCGCGGGCATCATGTGCCGGGGATGGTGGCAGCCCGCCACGCACATGGTCGCCGCCTGCCTGCTACTGATGTCCGCGGCTGCCCTTGCGTGGTGGCGAGCGCCCCGGTTGATGTGGGCTGCAACCACGGCCTGCTGGGTGGCGTTGGGCTGGACAGCCTGTACGCTGGAGCCGGTTGCCGCGGATACTTCGTTGCTGCGCTATGCCGACAGCCTGCAACGCTCCGTAGAAGGCAGGGTGACGAGTATCCGCAAGCTGCCGCCGCGGCCAGTCCCCATCGAGGCGCAACACGCCTCAGAGACCGGCGGCGATGAAGAAAATGCCTTCGCCGCGCGCGAACACCTGACGCAGGCTGCCTACACCCTGGACCTCGACGTTCAGGCCATCGAGGACGTGACGCCTGACCTCTCGCGTATGGTCCCGATCACCGGCGGCGCACAGGTCACCCTGTTCTCCACGCTTGGGCAGACAGCCCCACCGCCGCCATGCGGTGCGCGGGTGCTGCTGACGCTCCGGCTGCGGCCTCCGCAGCGCTACCTCGATCCGGGCGTGTGGCAGTATGCAGACACGCTGGCACTGCGCGGCGTCACGGCAGAAAGTGGTGCGGACGCAGCCACGGGGCGCGTGCTGGACAGCACCCGGACGACATGGCGGTGCCGCTTCGCGGCAGTCCAGCACTGGTCGACGGACCGGCTTCGAGACCTCTCCACCTCACCCGCGCTTGTGCTCCTGCCCACATTTTTCCGGTTGTCGCCAACGGACACGGCCATGCTCAGTGCCATGCTTGTGGGCGACCGCACGCTGTTGGATCGAGGTCTGCGAACCGCATTCGAACGCACCGGATCGTTTCACCTGTTTGTGGTGGCCGGGGTACACGTGGCGCTGCTGCTGGCCGGGCTATATTGGCTGCTGCTGCGGATTCGCGTGCCAAGGTGGACCGCGGCAGCCATTGCCCTCCTCCTCACTGCGCTTTACGCGATGCTGACAGGCTTTGGAGCGCCGGTGCAGCGCGCCCTCCTGATGTCTGCGGTGTACCTGTTTACACAACTCATGGGTCGAGGCCGAAGCCCCTTGAATGCGCTTGGCGCTGCGGCACTGGCCATGCTGGTACTGCATCCGCATGCGCTGTTCGAGAGCGGCTTTCAGATGACGGTGCTTGCCGTCGTCGCCATCGCCGGCATTGCAGTCCCGCTGACGGAACGCACCCTGCTGCCCTACCTGCGTGCCGTGCACAACATTCAGGCGGTCCGCAACGATCCGCACCAATTACCGAGGCTGGCGCAGTTCCGAGTCAGCCTGCGGTGGCTGGGCGAGGAGCTTTCGCAGAAGCCTGCGCGATCGAAAGACCACAAGACGCAGCGATTGGACCTGCTCACCCGACTGCCCGCGTTCGGTGTGCGGGCGCTGCTCTCCATCGGTGAACTGGTTGCGATTACGCTGCTCGCCGAGATGGTCCTCGCCCTGCCCATGGCTGTGTATTTCCATCGCATTACGCCGTTCGCCGCACCCGCAAACCTGCTTGCACTTCCCATGGTCGGCCTGCTGATGGGTTCTGCCATTGCCACCTTTGCCGCATCGCTGATCCATCCCTGGATCGCCGCACTTCCCGCCGCGGTGACCGCGCTCCTGCTCCACAGCATCACCTGGGTCATCGGCGCGATCAGTTCCCTGCGCGGCGCCGACGTCCGCATCCCGTCGCCGTTGCTGTTCTGCATGGTTGGGGCGGTGATGCTCTGGTGCGCCATTCTCCTTCTTGCGCGGACCCCGGCGCGAAAGACCGGCTGGGTTGCCGCGTTTCTGCTGCCGGTTGCGCTGCTGCTGATCCTGTGGCCGAGACCTCCCGCGCTCCTCCGCAACCATCTTGAGTTCACTGCTATCGACGTGGGGCAGGGCGATTCACTGCTGGTTGCCTCCCCGGAAGGCAAGACGATGCTGATCGACGCGGGCGGACCCACCGGATCAGCCTCGCTAACGGATAGCGGCAGCTTCGATATAGGCGAAGAAGTCGTCTCCCCATACCTCTGGTCGCGTGGCATCCGCCGGCTCGACGTAATGGCACTGACGCACGCGCACAGCGACCATATCGGGGGCATGGCATCGGTGCTGCGCAACTTCCGCCCGCGCGAGCTCTGGGTGAGCGTCGATGCAAACACCCCACCCTTTCGCACGCTGCTGCAGCTGGCACAGTCGCACGGCACGGTGGTGCGGCACCTGCATGGGGGTGATCGGCAGATGTGGAGCGGAACGTCCATCGACGTTCTGAACCCGCTGCCTGCCTATCACCCGCACAAGGTACCGACCAACGACGACTCGCTGGTACTACGCATCGTCTACGGCAAGGCCTCCGTACTCGCCGAGGGAGACGCCGAACGTCCGTCGGAGGCCGCGATCCTGACGGAAGATCCCGGACCCGTCACGCTTCTGAAGGTGGGCCACCACGGCAGCAACACCTCCACGTCGGAAGGCCTGCTCGCGGCCGTGCATCCGCAATGCGCGGTCATCTCCTGCGGACTTGGCAATCGCTTTGGACATCCGCGGCTGCCGGTGCTGCAGCGATTACAGGCTGTGGGCGTTCGCACGGCGCGAACGGATCGCATGGGCGCGGTGCAATACCTGCTGGAGGCCGACGGCAGCATCCAGACGCACGTGCTCGCGTCTAATCCCTAATCAGCAGCGGCACAGGAGCGCCAGCATGGCACAGGAACAGGTTCCCAACCCTTCACCAGCACCGGCTCCCACGCCGTCTGACAAACTGGAGGCCGCGCGCATTGCCGAAGAACGCAAGCAGCTACGCCGGCTGCAAATGATGATGACCATGTGCCTGCAGGTCATCGCGCAGGATGGCTCCCTGTCGGTCGAGGAAGCCTCGCAGATGATTGCCGACAGCCGCGAAGCCGCGCTGAATATGTTCCCCGGCAAGGAACTCGCGTATGACCTGATCTGGAAGCCGCGTTTTCAGCGCATGATGATGGAGCGCTTTCGTCTGCAGTAAGTTGAACGAATTAAGGCTGCACTCCGACTGCCGCTTGCGAGACGCCTGAGTACTCACCGCCGACCGCCACCGCGCAAGGCTTGCGCGATCGCCTCCAGCGTGCGTTCCGGTGCGGTCTCCGTCGGCACTGTGACTCCCATCCTGCGGCAAAGTCCGTCCAGAAGGCGCGAAGCAAGGTTCGCACGCGTCTCCATGGGCAGCGAGAAGGCCCGCGAAAGATAGCTGTCGATCAAACGAAGATCCTCCTCACGCAGCAGGGCAACGCGGTCTGCCGGGATGCCGCCTGGATCAGCACTCGCTGCCGCAGGCGAGCCAAACGCGGCAGGCACGGAGAGGTACCCCGCAAATTCATCCACGCGCTCATGCACCACCAGAGTGTCGGCAATTAGATCGCCCAGCCGCTTGTTGGATTTTGTCAGCAGGATAGAGATCACCCCCACCAGGTACACACCCGGCAAGGCATCCACTACGCGCAGGAGGTTGCGCGCCAACGCTTCGAAAAAGGTGATCTGCCGCCCGCTGTCCTTGATGACGCGAATCTTTAGCACGCGTTTGCCCGGTGTCTGGCCGTTCTGGAAAGCTTCAAACAGCGAGAAATAACCCCAGTACAGCAGGAAATAGACAAGGATGATGCCCGCTACGAACCACTTGCCCGCGGTGTCGGACATGCGGTTCAGCGCCCCCGTTCGCGCGGACGCGGCCAGCGCGACGGCAACGATGAGGACCAGCAGAATATTAGCCCCGATCTGGATGGCCAGGTCGATCAGCAGCGCAAGAAACCGGCTGCCGACACCGGCCAGCGGAAATTGCAGCGCCACCTGTTCCGGCGTGTCGATGCTGTGTTCGTCGTACACTCCGAAGGTTTGCCGCGGCTGCGGTTTTGGCAGGTCTCCGTTCACGTGCGCAGTCTCCCGTTTAGCATCAGTGTATGGTCTCAAACGGCTGGATTGCCGCGCACCGCGCTGACTGGGAGCGCCTGGACACGCTAACGCGCGAGGTGGAAAGCAAAGGTTTGAAGTCCCTGCTGCCAGAGGATGTGCGCAGCTTTGGCCTCCTGTATCGCCGCGCCGCAGCCGACCTTTCCGCCGTCCGCAGCGACCCCACCGCGCAGGCCCTTGCCGATTACCTGAATCGGCTGGTAAGCCGCGCCCACAACCACGTCTACAGCGGCCAGCGCACCAGCATGCTGAGCGTCTGGCGTTTTCTCTCGGTGGACTACCCGAGGCTCTTCCGCAGGTTGCTGCCCTACGTTGCCGCGTCTGTCGCGCTGTGCCTGCTGGGTGCGCTGCTGGGCACGCTGGAATCGTTGGTGCGCCCGCACTTTATGCGCGCCACCATAGGCCCGGAGATGGTCGCCACCATCGAGCGGCATGAGATGTGGACCAAGAGCGTGCTCAGCGCCAAGCCGCAGGAATCCAGCTTTATCATGACCAACAACATCACCGTAACGTTTATGGTCTTTGCAGGCGGCATCCTGGGCGGTCTGCCGACCATCCTGATGCTGTTCTGGAATGGCATGAGCGTCGGCATCATCGCCACCGCGTGCGCCCAGCACGGCATGGCGCTTGATCTATGGAGCTTTGTCGCGGCCCACGGCGCGCTCGAGCTGCCCAGCATCTTCATTGCGGGCGGCGCAGGCCTGCGCATCGCAAGCGGCTTGCTTTTTCCGGGGACGCTGTCGCGTCGCACATCCCTCGCCATCGCGGGGAATGAGGCAGTACGGCTACTGGCCGGGACCATACTTTTGCTGTTTATCGCAGGGGTGCTGGAAGCATTCCTATCACCCACAGCCGCACCCCGCGCCGTGAAGTTCGCCGTCTGCGGTCTATTACTGACGGGCCTTGCTACCTGGCTAAGTGAGGGCGGTCGGGATCGTTCTCCCGCAACGGTGGTGGAGCAACCCTCTGCGACGACATAGGCGACTTACAACCGTCCCTGCGCCTTGATTTCCAGATATTGCGAGATGCTGTCTGCCGCAATGCCTTCCGCTGTCGTTTCCACGACCAGGACGCCCTGCGCACGCAACTGGGCCAGCGTGGTGCGACGCTGCTCCAGCAGCTCCTGCGCGGCGGTGTTCGCGTACATATCGCGTGCGTTGCGTGGTTCGCCTTCAACCAGCGCGGCAAGCTCCGGATGTTGAAGCAGCACCAGCACCACCAGGTGCCTGCGGACCAGCGTGGTAATGGCAGCGACGATCTCGGGCCGTCCGACGCTCTCCGTCATTTCGGTGATCCAAAGCACCAGACCGCGACGGCGCTGCAACTGGCGCAGACGAGTCGATGCCAGCAGGTGATCCGCCTCTGCCGTCTCCGATCGCACCTGTGACAGGGCATCCAGCACGCGCCGCAGGTGCAGGTGTCCCGCGCCCGGCAATAGTTGCTGCTGCACACCACGGCCATAGGTCAGCAGCGCCAGCTTGTCGCCGGATTGGCCTACCACGCGCGCCAGCTGGCCCGCGGCAGACGCAGCCTGGTCCAGTTGCGTCACCACGTGCGCTACATCACGGTCGCCGCCGGCGCCGGTCGTCTGCATACGGTAGGCCGTCCGCGACAACCTTCCCGCATCGATCACGATCCACACCTGCTGCGACCGCTCGGTGGTGTACTGCTGCGTGATGAGCCGATTGTGCCGCGCCGTCGCCGTCCAGGAGATGCTGCGAACCTCGTCACCCGGCTGGTAGTCGCGCATGGTCTCGAACTCGCGCCCGAGCCCGATCAGCCGCAGCTTGCGCTTCTCCATCTCAATCTGACGTGCCCGCAAAAGGTAGATGGAAGCCGACTCGCTGGCCTGCTCGCCCGCCGCATAGACGCGAACGGTCTGTTTCAAATCAGCCACGGCCCATCGTTCCACCAGGCCGAGCACGCTCCCATAGCGAAGGTATGTGCCGCCCATTAACAAATCCCCGCGTTGCGATGGCGTGCAACTGTAGAGCACGCTGGCTTCATCGTTCGGGTAGCTAACCATCTTCGGCGGACTGGTGCTGTTCACCATGGAAGCGTGCAGATCATCGGAGAGCCGAAGCTGGTAGACGCCTTCGCCGCCCTGCTGCACAATGATCTCGATCTCGACGAGATGTCCCAGTTCAGGCGCGTGCACAAAACGGCGTGTCACGGTAAAGCGCTCCGGCGCTGGCAACATAGCCGCATCACCCAAACAGGCCAGGAGCAGAAGCGTATCGACACCGAACATCAGCCAAGGCGTGAGCGCATGCAAAAATGCCGGGATGCTGAACAGCGTAGCCACGGCCAGCAGCAAGAATGCGCGCGGCGTCAATCCAAACGCCAGGGCGCGCCCAAAGCGCCGCCCTACGGGATGCGCGATGTTTGTAACCGGCTCCGGGATGAGCGTCTGCATCGGGCGAGCGTCCCCGGCTACTTCGGCAGCGGCACGGCCGCTAACACGTCCGCGACAACCCGGTCGGTGCTGAAGCCCTCAAGCTCTGCCTCCGGCTTCAAAAGGAGGCGATGCCGCAGCACCGGCACGGCTGCGGCCTTTACATCGTCGGGCAGCAGAAACGCGCGCCCATCGCGTGCGGCGTACGCCTTAGCCACCAGCAGGAGGCTGGCCGACGCGCGGGGCGAAGCACCCAGCGCCAGCGTGGGCCACTCGCGCGTGCGGCGCACCACGGCAAGCAGGTACTCAAACAGCGCAGGCTCCACCTGTACGGCACGTACCTCCTGCCGCGCGGCTCTCAGCAACTCCGGCGCAACCGCTGCAATCGCAACGTCCTCCAGACGATGCCCGGTCAGCAGCGCATGGTGCCGTTCCAGCACGACACGCTCCTCTGCGGCGCTCGGGTAGCTCACGTGGATCTTTAGCAGGAAGCGATCCAGCTGCGCCTCCGGCAGCGGATACGTGCCCTCAAATTCGAGCGGATTCTGCGTCGCAAAGACGGTGAAATACGGGTCCAGAGTGTGCGTCTCGCCGTCCAGCGTCACCTGCCGCTCTTCCATGCTTTCCAGCAGCGCGGCCTGCGTGCGCGGCGGCATGCGGTTGATCTCGTCAGCCAGCATGAATTGCGTGAACACCGGCCCGCGATGCAGCGAGAACTCCCCGGTCTTTGGCGAGAAGATGTTGGTGCCCAGGATGTCGGCGGGCATGGTGTCCGGCGTGCCCTGCACCCGTCGGTAGTCCAGCGCAAGAAAGCGAGCCAGCGTCTTGACGGCGAGTGTTTTTGCCACGCCGGGCACGCCTTCGACCAGTGCATGGCCACCACAAAGCAGCGTAAGCAAAGCCTGCTCGATCAACTGATCCTGCCCGGCCAGAACGCGCCCGAGTTCTTCCCTCCCGCTGCGAAAAAGCTCCAGCGAGGGGCTTGGTTGTTGTGTCAATGCCTGCTCTCCATGGGTGCGTCGAATGTAACGTGTTTTCCTGCTGCCTGTCTCTGCCGCGTGTCGATGGCAGCCTGCAGACGCTCCCGTTCACGATCCAAGTTTCGCACCACCAGTAGCGCCTCGCGCGGGCGCAGGCGATCGTAGCGTGCGCCTTCAGCCTGCTCCAACGCTGCTTGAAGTGTTGTAGCATCCAGACCGAAGCGGCCCTGCACCAGGCTCGCGATGCCTCCGGCAGAACCGCGCAACACGTCCGCGGGCAGGCCGCACGAGGCTGCCAGAAAGTGCAGGAGACGACGACGCGCAGCTTCGGTCGCGGGCTGCGTGGCACCGGCACGCTCATAGAGTGCGCCCATGTTTCGAGCAAACTCGATCGGCGATGTACGGACAGCAGGGGTTGGGTCACGCACCGGTCCGCTGCGACGGCTGAAGCTGAACACCAGCAGGCCGAACAGGAGCGCTACCTGAACCGCAAGCGACCGTAACGGCAGGCCCTTCAGGTAGTCCGAGGGCGAACCCTGTGCACCGTGATAGAACTCGTCGAACACCACCCTCCGCCCTGCCGACGGACCGATTGCTGTCAGCAAGAGGTGCAGGCTGCTGTCCTGCGCCAACCCGCGATTGCTGAACGGCTCGGCGGTGCTCCACCAGACCATTTCGCCGCCGTTTGGAAAGCTGCGGTGCACCACCACGGCATCGTTGCCGCAGCGATGATCCACACGCACAAGCGGATCCGCTGCGTTCCAGGGCGAATCGTCATACGTCGCGACCGAACCCACGGCGGTGTAGGCACTGTGTCCTTCGGTGGTGGTGTTACAGAGACCGTTCAGCATCTGCGTCACCTCTCCAGTGCGCCCGCCGGGCAGAAAGTGCGCGCCCGCAAAGCCCGTGGCCAGCACTCTGCCGCCACGATCCAGGAAGCGATGCAGCGATTCGTACTCACGCTTCTGTGATTCTTCGCCCGGTGCATTCGGCTCCGCAAGAATGTAGGTGGTGTGCTGCGCATCTGCCTGCTCGAGTGCGGCAACTACATCTTCATTCGAACGCAAAACAGAGTAGCCCAGGTCAGCCAGCAGCAGAAAGGCTGCCTTCGCGCCGTGCGTGCCGGAGTTGTAGGTGGTGGGCCTCGGATCGTCGTCGCGCGTCGCGGGTGCAAATACTGAGACCAGCACAATCAACAGCAAGACGCCGCCCGCAAGCCACAGCACAATGCGCCGGTCGGTACCCGCCGCGCTCACGCGATGGCCGCCTTTGCAGTACCTGCCTGCAAAGTCCGGTGATGATTCAACGCGGATTGGTAGTCGTCCGCCTGAGCGGGCTGCAGGCCATACCAGATGCGCTCGAACTCGCCCGTCTGCGCGCGTAGCGGCTCGCGCAGGTGCGACGCGGGGTCGATCAGCCGCAAGGCCTCACGTGGTGTGCGCGTGCCGCTGCGACGCAGCGTGCGGCGGTCTTCCAGCGACACAATGGAGGCCCAATAGAGGGCGTGCACGGCATCGCGCCACTCACCCTTTTCGGCATGGCCCTGTGCCTGCGCGGCCCAGGCACGTGACTCCGCCTGAGCCTCAGCAGAAGGTCCGCCCGCGTGCAGCCTGCCTAACGCAACACGTTGCCGGTCCAGCGCTCGATACACCCACACCAGCAGCAGCACTGCAGTCAGCAGCAGCGCTCCCCACTGCAGCGCGGTGCCCAGCCACGGAGCCATGCGGCCCAGCGTCGAGAAGCCGCCGAACAGCTTACCAAGCAGGTTCGACACCCAGGCCCCGAGCCGCTCCATCAGCGAGTAGTCCTCGGTGGTGCGAAACTCGCGGCGTGCCAGCACGGCTGTCCGCGAGGACTTTTCAGCAGCTGTCAGCGGAGGGGGCGACGACGGTGCATCCAATTCCCTCAGCTGCTCCGCGAGCCGTTGTGCAGCATGGGGCAGCAACTCGATGCGCTGTTTATGGCCTGGGTCGTTGCGATCGTTTAGTAAGTCACGCAGCCAGCCATACCGTTCAATGTAACTTTCGCCTGCGCCCGGACGAACAAAGTCATCCAGGTCGCCCACACGGGCAGGCTCACAGGCTTCTGCCTGCACCTGGCAGGCAGCTACCAGAGCTTGCAGTGCGAGCAGGTGTTCGCGATATTGCGTCGCAGAGATGGTCTGCAAGCCGGGTAGACCCGCGTGCGGTATTCCGGGTTGTGGAACCTGCGCGCCTGCTTCCAACAAAAGAACAAAGCAGGCGCACAGAGACATTTGGAGCCATGATTGCAGCTTCCGGCTCATGCAAGGGGGTCCCGGGAATCCGGCATCGCAGCGGGCGCGTCCTGTGCCGGCAGAAAGCCGCGCTGCATCATCAACTCAATGTCGTAACCCTCGCGGCGCACCCGTTCATCCACGTACAGCAGGGTCAGCGCGATGGATGCAATGGGAGTGACCAGTGCCGTGGCCACAAACGAGATGATCAGCTGCGCGGCCTGCAGAACGATGTGCTCCGCGCCGCGCGTGGTGGCTGCAATCAGCACAAATGGCAGCTGCAGCCCGCCGGCGACCGTCTGCAGCGCATAAACCAGCAGCAGCGACAGGAAGATGCGCCCCTTACGTCCTGCCACCAGCACCTTGGAACGCCGCATGGCCGCATTGACTCTGAGGTCTTCCTCTACGCCGGCGGGCATCCCAAGAGCATTGCGCAGCAGGTTGATGACACCTAAAACCAACGCGGCAGGCAGCAGAAAAACCGAGACCAGTGCAAGTGCGCCAAGCACGATTGTGTTGCGGTTTACACCGGGCACGGCCAACGCAATGCCGATCAGCATGGCCACGGGCAGCACCGGCCACAGCACACTCCAGAAGAGACGGAAGGCAATGCCGGTCCAGCGCAGCCAACGTCCACGAGTCGCACGGTACGCTTCCGCTGCCGTGGCTTTAAGCCCGCGCGTCAGGTGACCGACGGCATGGACGGCAGCTGCGTGCGACAGTCCGTACGCGATCACAAAGAACACCGTCGCTGGCAGGAAGTAGACCTGCATAGACAGTGTCGTGTTCAGGGCCCGTGCAATGGCTTCAGGACCTGCCGTTGGACTGATCGTGTCCACGCGATGTGTCAGAGACACGTAGATGATGCGGGCAGCTGTTGTTGCCGTAACCGTTGCTGCAGGCAAGATTCCGATTGCGGCAAACAGCCAGAAACGGCGACGGTATAAAGCAAACGTGCGGTCCAGGACCTCGCCTGTGGAAAGCGGCCGCAACATTACCGGTACCGGTCCGACGGGTGCGATCATCGATGGCGCAGGCAATGCCGGAGCCACGGCACCGTAGGTTGATGGGGAGAACCCTTCGTAGCTATTCTGCTCGTCCATGCTTCTCCCTGCATCTCGACTAGTGTGCTGCTGTCGCCAGCCACGCCTGCAGTCCGGGCTGTTGCGCGGCACGAACCCTGGTGCAAGTGTCTATGCTGTCAAGTGCATCGCGCAAGGCTCGCTCGGACGCCTGGACAGGGTGGGAGGCGAAGAACTGCTGCACGTCTGTCCGGTCTGCCGCGCTGCAAAACGCACCGGTTGCCGACACCACGCGGTTGCCGCTCGATGTGGTGAACTGCGCACGCACCTTGTCCCAGTTGGCCTTGATGTAGGTCCACGCCTGCACCCGCGTCTCGGGCCTTTGCAGCAGGCTTGAGAGCAGGATCCAGCTGTCCTGGTTGCGTACCTTGCCGCCAACAGCATACTCCAGCGTTCGCTGCACCAGCGCCCTGTCCGTGAAGGTGGGCAGGGTAAACAGAGCTTCGGTTTGGTCCGTTGGGTTGCTGCTGGTCTCAGCAATGTGCTGCAACTGGTCGTACATGGCCGCGTCGCCGTGATCGGCTGCAACGTTCACTGCCGCACGCATCATCTCCGGATCGGTGGCTGTGTCACCTGCGAGTGCCTTTGCCGCGGAGCGCTTGGCTTCCACTACAACAGCAAGGTCGTCTGCCCCACCCAACAAGGTAAACAGGCTGATACGCTGCTGCGTCTGCTGCAATGATTCGCCGGCCTTTGGCGCACCGAGCGAGGCGTACACAGGCCCGAACTGCTGCCGCACCCAGGCCTTGAGTTGTTCTACCTGGGGCTCCGTTGCCACGCGGTCGCGAATGGAACGGTAGCCGCTCAGGCTCTGGTCCAGCACCTGCGCGTTTGGGTCGCTCTTCAATGCGGCAACCAGGTCAAGGTACGAGCCGACGGTGCCCTGTCCCGAACGCAGCAGGGCGTAACGGTCTCCCACCAAGAGAATGCGCTCCGATGCCCTGAGAGTCGTGGCACTCGCCAGCAGCGCACGCAGCGAAGCTTCGTCATAGCTGCTGCGGTAAAAGCCTTTGGCGTCAGCATTGACATATGCGCCCGCAGAAGCAGCTTTGATGCTGCCATCACTTGTCACCACCTGGCAGGATCCACCCTTTACACAGACCGGGACGGTCCAGCTTTGCGCAGGCACCTGAGCCGGTGGCGACAGGAAAAACCGCGTCTGAACCGTTGTGTACTGGCCGTTGGTGAACTCAGTCCGCAGCAGCGGTTCGCCCAGCTGTGAGACAAAGCTTTCCATGATCTTGTCCACCGGCTTTTTGCTGGCAGCCGTCTGGGCGTTCCAGAAGTCTTCTGCGGTCGCGTTGCCGAATTTATGCGCTTCCATGTAGGCGTGCAAGCCTTTTTGGAAATCCTTGTCGCCGACGTAGTGCTCCACCATGCCGATCACCGCGCCTGCCTTGCCGTAAGCGATGCCGTCGAACTGCTCATTGATCTCAGCCGGGGTATCCGCCTTGGACCGGATCGGCCGGGTCTGGGCCGCGGCGTCAAGGTTCAGCGTGCCGTTTAGGCTCAGTGCCTCGTCCTCGCGCAGGCCCCACGTGGGCTGCCACTCGTCGACTGCCTTGTACTCCATCCAGGTGGCGAAACCCTCGTTCAGCCACAAATTGTCCCACCACTGCATGGTGACCAGGTCGCCAAACCACTGGTGTGCCATTTCGTGCGCGACATCGACCGCGACCAGCTTTTTTGCGCTCAGTGGAGCGGTCTTTTCGTCCACCAGAAGCGCGGTTTCGCGGTAGGTAATGCAGCCCCAATTCTCCATCGCACCGGCCTCAAAGTCGGGAATGCCGATCATATCGAGCTTCGGCATGGCGTATTTCACGCCAAAATACTGGTTATAGTAGTGCAAGAAGTGTTCTGCAGCGTGCAATGCAAAGGGTGTCAGCGCCAGCTTATCCGGCGTGGAGCAGGACCGGATCGGAATGCCATCTGCCTGTCCGCTGGTGCAGACCCAGTCGCCCACCTGAAAGGCCAGCAGGTACGTCGACATCTTCGGCGTGGTCGCAAAGCTCTGCGTGTGCATGCCGTTGGGTGCAGGCTTGTCGCTCAGCATGTTGGTATTCGCGATGACGATATCGCTGTTGTCGACGGTCAGCGAAAGATCAAAGGTAGCTTTCAACGCAGGCTCGTCAAAGGCCGGAAAAGCGCGGCGGGCATCCGTCGATTCGAACTGCGTCACAGCATAGTTACGCTTGGCTGTTTTGGACAGATAGAAGCCACGCAGCTTGTCATTCAGGATGCCTGTGAACTCAATGGCGAGCGATGCCTTGCCTGCCGGCAGTGCGCTGGGGAACGTGAAGGTCGCCTGTTCCTTGCCCTCGTCATAGGAGATGGTTCCAATCTGTCCGCCCGCCTTGACGCTGCTGATCTTCAACTCGATCGCATTCAGAATGATCGCCGTTGCAGCATGGTCCAGGGTCACATCAATCGTCTCTGATCCGGAGAAGGTGGCAGCTTTCAGATCAGGCGTCAGGTGCAGGGCGTAGTGCTGCGGATGGACGTCGGAAGGGAGACGTTGAGCTTGAAGAGAGACGGCATAGAAGAAGGCGAGCACGGCGGCAAAACGAAAACGCATGCCC
>CAXTFT010000085.1:0-2671 GCA_964243585.1 uncultured Terriglobus sp.
GAGGTCGAGTTGTTCCTCTAAAGGTGGGAACGGTGCGTGCGATGGGCTGGACATAGACATCTTAAGTATAGAAGTCCGTGCCCGACCGCAGACACAAGCCGCAGGCCGCACCCTCAGCGCATCCATCGAAAACCTGCGTCACCTGCGGTCGCACCATCGAGTGGCGCAGGAAGTGGGAGCGCGACTGGGACAACGTGAAGTTCTGCAGCGATGCCTGCCGCACCCACAAACCCGGCGCTCGTGATGCTGCGTTGGAAGCTGCCATCCTCGATCTGCTGCGGAAGCGCGGAGCGGGCAAGACCATCTGCCCCAGCGAAGCGGCACGCACCGTCGCAGGGGGCGGCACCATGTCAGACGACCGCGCCGTGTGGGAGCCGTTGATGGAACCCGCACGCGCCGCGGCACGCAGGCTGGTGGCAGCAGGCAGCCTCGTGATCACGCAGGGCGGTCACGTGGTAGATGCTTCTACTGCAAAAGGTGCTATCCGTTTGCGACTGCGTTGAAGTAAACGCTCTACGTTTCGGTGGCAAGTGAACGCGGCAACAGGTATCTGCCTCTAAGCTCGAATGGCAACCGCGAAGAAGTCGGCAAAGAAAGCACCCGCAAAGCAGTCCGCGGCGAAGACATCCACCGCAGCGAAGAAGACCCCGGCAAAGGGTGCAACAAAGTCTGCGAACACGAAGACCGCCGCAGGCCGCAGCCACATTACCGGTGCCGATACCAAGAAGACACCTGGCAAGAAGACTGCCGCAAAGAAGGGCGCGAAGAAGGACTCCTCCGCCAATGCCTGCTGGCCCGGCTTCGAACCCGTTCCCGGCAAGATGCAGGGCGAAAAGGGCAGCTGCAAACCCAAGGCAAGCAAGTCTGCCGGTGAGAAAAAAGGCGCACAGAAAGCGGCAGCCGCTTCCAAGCTGAGTGGCCAGCGCAAGTAGCCATGCGGCAGCCCGGCGTTAGAGCTTCGGGCTGCCCACCACCTGCGGACCTGCGCTGAAGATGCCTGCAAACGCCAGCCTGTAGACAAAGATCAGGAATGCCTCAAGCGCGACCAGCACGAGAGCCAGGATCGGGTTGCCATGCTGCAGCAGCACGGTGTACATGAGAATGTTGAGAATGATGGGGCCAAGCAGCGTCAGGCCAAGGGGCACAAAGCGACCCACCAGCAGCAACAACCCGCCAATCACCTGGAACAGCCCGATCACCGTGAAGTATTTGTGCGTGAACAGAATGGTGCCAAACAGCGCAGCGTCGCCCGAGGCCGGGAACGGCGGCAGAAAAGGCAGGATGTGATTCACTCCAAAGACCAGAAACACAAGGCCCAGCAGGATGCGTGAAATCAGGATGGCGTATTTGATGGTTCACCCCTTCACAGGTATGAGGGTTCCGCCTGCTGCCGGAGTATTTCACACTGCAGCACCGGTGACACTCTCTTCCTTCGCATAAGCTGGCAGCGATGGGTTTTGAGCGCACACGGGAGTTCCTGCTGAGCCTGCCACGCGTGGAAGAGACGCTGCAGTGGGATGCGGTAGTGTTCTGGGTAGGGGACAAGGCCGTGGGCGGCAAGATGTTTGCCGTGGTGGATCCGGAACCAAAGGTCTCGCACGTGATGTCTTTCGCTGTTCCGCCGGAAAGTTACCACGATCTGCTTGAGATGGAAGGCGTTCGACCCGCACCTTACCTGGCCCGCGCTCACTGGGTGGCCGTCGAGGGCTGGAGCGTCTTCCCTGAGCAGGAACTGCACGGGCACCTGCGGGGAGCCTACGACCGCGTGGAAGCAAAGCTGCCGCGAAGCACGCAGCGGGTCTTGGAACTCAAGGATCGCGAGTACCGGGCGCTGGTGCGCGAGAAACGCAGCACCGTGAAAGCCACGGCGAAGCAGAGGGCATAGTCGGCGGCACGGCTCCTGGAACAGCCTGTCAGCAAGATATGCACTTCTACATGCACTCGCAGGTTGCCGTTGCTCACCCAAGCCGTTAGCGTTACAGCATGGATCAGGCAAGGGCAACATCCGGCATAACACTCTCACTGGAGGGGCAGGTTGCATTGATCACAGGTGGTTCGCGCGGCATCGGAGCCGCGACGGTGCGGCTGTTCCGCAGGGCTGGCGCAAAGGTGGCTTTCAGCTATCGCAACGCTGAGGCGCAGGCCCTGGCGCTGCAGGAGGAGTGCGGTGGTCCGGAATTCTGTTGCGCCATCCGGCAGGAGCTGTCCACACCCGCAGACGGGGCCGAGCTGGTCACTGCGGCAGTGAAAGCGTTTGGCAGGCTCGACTGCCTGGTAGCCAATCACGGCGTATGGCCCTCACACGAACAATCCATTGCCACCATGCCAGACGCGCAGTGGCAGGGTACGATCGGCACCAATCTCGACAGCGTCTTCGGACTGGTACGCGCCGCAGCGTGGCGCATGCAGCGGCAGCCGCCCCTGGACCATAGTGTTCGCAGCCATATTGTCCTGGTCAGCTCAACCGCCGGGCAGCGGGGCGAGGCCTTTCACGCCGACTACGCCGCCAGCAAGGGCGCGCTGATCAGCATGACCAAGGGGTTGTCGACGGAACTGGCAGCCGACGGCATCTACGTAAACTGCGTCGCACCCGGATGGGTGCACACGGACATGTCAGAAGGCACCCTGGGCGATCCGGACGCGTCCAACAAGGTGCTTCGCAGCATTCCGC
>CAXTFT010000085.1:2681-15479 GCA_964243585.1 uncultured Terriglobus sp.
GCTGAGTTTTATTCCACTAGGACGCGCCGCAGAGCCGGACGAGATCGCCGGACCCATCCTGTTCCTTTGCACGCCATGGGCAGGCTTCGTGACCGGCGAGGTGTTCAACGTGAACGGCGGTGCGGTGCTGGTGGGCTGAAGGGCCGCTTGAGGGATTGATGAAATCGTACGTATTCCGGCTGACTCCCCTGCTGCTGTGTGGCTGTTTCTCATTGCTGCTGGCACACGCGCAAGGCGCGCCTGCGACACCGAAGCGCGAAGAGAACATCGTCGTCAGCCAGCCCGCGCTTGGCGATGGCGTGGAAGAAGCAAAGGCACGCGCCGCGCTGAACGCGATGTACACCGCGCTTGGCGGCGAGCGCTGGCTCCGTCGCGGCGACTACATCCTGAAGGGCCATACCTCTTCGTTCTACAAAAACGCACCAACCGGCGTGGGTGACTTTCTGCAGTTTCACCATGTGCTTGCTAACGGCGGCTTTACTGATCGCATTGAGCTCGGCAAAAAGCGCGATGTGGTGCAGCTGTGGACGGCAACAGAAGGCATTGAAATCACGTACAAGGGCCGTAAGGCGCTGCCCGCAAAGGACCAGGAAGACTATTTCCGGCGGACCCACTACTCCCTGGACGCCATTGCAAACGACTGGCTGAAGCAGCCGCAGTTGCTGCTGATCTATGGTGGAACAGCTATTGTTGCGCGGCGAGAGGTGGAGCGCGTGACCCTGTTCGACAAGGACAACAACTCCGTCGAAGTGGACATGGAACTGAGCACTCACCTGCCATTGCGACGCATCTTCAAATTTCGTAATGGCACCTACAAGGATTTCGACGAAGACCTGGAAGAGTACAGCGATTTTCACGACATCAGCGGCATCCCCGTGCCCTACGTGACCACGCGCTATTTCAACGGCGACATGGTGGCGCAGCGGTTTGTGGAGTCGCAGGAGTTCAAGCCGGTGGATGGGGCGCTATTTGAACCGGGTGCACCGCTGGGTAAACACAAGTACTGAAGCCTGGACCCATATACTGCTGAAAGCATGAGTGAAGCTGGCCAGACCCCACAAACGCGCGTGATGGAGATCCAGGAGATTATGCAACTCCTGCCCCACCGCTATCCTTTTCTGCTGATCGACCGCGTGCTTGAAGTGGAGCCAAAGCAGCGCATCGTCTGCATCAAGAACGTCACGGCCAACGAACCGCACTTTCAGGGACACTTTCCGGACTACCCGCTGATGCCCGGCGTGCTGATCGTCGAGGCGATCGCCCAGGCCGGCGGTGCGCTTTTACTGCGCGAGTTCCCCGACCGGGAGAGCAAGCTGATGGTCTTTACCGGCATTGAGGGGGCCAAGTTCCGCAGGCCAGTGACGCCGGGCGACCAGTTACGCATTGAGGTCGAGGTGCTGCAATGGCGGTCACGTGCGGTCAAGATGCACGGTGTAGCCACCGTGGAAGGCAAGGTGGCCTGCGAGGCTACGGTCATGTGCCAGCTGGTGCCACGTCCCGGCGCGAAGACACCCGCCGCTGTGCTACCCGCAGAGACGTTGCCGGTTGTACCGGAGCCTGTTCCCGCGGCCGCACCGGCAAGCCTCAACGAGCCGGCCCAAGGCGCGGCCTGCCAGCCTGACCCGCTCTCTGAATCGAGCGCGCTGCCGGAAGCCGCGGTCTAGCCGTGGCCGTGCATGCCACTTCGATTGTTTCGCAGGGAGCCGTTGTTCCCGCAAACTGCCAGATTGGCCCCTTCTGTACGGTAGGGCCGGATGTCGTATTGGGCGAACGCTGCGAGTTGGTCAGCCACGTGGTGCTGGACGGCCACCTGACCATGGGCGGCGACAATCACGTCTTCCCGTTCACCTCACTGGGCTGCGCACCGCAGGACCTGAAGTACGGCGGCGAACCCACAAGGCTGACCATTGGCAGCGGCAACACCATCCGCGAGAGCGTCACAATCAGTCGCGGCACAGTAGGCGGTGGCGGCGAAACCCGTGTGGGCGACGGCTGCCTGATCATGGCCTATGTCCACATCGGGCACGACAGCCAGATCGGTAATGGCGTCATCCTGGCCAACGCGGCGACCCTGGCGGGCCATGTCACCGTGGAAGACTTCGCCGTGGTGGGTGCGCTGAACCCTGTGCACCAGCACTGCACCATTGGTACGTATGCCTACGTCGGCGGCGGCACCACCATTACCCAGGACGTGCTGCCCTACAGCCTGACCAGCGTGCGCCGGGAGAACCGCGCCTTTGGCCTGAACCGCGTGGGCCTGGAACGACGCGGCTTTACGCCGGACGAGTTACAGCAGCTGCGCTCGGCTTACCGCCTGCTGCAGGTAAGCAAACTGAACACTTCGCAGGCACTTGCTGCAATTCGTGAAAAGGTGGAGGACGGCGTCTTCGGCCCACGCGTGGCCTATCTTGCGGAGTTCATCGCAAGAAGCGAGCGCGGCATCATCAAGTAGTCCCCTTGCAAATAGGTGTGGGAACTTACAGCTGCTTGCGCACACCCGCTTCACTTTCCACGGACTTGATCTGGTCCTCCAGCGAGCCTTCCATGGCCGACTTTGCTTCGCCCATGCGGAAAGTCAGGGCGGAAAGTTTACCCGTGACATCCTCTTCCAAAAAGGCGAAAGCGGAGTAGAAGGCGAGCAGCGCCAGCAACAGTCCTGTCCACCCGGTCAGGATCGACACCAACGGCATGTCCCATCGCGCAATCGCGGCAGCACCGCAGGTTCGTACCGCGGAGACGATCAGGATTGCGCCCAGCAGCGGCTTGCCGCGCAGCGTTACCGCGGTCAAGAGCAGCAGGCAAACCGTCAGGCACAGCAGAAAGATGGCCGTGGTGTGGCTCTGCACCGGGGCGTGCAGCCACAGGCCCACTCCCTGCACGACCCATACGGCTCCGAAAATCGCGTAACTGGTAGCGCCGCCACCATCCCGTGTCAGAAAGGCCATGACACTGGGCACAAGCTCCAGCGGCGCAACAAATGCCAGGAGAATAATCGCAAGCAGAGATGCCTCTGCCGTGGGAATCCAGTGCAGCAGATACGCGCCGGATAGTGCATTTCCCACGCCAAAGGCAAAGGCTGCGAGCGGGATGGCACTTGCGTACGGACGAAGGACGATCTGGACTGGGATATCTGCCATGGCACCTGTTCTTAGTAGAATTTGCCTGCGAAGTACGGCGGCTTTGCCGCGAATGGCTGCGCTGTTCGCAGGAGCGCTTTACTCGCCAACTGCAGGTGAGATGCCGACCGTTCCCGAACGCCGCTCAGCGGTGGAGCTGTTGGCGGGTTTCGGTAAGGTCCAGTTCGTTCTGGATCTTTGTCAGGACTGCATCACCGATGTGCCCTTCATCTCTTAATCGAATGGCGGCGCTTCGTTCGGTTTCGATTGCGCGCTGGGTCATGTCGCTGTAGCGCTTGAAAAACTCCGGTGTGCGCTTGCGTAACCGGCCCGATTTAACCTGGCGGTAGTCGAGACCCTCCAGACGATGCCGGTAGCGTTCCAGCAGATGCTGAAACCCTCGCTCAAACTGTCCATCGTCCGTCTTCTGCTCACCCTCAAGAAACTGGATGGCTTCTTGCAGCACCAGCTTTCTCGCGTTCACCTCTTCCTCATTGTTCCCCCTGTCGTGGAAGCGGAGCAGGCGAATGATCGGCGGCAGGGTCAGGCCCTGCGCCACCAGCGTGACAAGAATGACCGCAAAGGTGAGAAACAGGATAAGGTTGCGCTGCACGAAAGGCTGCCCGTTCGACAGCGTCTCCGGCAGACTGAAGGCGGCAGCCAGGGCAACCACACCGCGCATACCGGTCCAGCCGAGGACGAACGCTTCCTTTGGCGGCGGAACAGGCTGGTCCCTGCGCAGCACAACCGTGTTGAACAGGTGAGCCGCCCACATGGCGGGATAGATCCACAGCAGACGCAGAATAATCAGGACCAGGCTGAAGACCGCCCCGTAAAGCATCAGTGTGTGAACACCATAGCCACGAATGCCGGCGATAACCTGCGGCAACTGTAGGCCAATCAGCAGAAAGACCATGCCGTTCAGGACAAAGTTCAGGCTCTCCCAGCCCTGCTGCACCTGCATGCGTGTTTTGGGCGAAAAAATTTCCGTGCTTTGCCGGCCAAGGTACAGGCCACAGGCAACCACGGCAAGCACGCCGGAGGTATGCAGCTCTTCTGCTGCCAGGTACGCGGCGTAAGGTGCAACCACGCTGATCACCATCTCTACCGGGCCGTCGTCTATCCAACGCTCGACAAACCAGACGCCCAGCCCGACCAGCAGGCCCACGGCTACGCCACCGACGGCCAGCCACAACAGGCGCAGCGCACCTTGCGAGACGGACGGTGTCGATCCCGTCTGCAGCATCTGCACGCCGAATTCAAGCGCCAGCAGGCCCGTGGCATCGTTCAGCAGGCTTTCGCCTTCAAGAATCTCAACCACGCGCGCCGGCAGCCCAAGCTTCGACGCCATAGACGTTGCGGCGATGGCATCGGTCGTTGCCACTACCGCGCCGAGCAGAAAACCACTTTTAAAGTCCAGTGCGGTGATGAAGTGATCCGAGAAGAGAGCAACCGCGATCACCGTCAGTCCAACCAGGCCAACCGCCAGCATGAGTACCGGAACCAGGTGGTGACGAAACTCTCTCCAACTGGTCTGCCATGCGGCCGCAAACAGCAGCGGCGGCAGAAAAACCAGGAACACCAGATCCGGGCTCAGCGGCATGCGAGGCACGTGCGGAACAAAACTCACCAGCAGGCCCGCGATCACAAGCACGATGGGGTACGGTGTTTTCAACCGTTCTGCGGCCACGGCAAACGCTGCCACGGCAATAAGCAGTAACAGGATGAGTAACTGGATTCCATGAACGCCCGACATGCTTCTCCCAGCCGCTGTCACAGTGAGGTTCGCTGCGCGGCATCGTCTGACCGTGACTACTTGCCTTCCGGTTGGACGATCTTCTATCTAAGATTCTGCGCGAGGAAATTCCCCTCACAGCAGACTCTGATGCCTGGGGAGTCAACCTATCGTTGGTAAAGGGGTAAGCTGCAGTGCCGCAAGTACTTTCAGGATGCTACTGGCCGTAGCAAGGCGCGGTGAACCATGGCCGCGGGGCAGGCCGACGGGCGCACGCGTGGCCTGCTCCAACCACAACGAGCCGGAGTCGCCCGCGTCGCTCAGCACGTAGTCGGCGTCGAAGATGGTCCTTGCGGACGTGTTCACACACCCAGAAGGGAATCTTGTGGAGCGAGCTGTGTTCAGCACATAGCCATCACGGTAGACATATTCGGTCGAACCAGGATCAGCGGCGCGCTTCACAAGCATGCCCATGAAGCACTCGTTTGCCACCTGCTGCTTCTGCTGGCCGGTCAGCCCGGCCTCGCGCGCGACATGGCTTGTGGCAATGGCAGAGCGCAGATGCACCTGGCGATGCGTGGCACACCCAAGGCAGGTAAGAACCAGCCAAAGGGCCACGAGCAGGACGCGTTCATCCGAACCTCGTTCCATGAGCGGGCTCTTTATAGCGCGTTCCCGGGATCACCGCGATACGAAAATACGGCCTGCGCCCAGGACGTATCCACCGATAGAAGATGTCGCATTCATCCGCTTGAATCTATGTCTTCGGAAGGGCACAGCTTTAGCTGTGCCGCTGGGGAGCTGTTACGGTAACGGCTACAGCCGCCGAGGGTCGCTCTCCTTCCGCGGAGTTTACGGTCCACCATGGAAAGCAGACCTCAGAGGCTGAAGCCCGGTTATTGAGCGCTCATGCGGCATGGCTAAAGCCATGCCGTTCCGAAAGCTGTAGCTGGAGTGTCCAGGCGAACGGCACATCTGCATGGAGGCATGCTAAGGTTTGGTTCGCGCCGTTGTTCCCGGCGCGGCTGGAGTAAACACATGTCCGACTACCTTCTTGCACTGGACCAGGGCACGACCAGTTCGCGCGCCATCCTGTTCGATCGCGCAGGTGCTGTCGTCGGCACGGCACAGCATGAGTTCACGCAGATCTTCCCCGAGGGGGAGCCCGGATGGGTGGAGCACAATCCGTTTGAGATCCTGACCAGCCAGCTTTCGAGCGCGGTGGAGGTCATGGGGCGCGCTGGGGTGCGTCCGCGAGACGTTGCCGCGCTGGGTATCACCAACCAGCGCGAGACCGCCGTGGTTTGGGAGCGCGCGACCGGCAGGCCTGTTTACAACGCCATTGTGTGGCAAGACCGGCGCACCGCAGGCATGTGCGCAGACCTGACCGCGAGCGGCAACGAAGACGAAGTGCGCCGCCGCACCGGCCTGCGACTCGACCCGTATTTTTCCGGCACGAAGATCGCCTGGATCCTGGACCAGGTACCCGGCGCACGTGAGAAGGCGGAGCGTGGCGAACTTGCCTTCGGCACCGTCGATAGCTGGCTGATCTGGAATCTCTCCAGCGGCAAGCGGCACATTACGGACCGCACCAACGCCAGCCGCACGCTGCTCTACAACATCGTGGAAGACCGATGGGACGACGACCTGCTCCGCCTGCTTCGCGTCCCCCGGTCCATGATGCCGGAGGTGGTCTGGTCCAGCGAAAAGCTCGGGCCGGTCAGTACCACGCTGGGGCTTGAAGGCATCGAAATCGCGGGCATTGCGGGCGACCAGCAATCCGCGCTGTTCGGCCAGATGTGTACGGAACCCGGCGACAGCAAGAACACCTACGGCACCGGCTGCTTCCTGCTGCAGCACATCGGCGGCACCTTCCGGCAGAGCGAGCACCGCCTGCTCACCACACTGGCTTGTTCGCTTGACCGCACGCCGCAGTACGCGCTGGAAGGCTCGGTCTTCGTCGGGGGTGCGGTGGTGCAGTGGCTGCGCGACGGCCTGGGCATCATCGCAAAAAGCTCTGACGTGGAGGCGCTGGCGCTCAGCGTGCCCGACAGCGGCGGCGTCCTGTTCGTACCAGCATTCACCGGCCTGGGCGCGCCGCACTGGGACCCGTACGCTTCAGGCATGATGATCGGCATCGGGCGCGGAACGACCAAGGCCCATATCGCACGTGCCGCCCTGGAGAGCATCGCCCTGCAGGTAACCGACCTGATGCGCGCCATGAACGCTGACACGCCCGCACCCCTGCGTGAGCTACGAGTGGACGGGGGTGCCACCGCGAACGACACGCTGATGCAGCTGCAAGCCGACCTGCTGGGCGTACCCGTACGCCGCCCCGCGTGCCTGGAAACCACCGCCATGGGCGCGGCGTTTCTCGCGGGCCTCGCCGTCGGCTTCTGGTCCGGCATGGAGGACATCAAGCGCGAACAGGCTGGCGGTACTGTGTTCCAGCCGCAAGCCGACCGCGATGCGCTCTACGCACGCTGGCAGGAGGCCGTAGGACGAGCCAAGGGTTGGAACAGCCCTACCTAATTCCGAATGCGGTTGACTGCGGAGGTGATGCATCCCATGATAGATATCAGAGGTGCTGCATGACTCCAATCGCTACCGCAAAGGTCTTCCGGAACGGCAGGAGCCAGGCCGTGCGTATCCCTGCGGAGTTTCGCTTCAAGACTGACCAGGTCTTCATTCAGCGGGATGAGGCGACGGGTGTGGTAAGCCTTTCCGAGACACCGCAGATGGATTCGATGGAAGATCTCTTTGCACGCGTCGATGCGGAAGGTGGATTCGATTTTGACCTGGACATCGAACGGGACCGTCGTCCACCGCGAGATCGTGAGTTGTGGTAAGCCCCGGGCCGCTTCACCTGCTCGATACAAACATCGTTACCTACATCGTTGCGGGGCGGTCGGAACAGTCGCGCGCACGGTACAGTCAAGCCAAACGTCATGGACGAATTGGTGTCTCTGCAATCACAGAGGCAGAACTTCGTTATGGGCTGGTGAAGAAGCCCCAAGCGACTCGGCTACAGGTGTATGTCACTGAATTTCTTGGCAGGACAGAACGCTTCGCCTGGGACACAGCAGCGGCGCATACCTACAGCGAATTGCGGGTCAGAACAGAGCAGGCAGGCCTTACTTTCGGTGAACTTGATCTTCTGATCGCAGCGCACGCATCCACCCTTGGCGCGACTCTGGTCACTCACGATACTGTTTTGCTCAGACTGGCGAATTTCGTAAGTGTCATCGACTGGGCAATAGACGTATAAGGAAAGATTCCGATGAATCGTGAAGCAATGCTGAAGGCCGTCCGCACGCAGGGCGCGGAACCGTGGGACATCGTCATCATTGGCGGTGGTGCCACCGGTGCAGGCGTGGCCGTGGACGCCGCCACGCGTGGCTACAAGACACTGCTGGTCGAGCGCGAAGATTTTGGCAAGGGCACCAGCAGCCGGTCCACCAAGCTGGTGCATGGCGGTGTGCGCTACCTGGAGCAGGGCAACATTTCGCTCGTCATGGAGGCGCTGAAGGAGCGCGGGCTGCTGCGGCAGAACGCTCCGCACCTGGTGCATGACATGCCGTTCGTGGTGCCGAACTACTCCTGGTGGGAGGCGCCCTTCTACGGCATCGGCATGAAGATTTACGACCTCTTGGCGGTGAAGTACAGCTTTGGCCGGTCGCGCGTCCTGTCACGCGAGGAGACTCTGGAGCGCCTGCCCACCATTGCGCAGGAAGGGTTGCGCGGCGGCGTGGTATATCACGACGGCCAGTTCGACGACACCCGCCTGCTGACCCACCTGGTGATGACCGCCGCCGACCATGGTGCCACCGTGCTGAACTACTGTGCCGCCGTGAAGCTGGAGCGTGACGCGGACGGCTTCGTCAATGGCGTGCTGCTGAAAGATGGTGAGACTGGCGAGTCGATCGCCATCAACGCAAAGTGCGTGGTCAATGCCACCGGCATCTTCACCGACGAAGTGCGTCGCATGGCCGAACCGGAAGCCGAACCCATGGTCTCACCCTCGCAGGGCATCCACCTGGTGCTGGAGAAGAGTTTCCTGCGCGCGCAGACTGCCATCATGGTGCCGCGCACCAGCGACGGCCGGGTGCTGTTCGCCATTCCGTGGCACGGTCACACCGTCGTGGGAACGACTGACACGCCCATTGAAGCACCCAGCTACGAGCCCAAGCCGCTCGAAGAAGAGATCGCCTTTGTGCTGGACACGGCAGGCGAATACCTCAGCCGCAAGCCCACGCGCGACGACATCCTGAGCATCTACGTCGGCATTCGCCCGCTGGTGAAGGCTGCGGGCAGTGACGCGTCGAAGACCAGCGCCCTGTCGCGCGACCACACCATCCACATCGACGGCAGCGGCCTTTTGACTATCGTCGGTGGCAAATGGACGACCTATCGCCACATGGCCGAAGACGCGGTGAACCACGCGGCCACGCTGGGCAAGCTGCCGGACGCGGCCTGCGTCACGGCCAATCTCCATGTGCATGGCTGGTCTGACGCAACGACCCTTGGTGACCTGGAGGTTTACGGGGCTGACGCAGAAGGCATCCAGGCGCTGATCGCGGAGACGCCGTCGCTGGGCGCAGCATTGCATCCTGCCCTGCCCTACGTCGCAGCGGAGATCGTCTGGGCCGCACGCAACGAGATGTCGCGCAACCTGGATGATGCGCTTGCACGTAGGACACGCGCACTCTTGCTGAACACGCGCGCCGCCGTCTCCATCGCTCCACGCGTTGCCGCGCTACTGGCTGCGGAGCTTGGACGCGACGACGCATGGCAAGCCGCAGAGGTGGAATCCTTCACGGCCTTGGCACGGCAGTACCTGCCGCAGTAGATTGGTTCCGCTGGAACTTACAACTGCAGCCCGGAGAGAACATTGATTGCACGCGGCCCGCTGCTGGGCGAATTCATGGGAACCTTTGTGCTGCTGCTGCTGGGCAATGGTGTCTGCGCGGCGGTCACGCTGAAGCGCAGCAAGGTGCAGGGTTCCGGCTGGATGGCCGTCGCGGTGGGCTGGGCGCTTGCGGTGCTGTGCGGCATCTTTGTGGCGCAACTGTTTGGCTCGGTCGACGCGCACCTTAGCCCCGCGTTCACCCTCGCCTTCGCCATCAAGGGGCAATCGTTCACCAAGCTGCTGCCCTTCGCCGCCGTCCAGCTTGCAGGTGCCTTCTGTGGAGCCGCCGTGACGTGGCTCTTCTACCTGCCGCACTGGGCCGTGACGGAAAGCACAGAGGCCAAGCTGGGCGTCTTCGCCACCAGTCCCACCTTTCGCAACTATGGCTGGGCGCTGTTCTGCGAGGCAATGGCGACCTTTATCCTGGTCATCGTCGCGGGCAGCATGAGTTCCAAGCTGGTGCTGACCACTGGCGCGGTCGCCGGGCTGAGCCCGCTGCTGGTCAGCGGCCTGATCCTGAGCGTGGGCCTGTCGCTGGGCGCAACCACCGGCTACGCCATCAACCCGGTACGCGACCTCGGGCCCCGCCTGGCGCACGCCCTGCTGCCCATTGCAGGCAAGGGTGGCAGTGACTGGAGCTATGCGTGGGTACCGGTCGTCGGTCCGCTCATCGGTGCAGGCCTGGCTGGCTGGGTGCTGCTCCTAATCGGGGCCTAGCCAACTCGTCATTCTGAGCGCCGCGAACGATGCCGACACAGTTTCGATCTTTGGGTCAGCTTGCCTTTCTTGCCCGGAAGTTTTCTGCGCAGGTGCATGGGCCCGCAGCAGCGGGACCCTTTGGTGGCTGCGCTCGGTCATGATGACGAGTGTCTTTGTAACAATGGGCAGCATGGAACGGCTTGGCCTGATCGCCGGAAACGGACGCTTCCCTTTCCTGCTGCTGGAAGCGGCACGCGCGCGTGGCCTGCACGTGGTGGTGGCCGCCATCCAGGAAGAGGCAGATGCGGAGATGAACCTTCGCGCAGCGACTGACAGCGGCATGGAAGTGCACTGGGTCGGCCTGGGTGAGTTGTCGCGGCTGATCGAAACCTTCCAACAGGCAGGCGTGTCTCGCGCCGTGATGGCCGGGCAGGTGCGGCACAAGCAAATCTTTTCCAGCATTCGACCGGACTGGCGGCTGGCCAAGCTGCTGCTCAACCTGCGCACACGGTCGACCGACATGCTGCTCGGCGCGGTCGCAAAGGTGCTGGGTGATGAAGGCATCGATCTGATCAGTTCCACGGCTTACCTGGAACCCATGCTGGCGCGTCCTGGGGTGCTGTCAGAACGCGCTCCCAACGAAACGGAACAGGCCGACATCGAGTATGGCCTCACCGTGGCGCGCGGCATCGCCGGGTTCGACCTTGGCCAGACAGTCGTGATCGCTGCCGGGGCCTGCGTCGCGGTCGAGGCCATGGAGGGCACCGACGCCACCATTGCCCGGGCCGGTGCGCTCATGCAGTCGCTGGACGACACCGCCTCTACCCTGGGCAGATCGCTGACGGTTGTGAAAGTGGCCAAGCCGAAGCAGGATCTGCGCTTCGATGTGCCGGTTGTCGGCGTCCCTACCATTCTGGCCATGCGCGCCGCAGGTGCGACCTGCCTTGCCATCGAGGCTGGACGCACGCTGCTGTTCGACGAACAAGCCATGTTGCGCGAGGCAGACGCAGCGGGCATCTGCCTGGTGGGGGTGGAGCGGCCGCTATAAGAATCTTTCACCGGCCACAGTTCCGCATGCCAGACACTGCCCGTCTGCGTCATACTCACAGATGGGTGTCCATTCCCCGGGGAGTTTCTATGCAGCGTGCAGGTCTTTGGTCCATGTTATTGGCAGCGGTGGTGGCATGCGGCTTGACCGCTCGCTATGCAAATGCAGCAGCGGCAGCCGCCATGCTGGAACCGGGTGCGTCCGCGCCGAACTTCACCCTTCCCTCGCAGGAAGACAAGCAGATCAGCCTGGCCGACTACAAGGGTAAGTTCGTCGTCCTGTACTTCTACCCGAAGGACTTCACCGGCGGCTGCACGCTGGAAGCGCACAATTTTCAGCGCGACCAGGCCATGTATGACAAAGACAATGCGGCGGTACTGGGTGTCAGCCTGGATACAGCCGACAGCCACAAGGCCTTCTGCACCAAGGAAAACCTGACCTTCAAGCTGCTGGCCGACCCGGAACACAAGGTCGTTGATGAGTACGGCGTGCCTTTGATCGGTGGTGGACGCGCCGCAAGCCGTGTTACCTTCCTGATCTCGCCCGCGGGCAAGGTCGTCAAAGTTTGGCCGGATGTAAAGGTCACGAACCACAGTGAAGAAGTGCTTGCCGCCATCAGGGAAGCCAAAGCAGCAAAGTCCTAGGTAAGAAGGCAAACAGAAGCCGCAAGGCCCTGTCATGTTCAATGCAGATGCCTGCCTGATTAAGTTGGGACAGACGCAGAAAGGCCCGGAGCCTCACCGAAGAGGAGCCGGGCCTTTTTGCTTGCCTTGACTGCGGGATTGTGAAGCGGACTGCGTAGTACTAGCGGCTGTAACTGCTTACTTGGCTGTCTTCTTTGCAGCGGTCTTCTTTGCTGCGGTGGTCTTGGTGGCGGTCTTCTTGGCCGTTGTCTTCTTCGCAGCGACAACCTTCTTCGCTACGGTTTTCTTTGCCGCGGTTTTTGCAACAGTTTTCTTTGCGGCGGTCTTCTTTGCGGGTGCTGCTTTTTTTGTTGCCAAGGGTTTGCCTCGCTGGTTGGATTTGGCTGTTTTGCTGACAGCCTTGCCGCCACGATTTGCCAGAGGCTGTTTCGTGGCAGACTTTGTTGCGCCGGACGTCGGCTTGACTGCCGCAGTCTTCTTGGTGGGCGCGGAACTTGTCTTGTTCACCGGCTTTGATGCAGCCTTGCCCGCGATCTTCTTTGCGGCGGACTTTCCGGCTGTAGCAGGCGGTGGTACAGATTTTCTTGCGGATCTTTCCGTAACGGGCGGTGGCGGTGTTTTCTTGGCAGCCTTCTTTGCGGCGGGTG
>CAXTFT010000086.1:0-15460 GCA_964243585.1 uncultured Terriglobus sp.
TTTTTTCGTGGCCCAAAGAAGTCTCGCGCGCTTGATCCAGTTTGCGGCACGCCTGAAGTTTTAGGTAGGTTCGGCAGCAAAGAGGGGCGCGGAGTTCTCCGCGCCCCTCTTTGTGTCTTCATTGAGTACTGTCCTGTATTCGCCGTCCCGCGACCAGTCACTCTACACCCGTGCAGGATGACAAGGCAGACGATGCTTCGCATGCTGCTAGAGATTCCTCTTCATCAAGCCGATACAGAAAGGAGGACTGTTACGACGTGGCGTGGCCGCGGCTCTAACGGCCGGCAGTACGGAGCGCACACATGCCCATTCCCGCAAAGGTGCTGATTGCCGCAGTGGTTCTGTGCGGCGTTGCCGCGGGTTATTGGTCGCTGCAGGTGCCTTCGTCGGCGTGGCTGCCGTTTGTTGTGTACCTGCTGCTAACTCTGGCGAGTTCCGGGCTCAAGGTGCCTTTGCCCAACGACAGCGGCACCATGTCGTTGAACTACCCATTTATTTTTCTGGCCCTTCTGCAACTTTCTCCCTTTCAGGCGTGCCTGCTTACAGCGTTGTCAGTGGCCGCGCAGTGCCGGGTCAAGGTGAAAAAGGTCTTCACCCTGGTTCAAATACTCTTCAACATTGCCAACAGCATCAGCGCCGCGGCGGGCGCGTACATGTGCTGTGCGTGGCTGCGTGCGCACGGTGCATCCATTGCGCCTGCGCTGGCGATTGCGGCGGTGGCTTACTTTTTTGCGAACACGGTGCCGGTCGCGCTGGTTATTGCGTGGTCGCAGCAGATGAATTCATTTCAGCTATGGAAAAAGCAGTTTCGCTGGTTTCTGCCCTTCTACATCACGGGCGCAATCCTGGCGGCGATTACGGATCTGGTCAGCCAGCGGTTTGGCTGGGGTACAGCCATCCTTGTGCTGCCTGCCGTGTACACGGTGTACCGCTCCTATATTTCGCAGGTACGCAGCCTGCAGGAACGTCAGCGCCACCTGGAAGAAACTGAAGCTCTTCACCTGCGCACCATTGAAGGCTTGGCAATGGCCATCGAGGCCAAGGACCAAAACACGCACGAGCACCTGTTCCGCGTGCGCGACTATGTGAGCGAAATTGCCGCCGTTATGAACCTGGATGAGCTGCAGCGAAAAGCCCTGCAAACGGCCGCGTTTCTGCACGATATCGGCAAGCTGGCCGTGCCCGAGCACATCATCAACAAGCCGGGCAAGCTGACCGCGGAAGAGTTCGAAAAGATGAAGATTCACCCCACGGTGGGTGCCGACATTCTTGAGCGCGTTCGCTTTCCATACCCGGTCGTCCCCATTGTCCGCGCGCACCACGAGCGCTGGGACGGCAAGGGTTACCCGGACGGCCTGCAGGGCGAGGCAATCCCCATTGGCGCGCGCATTTTGAGCGTGGTGGACTGCTTCGATGCGCTGGCTTCTGACCGGCCCTACCGCAAGGCGATGCCGCTGGCCAAGGCCATGGCCATTGTCAAGGAGATGGCTGGTACCCAATTTGATCCGGCCATCGTGGCGCTGCTGGAGCAACGCTACATTCAGATCAAAAACGTTGTGGATGCAAATACGGAGAAGTTTATCGCCCTGGACCTGAATGTCGACGTCAGCCGTGGCGACGGGCCGGCTGCCGGGTTGGCCACGGAGGGCAATGAACCGTCCTCCCGCGATGCACTGCTGCTGACCAGGGACGAGGCCCGACTTACGCAGGGGGCCTCGCTGCCGGGCCTGTCATTGATCGCGGCCGCCAGTCGCGAGGCGCAGGCGCTGTTCGAGATGAGCCAGGTAGTGGGTACTTCACTCAGCCTGGATGAGACAGTGTCGGTCATGGCGTCACGCCTGCGGCCGCTGATCTCATTTCACTGCTGCGCGGTGTACCTGCGCACGAACGATGCGCTTGCGGAACAGTACCTGCACGGAGAACACGCACCCTGTTTTTCATCGGAGCCGATCCCGCTGGGCGAGGGCATCTCCGGCTGGGTGGCGCAGAGCGGGCGCCCCATCATCAATGGAAACGCAACCGTTGAACCGAACTATAGGGATGTGTCGACACGGGGCCTGAAGCTGCAGTCCGCGCTCGCCATTCCGCTGTTCGACCTGCAAAATGAAATTTATGGCGTGCTGACGCTCTATTCCGCGCAAGAAAACCACTTCAGCCGCGACCACATCCGCGTTCTACAGGCCTCGGAGGTAAAGTTTTCACTTGCCCTGCAGAACGCGATTCGCTTCTCGAACGCGGAAAGTGATGCCAGTATTGATTACCTGACCGGCCTGCTAAACTCCCGCAGCCTGTTCCAGCGGCTGGAGGAGAAGTTGCACGTGTGCCGTCATGACGGCAAGGGACAGGCCCTAGTAGTCTGCGATCTGAACGGATTTAAGGCGGTCAACGATCTGGAGGGCCACCCGGCCGGCAACCTGCTACTAAGCTGCTTCGGCAAGCAGTTACTGGAGCGGTCAGGCATCTGCGACACGGTGGCTCGCATCGGCGGCGATGAGTTTGCCTTTCTGCTGCCGGTGACCGATGTTGCTCCCCTACCCGAAAGCATGACCTGGCTGCCGGATGCTCTGTGCGCCGCTCGTACCCAGGCGGGCGTTCGTTCAGAGGTTTCGGCCAGCGTTGGCATTGCCATGTTCCCGGGCGATGGTGAGTCTGCGGAGGAACTGCTGGCCGTGGCAGACCGGCGCATGTATCGCAACAAGCGTGAGAGCAAGGCGCGCGTTGCTACGCTGCCCGACGCAAAAACCTTTACGCCGGAACCATGCGCCGCATGAAGCTGGTACCCGGCAATCGCCGGTTGAAACAGTACCTGCTGCCATGGCTGCGGCTGGTCTCGCTGCTGTTGCTTGCCACCGTGGGTACGGTGCTGCTGGTGCGCAGCGCGCCCGGGTACTTCAGCCGCTCAGGGGAAGTGGACGGGCAGCACAGCGAGACAGTTCGCCGCCAGTTGGAAGCACAACAGCAGGGCGAAGGCACTCCGCTGCAGGCTTCCCTGCACTTCGCCGGCAGGCTGATGCATGGAGACCTGGGCCGCTCACAACAGTACGGTGTAGAAGTGAGCGGTTTGCTGCTGCCAAGGTTGCGCGTGACGGCGCGGGTGCTGCTACCCGCCGTGCTGCTGTCACCGCTGCTTGCGCTGCTTTGTGCGCTGCCTTGCAGCCAGTTGCGCGGGCCGGTCTTAGAGCGAGCAGCCGCGGCGGCTACGCTGTTAGGTATTGCCGTGCCGGTGAGCGTGCTGGCGGGCGCAAGCCTGTTGAGCGGCCTGAGCGGACCGGCCGCAGTATTGCTGGCAGTGGTCGCCGCGCGCGACTTCCGCTTCTTTACGCGGCTGTTGCGCAGGCAAAGCCGTGTGCCGTACCTGCTGTATGCGCGCGCCTATGGTTCACAGCCGCTGCGCGCAACCGCCTATGCGGTGCTGCTGCCTGTTTGCGGCGAAATGTTCAGCCTGCTGGCACTATCGCTCATCACCGCGCTGGGCAGCATCGTTCCGGTTGAGGTGATCTTTGGCGTACCGGGCGTAGGACAGATGGCATGGAACGCGGCCATGAATCGCGATCTGCCCGTCCTACTGGCAGTAACGCTGGTGATGGCTTTATGCATCGGCGTGGCCACCCTGCTCACGAACCGGAACACGCCGCAGCAGGTTAGCGGCGTAGCAGCATGAAGCGTGCTGCTGCCGTGTGCCTGGCGGTGCTGCTTCTCGTGGCCACGCTCTTCGTGCTGCGGGGTGAGCCGGAACCGGATCGCGAGGCGATCTCTGCAGGCTCATCTTCCGCACACGTTGCCGGTACGGACGAACTGGGCCGAGACCGCGCATACCGCACCGCGGAAGCCTTTCTGCTGGGTATGGCAGGTGCAATTGCTGCGGCTGCTCTCACCACGTGTGTAACGGCTGCCGCCGCGTCTGCGGCCGTGTTCGGTAACAAATCGGTGCGCTCTGCAATGCTTTACGGCAGCGATCTATGCCTGACGCTGCCATGGCTGTTCCTGCTGATGCTGGTGCGGTCCGCGCTGCCGCTGAACCTGTCCGCATCCATGTCTGCGCTGGTGAGCTTTGGACTGCTGGCGGCGTTGGGTTGGCCGATATATGTGCGTAGTGTGATTGCAAGCATTGCGGCGCTACAGCGGGCCGACTGGTTGCTGCAGGCAAGGTGCAGCGGCGTGGGGCCGGTGCGAACCATGTGGGTCCAGGTCATGCCGCACGTCCGGCCCATCCTGCTGACGCAGTTTCTGCTGGCCGTGCCGATGATCCTGATTGCCGAGGCAAACCTGGGCAGCCTGGGCCTGGGCGTCAGCGAACCGCTGGTGTCGTGGGGCAGCCTGATCGGCGAAGTCACGGGTGCCTCGCAACTGGCGGCGACCCGGTGGGTGTACCTGCCGCTGGCTGCACTGGTGGTCACGATGTTTTGCATGGAAACGCTGGGAGCCGAGGAGCTATAGAGATGCGTACACCGAAACTGCTGCCTGCCCTGCTAAGTCTGCCGCTGCTGCTCTCAGTCTCTCCGCAGATTGCGGCTGCACAGCCCGGGGCAGACCTGGCCTGGGCTCTGCATGCCGAACCCGGCACGCTGGACCCGGCAAAGGTCGACGACCAGCCGTCAGAGACCGTCCGCTTCCTGACTGGGGGCGTGCTCCTTCGGGTGAACCGGATGACAGGGCAGCCGGAACCCGCACTGGCTGAGCACTGGGACGTTTCCCCAGACGGCCGCACGGTGACGCTGCGCCTGCGCGCAGGTCTGCGCTTCTCTGATAGCAGCCCGCTCTCCGCTGAAGACGCCGTGGCAAGCCTGCGCCGCGTGCTTGACCCTGCCACAGCCGCGCCGGTGGCAGACGAGTTCCTGCAGCCGCGTGCCGTGACTGTCGACAGCCCTGGGCCGCTGATTGTGCGGCTAAAGCTGCCGAAGCGGCTGGTATCACTGGCCAAGGTGCTGGACCAGATCGCGATTGAACCGGCGGGGCACGACGGCACCGGCAGGGTAACTGCCGGTCCGTTTACTGTGGGAGCTTACCAGCGCGGAGAGTTCCTGCTGCTGGAGCGCAATGGCTTCTATTGGAAGCATGACGCGGCGGGCCGGCCGCTGCCTTACCTCCGCAATGTACGGCTGGACATCGTACCCAACCGCCAGATGGAGCGGCTGCGCTTCGCACGCGGACAGTACGGCCTGATGGAAAGCCTGCTCCCCGAGGACTTCGAAGAACTGGCACGCGGCAGCGGTGCCCACGGTGGCGGCGCCTTTGATCTGGGAGCTTCGCTGAATACAGAGCAGCTATGGTTCAACCAGGCCACGGCATCACCCCTGCCCACCCATGAAAAAAGCTGGTTCACCAACACTGCATTTCGCCAGGCAGTGTCGCTAGCCATTCATCGCAACGACCTCGCACGAATCGCCTACAAATCACATGCCACGCCCGCATACGGCTTCGTTTCGCCGACCAACCGGACGTGGTTTTCCACGACGGGCCAGGCTCCGCACGAGGATGTGCAGCGCGCAAAATCGTTGTTGCTGTCCGCCGGTTTTCGCCTGGCAGGCAAGCAGTTGATGGACGCGAACGGCAACCCGGTGCGTTTCACCGTCCTGACCAATGCGGGTAACCATCCGCGCGAGTTAATGGCAACGCTGATTGCGCAGGACCTGCTGGCGCTTGGCATGCAGGTAACAGTGGTCAAGCTGGATTTTCCCGCGTTGATTGAGCGGCTTATGCACACGTCGGATTATGAAGCGGCGTTGCTCGGCTTCTCAAATGTCGATCCCGATCCAAGCGCCATGGCCAACGTCTGGACGAGCTCTTCAGCCAACCACCAGTGGAATCCATCACAAAAATCTCCCGCCACCAAGTGGGAGGCCGAACTGGACAAGTTGACCGCCATGCAGGCAGCTGCCACGGACTACGCGGAGCGCAAGCGGGCCGTTGACCGCATGCAGGCCATCGTCGCGGAGCAGCAGCCGTTTGTCTATCTCGTCTACCCGAATCAGCTTTGCGCGGTGGCGCCGTCGGTGCAGGGGGCCAGCCTTTCGGTGCTGCCGCCGACGGTCGCCTCTGCCATCGACACCATGCGCATCAACACCATGGGCCCAGACACAGCACGCATCACTGCAACCCAGGTCGCCGGAGCAGGGAAGTGAGCACGGCCACCACGCCGCTCCATAGAGCCCAGGCACCTGCAACGCCTTCCGGGGTGAAGCTCCAGAGTGCTGCCGTACCGTTGCTCAGTGTGCACCTGTCGGCCGGCTACGGTGATGTGACCACGCTGCAGGATGTTGTTCTGCAGGTGCGCGCAGGCGAGCGCGTCGGCATTGTAGGTAGCAGCGGCGCGGGTAAAAGCACGCTGGCCATGGCGGGCATGGGCCTGCTGCCGTGGCGCGGAGGCTGGGCAAAGGGCAAGCTGTTGTTCGAAGGTGACAACCTGCTATCGCTCTCTGAGCGGCAGTGGCGCGCCCTGCGTGGCAAGCGGCTGGCCTTGGTGCCGCAAAGCCCCAGCAGTGCATTGAATCCTTCGCTGTCGCTGCAGCGGCATTTTGAGGAAGCATGGCGAGCCCACAGCAGGCCTGACGCGAAAGCGCTGCACACGCGTATGCAAACCCTGTTGCAGCGTGTGGGATTGCCGGTAGAAGTATCTTTCCTCAATAGACGACCGGCACAGATCAGCATTGGACAGGCACAACGCATCCTGATCGGGCTGGCGCTGCTGCATGGGCCGTCGCTGCTGGTAGCTGACGAACCCACCAGTGCGCTGGACGTGGTCAACCAGGCAGACATGCTGAGGCTGCTGGATGAGCTAAGCCGCGAACAGGGTATGGCACTGCTGTACATCTCGCACGACCTCATCTCCGTGGTGCAGATGTGCGACCGCATGGTGGTCCTGAGCGGCGGCATGGCGGTGGAAACGCTCGCGTGCGACGCGCTGGACATGCGCATGACGTACCATCCTGCAACTCGCCGTCTGTTGGCAACCTTGCCGGTCGCGCCTGAGCTGCTTCGCCGTCACAAGGCGTAAAGCTCGTTACCACGTCCAGCCTTTTCCCCGCTCCACCTGTCCTGAATTACTTCTCCCATGTCTGAAAAAGCCCCAATCTGCTCCCGAGGTAAATCCGGTGCGCCGATGACTGTATTGCTCCCCGTTGTCCATGGGCGATCCGGCACCTGCGATCTGGCCCACACCGTAAACCGTAGTTCCGAAAATCATAAAGCAACACCGCTGCCGCTCCATCCGCATACCACTTCCTGAAAGAGACCGCCTATGAAACGTTCTATCCACTCCACTGCCGCTGCCCTGCTCGCTGCTTCCGCGGTGCTTCTTGCGCCCGCCGTTGCACAACGTGGCAGTGGCTTCCACGCCAAGCTGTCGCATGACCTGCAGGACGCGCGTGAGCGCTCCGGCGAACTAGCCGTCATTGTGCAGTACCGCAACGCACCGGACGATAACTCTGACGCACGGATGATGCGGATGGGCGGTCGTATCCGCTCACACCTGGGCAGCATGAGAGCGGTGTCATCCACGGTTTCCTCTGCGACGCTGACGGCCCTTGAGAATGACCCCAATGTGGAACACGTGTCCATTGATCATCCGCTGGGCGCGCGTGGTGGGGGCCCGTCCACGACCTCCATCGCCACCAGCGGCGAGTACACCACCGATCCAATCAATGCGCCTGCGGTCTGGGCCAAGGGCTACACCGGCTCCGGCATCGGCGTGGCTGTCATTGACAGCGGCATCAATCCGTCAGCCGACTTCAGCTTTTCGCAATTCACCAGCCTTGGACCCAACCGTATCGTTTACAGCCAGAGCTTTGTGCCCGGCCAGACCAATGTGACCAGCGACCCCTTTGGGCATGGCACGCACGTAGCCGGACTTATCGCGGGCAATGGCGGCAACTCCTACGGCCTGAAGTATACGCGGCAGTTCCGCGGCGTTGCGCCTGACGTTTCGCTGATCAACCTGCGCGTGCTGGACGAGAATGGTGTGGGTACGGATTCCGGTGTGATCCAGGCTATTGAAACCGCCATTTCACTCAAATCGAAATACAACATCCGCGTCATCAACATGTCGCTTGGCCGTCCCATCTACGAAGGCTACGCAGATGACCCACTGTGCCAGGCTGTCGAAAAGGCGTGGAAAGCTGGCATAGTCGTCGTGGTCTCGGCGGGTAACAACGGACGCGATCTGGCACTCAACACGCTGGGTTACGGCACGGTGGAAGCGCCGGGTAACGACCCCTATGTCCTGACGGTAGGCGCGGTGCGCACCATGGGAACGTCCGGAAACTCCGATGACGCCATAGCCAGCTATAGCTCCAAGGGGCCGTCGTTCATCGACCACGTCAGCAAGCCTGACCTGGTGGCACCCGGCAACCTGGTCACCAGCGTCATGGCAGGTTCTTCCAACCTGCAGAACAATAATCCGACCTTCTTTACGCCGTTGTCGTTTTATACCAACACCGGCAACGCCAAGGCATCCACGGTGTACATGCCGCTCAGTGGCACCAGCATGGCCAGCGGTGTAGCCAGTGGAGCGGTCGCTCTGCTGCTGCAATCGAAGTCCACCCTGACCCCGGACCAGGCCAAAGCCTACCTCATGTTGAGCGCCAACCACAACGTGTTGCCACAGCAGAGTTCTGTTACCGACCCTGCCAGCGGCATGAGCTATGTCGCGTATGACGACGCCTTCACCACTGGCGCGGGCTACCTGGATATTTCCGCCGCGGTAACTGCCGTCAAGAACGCTTCCAGCATGCCTGCCGGCACGGCCATGTCTCCTATCGCCGTGTACGACAGCAACTCTGGCAACGTGTCGCTGGTTACTGACCAGACCGCGTTGTGGGGAGCCACGGCACTCTGGGGTGCGTCGAACGTCTACGGTGCCAATGCCTTCAACGCACCCACCGGCCAGACCGCTCTATGGGGAGCCACCGCACTGTGGGGTGCCAACGATCCGGCAGGCTTTACCGCCCTTTGGGGAGCAACCGCACTGTGGGGCGCGGGTACGCCGGAAGCAGCCACAGCCCTGTGGGGAGCAAGCGGTACCAGCAGCAACACAGCACTGTGGGGTGCAAGCACCACCACGGGCAGCACCGCCCTGTGGGGAGCGGATGTTCTTACCGATCGCTAGTAGTTAGCGGTTCTACGCTGCGGGGTTCGGGCTACATGCCCGAACCCCGGTTTGTGTAAAGCCCAATCACTACTTTGCTGGATCGTGGAGACGATGGCTCGCCCGTCAATCACTGGATAGCCCTGACTGCAAGCTATTTAGTCAAAGAGGGTTGGGTATGTCGTGACGTCTCACGAAATGCTGCTACGATTTGGCGCCGGAGGCGGCGGCAGCATTCACCGTGCAACTCTCCACCGGCGTGGTCACGCGGTCCCACTTTGCCGTGCGGCCAAACATGCTCATGCCGATGTAGCCGCGTAGCAGCAGGGTGCTGCCTTCGCTGGTCATGCTGCCCTTGTAGGTCTTGCCATTTCTCGGGTCGTACAGCTTGCCACCCTCGGCCTTGTTGGGGTCCGAACCGCGAAATCCCTGGCCGATCTGCAGGCCACACAGCGGCCTGGTTCTTAAAGAGGCATCCGGATTGTTGCCGTCAACCTGCGCCGGTGCCGCGCTGCTGACTACCACGACAGTTGCGCACAGGGCATCGCCACAGGGTGCAATACGGATAACGGAACCGGAAGATTCATGCCAGTCACCGACCACGCCAGTAGTCTGGGCCCTCATAGCGGGAAGAATAGGGAGCGCGGTCAGGCCGAGCAGTGCAAGGAACCTCATGAAACTTCCTCCTGGGCTTGTTTTAGGACGCCGGACGAAGCGCAAGCACTGCATTCAGACCGCCGAATGCAAAAGAGTTCGACAGGGCTAGTCGCGATTGCAATCGCCGGTTCTCCAGTAGGACGCCGTCAAGGCGCAAGGTGCCGTCGAGTTCTGCAGAACCCCTGTTGGCGGGCAGTACACCTTCGCGAAAGGCTAACAGGGTGGCCAAGAATTCCATGGCACCGGAAGCGCCCATGGCGTGGCCGTGCAGTCCCTTGGTAGAGCTTACGGGGAGCGTCTGTGCGCGTTCGCCGAAGACGAGGTGCAGCGCCTCTGCTTCGACGCGGTCATTTACCTGGGTTCCGGTGCCGTGTGCGTTGATATAGTCGACTTCTGCCGGGTCTGCACGTGCGTCCAGCAGCGCACGCTGCATGGCAGCCGCCGGGCCTGAGGGATGTGACTGTGTAATATGCCGCGCGTCCGACGACATGCCGAAACCGACAATCTCGCCCAGGACCGGTGCGCCGCGTGCCACCGCACGGTCCATGGCTTCCAGCGTAAACAGGGCCGAACCTTCACCCAGCGTCATGCCGTCACGGTCCGCTGCAAACGGCCTGCAGCCCTTGGGTGAAACCACGTGGAGCCCATCCCATGCCTTGAGGAAGCCCCAGGTCAGCGGCGCCTCATGGCCGCCGCTAATGGCGGCGGCTACGCTGCCTGACCGCACCATGTGGAAAGCCTGGCCGATGGCATGCGCAGCAGAGGCACATGCAGTGGACACCGTGTAGGCAGGGCCGGTGACGCCGTGCTCCATGCTGATCATGCTTGTGCCTGCATTGGCCATGGTGCGCGGGACTGTCAACGGGTGTGAGCGTGCGCCCTCGGTATACAGTTTTGCAAGCGCCGGCTCTTCCACGCTGCGGCCGCCGGTAGAGCAGCCCAGGATAATCGCAATGTCCTCGCCCGCATAGACCTGTCGCAGGCCGGCTTGGGTAACTGCCTGCCGGCCCGCGGCAATGGCAAAGGAAGACGAACGCTCCGCCAGCGGTGCCTGTGCCAGCGTCAGCCAGTCCGCCGAGCGAAATTCCTGCACGGCTGCCACGGCTGCAAAGTGCAGGTCGCGCCGCTGCTCCGGCAGCATGGGCCGGATACCGCTGCTGCCTTCAAACAGGCTCTTGCGAAAGTCCTCGACCGTATTGCCAATGGCGGTAATGCAACCCGCGCCGGTGACCGCAACCCGGTGCATTACGCGGGATTCCCCACCGCACCTGCCTGCTTTTCGTCTACCGCTGTGCCGATTTCGCGCACCAGGTCACCCACTGTCACAATGCGGTGCAGCTTGTGCTCGGGAATCTCAACACCATATTTCTCTTCCAGGTCGAACGACATGCTGACACGGTCCAGCGAGTCCAGTTCCAGTGACTCCAGAGAGCTATCCAGTGTGATCGACTCCTTTGGAATTCCCTTGGAACTCGCAATGGCGCTGAAGCAGTCCTCAGCAATCTCATCCATGAGCTTCTCCTCGTATTCAGCGAGTCTACGCGGACGGTCCATCCGCGGAAAGCAGGTTTCCTGCAGAAATGCGTGTCACGGAAGCCAGAATGGGCAGCACTGCAGGAAAGTGATGCACAAAGCCTGCGGTCCACGGCCAGCGAACCAGGGTTCGTGACAGGGCAGTGGCCAGCCGCAAACGGGACCGCATCTGCCAAGCCAACTCCTGCTGAAACCCTGTGGAAGCTCCGCCGCCAAGGTACTGCTTTGCAGCCAGCGCGGCGCTGTGCAGTGCAATGCTCATGCCGTCGCCGCTGAACGATGGGATGACCGCGGCCTGATCACCCAGTCGCCACAGACCGGGCAATGTGTTCCGCTGCACATGCCCATACGGCACCGGTGAAATAGCCAGCGGCGCAGTCAGAAGCGGTTCGGCTCGGGCCAGTCGTTGTGCAAGATGCGGCGAGTGGCAAAGCATGTGGGCCTGCAGTGCTGCCCAGTCGCCGCCGCACTCGCGCAGCGTATGGGAGTCCACCAGCAGGCACAGGTTGGCCCGGCCACCCTCCACCGGCTGCAGGCCCGCATAGCCGCCGGGAAACAGAAGAAGTTCCACGGTGCCCGTCAAAGCGGCTGCCTGCCATGGCTCCAGCCGGTAGTACATCTTGAAGCCGACCAGCCCGGCGTGTGTGCCTGCGGGGCGGGGCAGGTTCGGCAGGTCATGCTTGCCGGTCGCTAGGAACACATTGCTGGCTTCCAGCGGTGGTCCATCACGAAGGCCAACGGTCCAGCCTGAGCCTTCCTTCTGCAAAGCACTGACTTGCGTGCCACGTTTGACCTCCACGCCTGCGGCGGCAGCGGTTTGCAGCAGTGCTTCATCCAGGCAGCACCTCGACAGCGACATCGCCGGAAACGGCAGCGCTGCTTCTGATAGCGAATGCCCAGTCGCCAACCGTACCCGGCTGATGGGCACTGCGCCAAGTGCTTCCGGATCGACATCGAGCGTGCGAAGGTAGTGCAACGCTTCAGTGCTTAGAAACTCGCCGCAGACCTTGTTGTGTGGGCCGCGGCTCTTTTCCAGTAGCACTACATCCCGGCCTGCCCTTGCGAGTCGCAGCGCGACGGAACTGCCCGCCAGCCCACCGCCGATGACCACGACCTTCTGCTGCGAAGGCACGGTCAGTTCTCCCGCAGCCACGAGACGCAGAGCCGCGCGGGCCACACCGGCTCGACTGCGATGCCTGCATCCGCAAGGCCTGCCAGTCGCAGGTAAGCATGCCAGTCCGCTGCGCGGAAGGCCCTGCGGATAGACACCGGCCCGTCGTGCTGCACAAAGCGATGCCACCGAGCCACCCGTGCCAGTGCTGCAAAGGCGTAGTACGGCATCCGGTCGCGGTGGAGGTCGTTGATGAACCAGCCTACGCGCGCAGTCTCCGTCATCCACTGGAGAAAATGGACGATCTCCGCGTTCGGCAGGTGGTGCGTGAACAACGAACTAATCACCGCATCGACTGCGACACCTGGCCTATGGGAGAAGGCGTCACCGGTCACCCACTCAATGCTGCTGCCCGTCGGCGTGAACTCACGTGCGGCGTGCGCGGCATGGGGGTTCAGGTCGATGCCGGTCAGCCTTACCGACAAGTCCCATTGCTTCGCTGCCTGCTCAATGTGCCGCAGGGCATCGCCTCCGCCGCAGCCCACGTCCACAATGTGCAGTGGGTTTTTTCCACGCGGCAACTGCCGCAGCCACTGCAGCGTGGCGCGCCGTGCAAAGGTGACGGTGTTGACCTGTTGCAGGTCGCGGAGGCAGTCGCGAAAGTCCTCGTAACTACAAGGCTCGTCCATCCACTCGTCCAGGTAGGCGCGGTGCTGGAAATCCAAGTCAGTCCGCGGCATGGAATTGCATCGTCTCCGCTGTAAGGCCAGGGCCGAAGGACATGGCCACACCGCGCTGACCCGGCTGCACAGTCTTCATCAAGCGTTCGAGCACAAACATCACCGTGGCTGACGACATGTTGCCGTACTGCCGCAACACCTCGCGTGATGCCGCAAGCGCCTCCCCGGGCAGCGAAAGCGCATCCGCCACCGCGTCCAGCACGGAGCGCCCGCCCGGATGCACAGCCCATAGCGCGGGTTCGGCATCGCCCACGATCTCTGCTTTGTGGTGGCGCAGCGCGCGAAAGATTTCGGACGGCACCTGGCCTGACAACACCATGTCAAAGCCCTGGTCGCCTGCGTCCCACCGGATCAGGTCGCCTGTGCCTTCCAGTTGCATGGCACGAAAGCTGTCCATGCACAGGCCGCCCGGTTCGGCGCCCACCAGGCTGGCCGCGCAGCCGTCGCCGAAGATCAGGAATGACAGCACCTGTCCCAGATCCTGCGTCTCCTGCAGGTGCAGCGTGCACAGTTCCAGGTTGATGACCAGAACGCTGTCCTCGGGCTCTGACCGCACGATATGCCGTGCCTGCTTCAGTGCGTTCATCGCCGCATAGCAGCCCATGAACCCGATCATGGTGCGTTCGGTCGAGGGCGGCAGCCCAAGGTGCTGCATGGCCTCGAAGTCCAGCCCCGGAGCGTACAAACCTGTGCACGAGGTCACAATGACGTGGCGAATGCGATCGCGCTCACTTGCCGAGAGTGCCAGCCGGTCCAACGCATCGCGCATCAGGGCCGGTGCAAAGCGTTTAAAAAGCTCCATGCGGCGTGCGGTGGCCGGAAATGCACCCAGCCGGTACATGTCTCCAGCAGATATTGCACCCGCATCCGGCTCACCCTCTACCTGCAGCGCCGCGTAACGATGCTCGATGCCGGAGCGCGCGGCCATGCGGCGAAACAGGACACGGCTGCCCTCATCCCGCAGCATGTCGCCCGCAAAGTCCACAAACGCATGGTGGACGTCATGGCGCGGTACGGCCGTGGCAATACGACGAAGAAAAACCGGGGAAGCCAATCTACCTCTGACAATACTCTGCCGTCGCCGGTCCTGGCTGCGCGGCACGTTGCAGTACTTACGTCAGAGCGGGTGTGTCTTTCATGCGGTGACAAAGTGGCGCCTTAGGCCAGGGGAACAGTTATCTGCCAAAACGAAAGCCTGAAGCGCACCGCGACGGTGCCGATACAGGGTGTGAGGTTCCCTGAAACGTGTCGCATTCCATCGCATTGCCCTCAAACCTTGCCGCCAACGTCGCTGAAGCAAAGCCGGCCTGGCATATCCCGCGGCGCCCTCTAAAGATGGCCGCTGCCGGAACGCTGCTAATGGCCGGGGCCTACGGCGCATTTTCCGAGCAGATCTACATCGCCAGCTCTGACGCCATTGTGTCAGCCTACGTGCTGGACGTCCGCGCGCCCATTGAGGGCACCATTGCAGGCCTGCCGCGCGCAAACAACGCCGCCGTGGTGCAGGGGGACGTGGTCGCCGCCATGCAGAACGGCCTGGTCGACCATCAGCATCTGGACAACCTGCGCACGCTGGAAGAAACAGCCGGGAGCAACGCCGCAGCAGATGATGTGGAACTCCGCGCGCTGGAAGGTCAGCGTGCCGCGCTGATGCTGCGCGCCTCAGCGCATTCCACCGCCGTGGCTGACCGCCTGGTCCACGCCGTGGCCGAGGCAAAGAGCACGCTGGCCGGTCGCGAACAGGCACTGGCGCAGGCTCGCCGCGACCTGCAGCGTGGCACCAGCCTGCACGACGCAGGCATCATTCCGCACGCGGAATTTGACCGCCTGGTGACCACGGAAAGTATTGCCCAGCGCAACGTCGAGGCTGAGCGCGAAGCCGTCATCTCGCTTCAGTCTCAGCAGGCTTCCGCCGCACAGGGCCTGCTGTCGGAACCCGGTACCAACAATGACGTGGCTTACTCGCACCAGCGCGCAGACGAGATTGCCACCCGCATGGCAGAGGTGCAGCGTTCGCTGGCCGCATCACGCGCGCAGGCTGCGCAGGCCCATGCCGCCGTGACGGCAGAGGGCGCACGCTCAACCCAACTGGGTGGCCTGAACATCAAGTCACCCATCAATGGACAGGTGTGGCAGGAGGCGACCCGCTGCTGACGCTGGTGGACTGCTCCCGGCAGTTTCTGCTGGTGGAAGTACCGCAGGACCGGCTGCCGCAACTTGCCATCGGCGGCGAGGCACATTTTCGCCTGGCGGGCGAAACAGCCGAACGCACCGGCACCGTCCTGTCCGCAAGCGGCGACCCGCAGAAGGAGGTGAACCACAAGTTCGCCGCCTTTC